>NZ_JBEZEX010000070.1:0-1225 GCF_040649115.1 Micromonospora sp. NPDC049049 | reverse complement strand
GCTCGACCAGGTGAAGATGGATCGGGTGGAGGAGACCGGCGACTTTCCGCTCCAGATCCGCACCGAGGGTGGCCGCGCCCCGACGGCTGTGCGGCTCCAACCCGTTGCGACCCGTACGGCATGGACGTGTTTCTGGAGCCCATCGCCCGCCACCTCGATGAAGAGGAGTCGCAGCGGGTCGGGCCGGCAGCCGATTCACTGCGGCGAAGATGAGGGCGATGGGGTACGCCGATCCGACCTTCGCCACCTGAGCCACCGCCGTTCGGCCACCCCCGGAGGTGTCCGGGCATTCCCGTTCGGCCTGTGATCGAAATCCGTTGCCGAGCCCGACGAGAACTCGATAACGTGGCCGTACACGTGAAAGGAGGTGGTCCAGACTTGTATAGCAATCGGACTCGTGAGGTGGCTGTCAGCTAGCCGCTGTCCTCGACAGTGATCGGTCTGCCGCGAGGCGGGCAAAAGCACCATCGTCGAGACCGTGTGGCAGCGGTGCGGCGAATCCACGACAGCCACCCGACCCCCGGGGTGCCGGCCAAGTCCAGCCGGCCCGCGCACATGCGCGGAGCGCCCCGGGGGTCGCTCCATATCCGCGGGAGTGGCGATGTCCATGCGCGAGCTTGTGGTGCTGGGGACGGCCAGCCAGGCGCCGACCCGTCAGCGCAACCACAACGGGTACGTGTTGCGGTGGGACGACGAGGTGATCCTCTTCGACCCGGGTGAGGGCAGCCAGCGCCAGCTCCTGCACACCACCGTCACCGCCACCGACCTGACCCGGATCTGCGTCACCCACTTCCACGGCGACCACTGCCTGGGCCTGCCCGGCACCATCCAGCGGCTCTCCCTGGACCGGGTGGCCCACCCGGTCGCTGTGCACTTTCCCGCCGGCGGCGCCGAATACTTCGCCCGACTGCGGTATGCCACCTCGTTCTACGAGACCGCCGAGCTGCGGGTCGAGCCCGTCGAGGCGGACGGGCAGCGGATCGCCCTGCGCTGCGGCACGCTGGAGGCACGCCGGCTCCGGCACCCCATCGAGACGTACGGTTACCGGCTGGTCGAGCCGGACGGGCACCGGATGCTGCCGGAGAAGCTGGCCGCGTACGGCATCGCCGGGCCGGCCGTCGGCGAGCTGATCCGCGTCGGGCACCTGGACGTCGACGGACGCCGCGTCACCCGGGCCGACGTGGGCGTGCCCCGGCCGGGGCAGCGGTTCGCGTTCGTGATGGAC
>NZ_JBEZEX010000069.1:0-1451 GCF_040649115.1 Micromonospora sp. NPDC049049 | reverse complement strand
CGCATCGAGTTGGGCGAGATCGAGTCGGTGATCGGCGCGGTGGCCGGGGTGCGTGAGGTGGTGGCGCTGGTGCACGGCGACGAGTCCCGGCTGCTCGCCTTCTACGTCCCCGAAGGACCGGACGCCGATCTGGCCGCCCGGGTGCGGCAGGAATGCGCCAGTCGACTGCCGGAGTACATGATCCCGGCGGACCTCGTGGCGGTGAAGTCGATCCCGCTGAACGCCAACGGCAAGGTCGACCGGGCCGCCCTCGCCGCGTCGGTCGGAGCATCCGGCCGGGTGCACGTGGCTCCCCGCACCGAACTCGAGCAGCAGCTCGCGGAGATCTGGGCACGCGTGCTGACCCTCGACACGGTCAGCGTCGTGGACAGCTTCTTCGACCTCGGCGGCGACTCACTACGCGCGGTGGCCCTGGTCGGCGCCCTCCGGGGAGCCGGCTTCCCCATTGGCGTCCGAGACGTCTTCGTGCACCGCACCGTTGCCGCGCTCGCCGCGCACCTGACGGCCAAGGACGCCGCCGAGGTCGCACCGGAGTTCCAGCCGGTCGCCCCGTTCGCGCTGCTCGACGACGCCGACCGGGCAGCCCTGCCCGCCGGCCTCACCGACGCGTACCCCATCGCCCAGGTGCAACTCGGCATGCTGGTGGAGATCCAGAAGGACCCGACGCGGTCGCTGTACCACATCGTCCGCTGCTTCCGGGTGCACAGCCGCCAGCCCTTCTCGGCCGAAGCGCTCACGTCGGCGGTGCACGACATCGTCGACCGGCACGAAACCCTGCGTACGTCGTTCGACCCGCACACCTACTCGGTGCCGCTGCAACTCGTGCACGCCCAGGCCCCCGTCGACGTACGGATCCTGCGCCTGGATGAGGAGCGGGCCGAGGCGCACCTGCGCGGCTACGTCGAGGCCGAGCGGGCCCGACCGTTCGACGCCGAGCACCCCGCCCCGCTGCTGCGGGTCAGCGCTCACGTCGGCACCGACGGCGGATGGTGGCTCACCGTGGCGATCAGCCACCTGGTAACAGGTGGCTGGGACCTCAACACCCTGCTGGCCGAGCTGCTCAGCTGCTACGAGCGGCGGTGCGTGGGCATGGCGCCGGAGGCGCCGGAACCGACCGCGGTCCGGTACGCCGACTTCGTTGCCGGCGAGCGGGCGGCGCTCGCCTCGGAGGGCGACGAGGCGTACTGGCGGGAGATCACTTCCGAGTACGCCAGGTTCGTTCCGCCGTCGGGCTGGGGCGAGGCGTCCTCGACTCCCGGGACGGTGCTGCGGCACCGGATCAGCTACCAGGACCTCGACCCACGGATCCGCGCCCTGGCCTCGACGCTCGAGGTGTCACCCAAGGCTGTTCTGCATGCGGCTCATTTGAAGGTGATGAGTCAGTTGACTGATGAGCGGCGTTTTTACACGGGGTTGGTGTGTGATGCGCGGCCGGAGGTGCGGGGTGCGGA
>NZ_JBEZEX010000068.1:0-2261 GCF_040649115.1 Micromonospora sp. NPDC049049 | reverse complement strand
CCCCGATGCGAAACCTGCACACCCTTCGGCCGACCCGTCGAACCCGACGTGAAAATCACATACGCCACATCATCCAGATCCACCACACCCGGCAACACCACCGACTCCACCTGCGGAGCGTGCTCCACCACCAGAACCTCGACGCCAGGCGCGAACCGATCCGCATAACGCGTCGACGTCACCACACGAGACACACCGGCATCGGCCAGCATCGAGGCGATGCGACCGGCCGGATACGACGGGTCCAGCGGCACGAACGCCGCCCCCGCCTTCCACACCCCCAGCAGCGCCGCCACCAGATCAACACTCCGGTCCAGCAGCACCCCCACCACCGAACCCCGACGGACACCCCGCGAGGCCAACCACGACCCCAGCACCACGGCCCGCGCATCCAGCTCCGCGAAGGTCCCACCGTTGACGGCCTCACCCGACGGCACCGCCGTGACCTGGCGCTCAACAGCCGCCAGCACCG
The DNA here is from genome assembly GCF_040649115.1 of Micromonospora sp. NPDC049049. Lineage (NCBI taxonomy): Bacteria > Bacillati > Actinomycetota > Actinomycetes > Micromonosporales > Micromonosporaceae > Micromonospora > Micromonospora sp. NPDC049049. The sequence goes on along the minus strand of NZ_JBEZEX010000068.1, from coordinate 1,789 downwards.
ACTCCGACACGGGCTCCACCGCGCTGTCACCATCGGCCAACACCACCGACACCTCACCGGCCGGCAGACACACCACCCGCGCGTCCCCACCCGAATCCGCCACCATCGCCTCCAGCACCGCCCGGTACATGGCGCCCAGGCGCAGCACGTTGGGGTAGCTGACGACGTGGGGGTCGCTGAGGATGCTGAGCGTGCCGTCCAGCGTGGAGACGTGCAGGTCGAACTCACTGGACGCCTCGTAGACGGCGTCGTCGAAGCCGACCCGCTCGGTGTCGACCTGCGCGAAGTCGAGGTAGTTGAAGAGGATCTCGATGGGTCGGGCGCCGTCGGTGAACCGCTGCACCGACGGCAGCGGGTAGTGCCGGTGCGGCCACAGCTCCAGCTCGGCGTCGAAGGTCTGCCGGATCAGCTCCGCCCAGGTGGCAGCCGGGCCACGGTGCACGATCGGCAACGTGTTCAGGTGCATGCCGTACACCCGGTCCGCGCCGGTCACCTCGGGCCGCCCGTGGCAGACCAGGCCGCTGGTGAAGACGAGTTCGCCGGTGAGCTGGCTCATCACCTTCAGGTGCGCGGCCAGCAGCACGCTCTTCAGCGCGGTGCCGGTGCTGCTGGCCAGGTCTCGGAGCCCGTCGATCAGGTCGTGCAGCGGCACCCGGGTGCCGCACTGGAACTGGGGGTCGGAGTCGGGGGCGCCCCACCCGGCAGGCAACGCGAAGCGCGGGTGCTCGACGACACCCCGCCAGTACGCCTCGTCCTCGGCGGAGGTCAGCGCGGCCAGTTCCGCGGCGACGAAGTCGGCGTAGCGCACCGGCAACGCGTCGACGGGCACCGGAGCACCGGTGTCCCGCAGCCGCCGGTAGTTGTCGAGGATCTCCATGAGCAGGGAGTGGTGGCTCCAGCCTTCGAGGATGCCGTGCGACATGGTCAGGACGAACCACCAGGCGTTGCCCTCGCCGATCGCACCGGCGACGCGTATCTGCGGGACCTCATCCGGCGCGAACGGGTTGGCCCGTTCGGCGGCCATGAAGGCGCTCATCCGGGCCTCGGTGTCCGGGCCACGCAGGTCCAGCTCGGTGACCTCGATCGGCACCTCGGCGTGCACGAGTTGCAGCGGCACCGAGTAGCCGTTCAGGTCGAACGACGTCCGCAGGATCTCGTGCCGGTCGACGACCGTCTGCACGGCGCGGCGCAGCGCGTCAAGGACCAGCGGCTGCTCGTCGTGGATCGGGAAGGCCGAGACGTTGTGGTACGTGTGCCGCTCGGTGTCGGTCATCGTCTTGACGAGCATGCCGAGTTGGACCTGGGCGATGGGGTACGCGTCGGCGAGGCCGGCGGGCAGGGCCGCCCGGTCGGCGTCGTCGAGTAGCGCGAACGGGACCACCGGCTGGAACGCCGGCTCGACGGGGGTCTGCTCCGCTTCGAGGTTCGCGGCGAGCGCGGCGACGGTCCGGTGCAGGAAGATGTTGCGCACCGAGGCGGGGATCCCGGCCGTACGCAGTGCGCCGACGAGAGCGATGGCGCTGATCGAGTGACCGCCGAGGTCGAAGAAGCTGTCGTCGACGCTCACCGTCTCCAGGTTCAGCACCTGCGCCCAGATGTCCGCGAGCTGCCGCTCCAGGTGGGTACGCGGGGCCACGTGCACCCGCCCACCACCGGTCACCGAGGCGGCCAGGGCGGCCCGGTCGACCTTGCCATTGGCGTTCAGCGGGATCGACTTCACCGCCACGAGGTCCGCCGGGATCATGTACTCCGGCAGTCGACTGGCGCATTCCTGCCGCACCCGGGCGGC
>NZ_JBEZEX010000067.1:0-3011 GCF_040649115.1 Micromonospora sp. NPDC049049 | reverse complement strand
GAGGACCACGCTGGCGGCCCGGTCGGTGGTTCGGCGGCGGTGTGGGGGCTGCGGTGACCCTATCATCGTTTCTCCCGGTGGTGAGGGAGCCGTGCGCGGCCGGACCCGCCGCGCCGGGCGCCGCCGGCAGCAGGGCCAGCGCCGGGGCCCGGTGCGGACCGGTGGCGTCCGCCCACCGGACCACAGTGCCATCGGCGTACGTCTGGACGACCTCGAAGGTGAGCCGCTCGGCCTGCGGCATCGGCCCCATGGAGAGCGCCAACCGAGCCGGCCCCGGGTCGCTCGCACCCACCCGGACCCAGGTCACCGCGGTCGTCACAGTGCTCACCCCGGAGGAGTGGATGCCGGGCAGCGGCTTGTCCAGGGTGCGGGAGCTGAGCCGGGGCGCCCAGCCGTCCACCGACATGGGGTAGACCTCGGCGATCGGCGCGTCGGCCGGCAGCCGTACCTCGATCTGCTTGGTCTTCGTGCCGGCCCGCTCCTCCGGAACGCTGAACTCCAGCCGTACCGCCTCGCCCTGCCGGGCCTCGGTCGGGGTGGTCGTCACGTCTGCCGCGTACGCCGTGCCAGGCCAGAGCAGCAGCCCAGCGGCGGTCACCGCGGTCGCCGCCACGATCCGCCGCCGACGGCCACCGCCGTACGTGCTCGCCATGTCGTGCCCCCATCCGTGTCGGCGTGGCCGGTTCCGGTTTCCGGCCACACCCTCTAGTTCGGCTGCGAGGCGCGAAAGGTTCAACGTCGGCGGTAAGGAGGTGCCCTTCCCGGTCGGGGGCGGGGCGACCGATAGCATCGGCAGGAGCCGAGGATCGGCACCATTTCGTACCACTTGGAGGAGTCACCGTGTCCGCACCCCGTACCCCCGCCGTGGCCGACCCCGTCGTCGTCGCCGCCGGGACCACGGCGGCCGACGCGGTGGCCGCGGCCGGACTGCCCGCGAACGGTCCCAAGGCGATCGTCGTGGTCCGCGACCCGCAGGGCCAGCTGCGCGACCTGGACTGGGCGCCGGCCGAGGAGACCGTCGTCGAGCCGGTCACCCTGGAGTCGCCCGACGGGCTCAACGTGCTGCGCCACTCCACCGCGCACGTCCTCGCCCAGGCCGTGCAGGACATCTTCCCCGAGGCCAAGCTGGGCATTGGCCCGCCCATCGAGAACGGCTTCTACTACGACTTCGACGTCGACAAGCCGTTCCAGCCCGATGACCTCAGCAAGCTCGAGAAGCGCATGCAGGAGATCATCAAGTCCGGGCAGCGGTTCCGTCGCCGCCGCTTCGGCAGCCTGGACGAGGCGCGCTCCGAGCTGGCCGACGAGCCGTTCAAGCTGGAGTTGATCGAGGTCAAGGGCGAGGGCCTGGACACCGACGAGGTGATGGAGGTGGGCGGCGGCGAGCTGACCATCTACGACAACCTCGACGCCAAGGAGGACAAGGTCTGCTGGTCGGACCTGTGCCGGGGCCCGCACCTGCCGACCACCCGACTGATCGGCGCGTTCAAGCTGATGCGCTCCGCCGCCGCGTACTGGCGGGGGTCGGAGAAGAACCCCCAACTACAGCGGGTGTACGGCACCGCGTGGCCGACCCGCGACGAGCTCAAGGCGTACCTGAAGCTGTTGGAGGAGGCCGCCCGGCGCGACCACCGTAAGCTCGGCGCGGACCTCGACCTCTTCAGCTTCCCCGACGAGATCGGCTCCGGCCTGGCGGTCTTCCACCCCAAGGGCGGCATCATCCGTCGCGAGATGGAGCACTACTCGCGGCGGCGGCACGAGGAGGCGGGGTACGAGTTCGTCAACACCCCGCACATCACCAAGGCGCAGCTGTTCCAGACCTCCGGTCACCTGCCGTACTACGCGGACACCATGTTCCCGCCCATGCAGCTGGAGGGCGCGGACTACTACCTCAAGGCGATGAACTGCCCGATGCACAACCTGATCTTCAGGTCGCGCGGGCGGTCGTACCGGGAGCTGCCGCTGCGGATGTTCGAGTTCGGCACCGTCTACCGGTACGAGAAGTCCGGTGTCGTGCACGGCCTCACCCGGGTCCGCGGCCTGACCCAGGACGACTCGCACATCTACTGCACCCGTGAGCAGATGGCCGGCGAGCTGTCCACGCTGCTCAGCTTCGTGCTCGACCTGCTGCGCGACTACGGCCTGGACGACTTCTACCTGGAGCTGTCGACCCGGGACGATTCGCCCAAGTTCATCGGGGCCGACGAAGACTGGGCCGAGGCCACCGAGGCGCTGCGGACCGCCGCCGCGACCTCCGGCCTGGACCTGGTTCCCGACCCGGGCGGCGCGGCGTTCTACGGGCCGAAGATCTCCGTGCAGGCCCGTGACGCCATCGGCCGGACCTGGCAGATGTCCACCATCCAGGTCGACTTCAACCAGCCGGAGCGGTTCGCGTTGGAGTACCAGGCCGCCGACGGTAGCCGGCAGCGGCCCGTGATGATCCACCGTGCGTTGTTCGGGTCGATCGAGCGGTTCTTCGGGGTGCTCACCGAGCACTACGCTGGCGCTTTCCCGGCCTGGCTCGCGCCGGTGCAGGTGGTGGGCATTCCGATCCGCGAGGACCACACCGACTACCTGCACGGCTTTGTCGCGGCGCTGCGCGCCGAGGGCATCCGGGCCCAGGTGGACGCCGGTGACGACCGGATGCAGAAGAAGATCCGGACGGCGCAGCAGCAAAAGATCCCGTTCATGGTGATCGCCGGTGACGACGACGTGGCCGCCGGCACTGTCTCCTTCCGCTACCGCGACGGCTCCCAGCGCAACGGGGTGCCGGTCGCCGAGGCGGTGACCCACGTGCTGGACGTGGTCGGCTCACGGACCAACATCGGCCCGTCCGCCGCGGCGGAGTAACGGGACCACCGCACGGCGCGGTCCGTTCGCACGGTGCGGCCCGTCCGCACGGTGCGGCCCGTCCGCACGGTGCGGCCCGTCCGCACGGTGCGGCCCGTCCGCACGGTGCGGCCCGTCCGCACGGTGCGGTCCGTTCGCGCGGCCTGCGTGGTTGTTCGGTA
>NZ_JBEZEX010000066.1:0-3030 GCF_040649115.1 Micromonospora sp. NPDC049049 | reverse complement strand
CCCCTGCCGCGGGGCCCCCCCCCCCCCCCCGCCCTCCCCCCCCCCGGCCTTTTTTATCTTTTTTATCCCCCCACACCCGCCTTCGCGCCGTGGCAACAACTTCATGATCGACCGAGGCACCCCCAGGGGCGGAACCCGGGGGGTCAGTCCTGGAGGCAGGTTCGGAGGGCGGCGGTGAGCAGATTGGCGCGCTCGTCGCCCATCCCGCGCATCTGGTTGACCACATAGCCGAAGCCCACCTGATGCTCGGCGTCGGCGAAGGCCAGGTTGCCGCCCGCGCCGTCGTGGCCGAAGCTGCGCTCACCCAGCAAGGGCCGGGCCGGTGGCGAGTGCAGCAGGAAGCCGGTGCCCCAGCGCTGCCCGGTGTCCGGCGGGCCGTGCCGCTGCTGACCACGCGAGCGAACCACCACCGCGTCGTCCACCGACGCCGCCGTGAGCAGCGGCCCACCCTGGAGTTCCGACACACAGGCGGCGTAGAGGCGCGCGAGGCCCTCGGCGGTGCTCACCGCGCCCGCGCCGGGAACACCGGCGGCCCGGATGGCGTCGTCGTTGAAGCTGACCAGGCCGTCGGCGTCGGCGGGGAAGGCGAAAGCACCGCCCATGGTGATGCCCCGTTCGGCGACCGGGTCCACGAACGGGTCAGGGTCCGGAGGCGGTGCCACGCCCCAGGCGACGGTGTCGCTCTCGGCGGCCGGGAGCCCCAGCCAGGTACGCAGGCCGAGCGGGCCCGCGACGGTGTCGGCGAAGAACGCGCCGGGTAGTTGGCCGGTGATGCGGTGGATCACCTCTCCGACCAACCAGCCGTAGGTCATCGAGTGGTACCCGTGCGCCGTGCCCGGCTCCCACAGCGGGGCCTGCGCCTCGATCGCCTTGATGACCGGATCCCACGCCAGCACCTCGTCGAGGGTCAGCGGTCGGTCCACCGCGGGCAGACCTGCCTGGTGCGTGAGCAGCCAGCGCACCGGGATGTCCGCCTTGCCGTGCTGTCCGAACTCCGGCCAGTAGCGCGTCACGGGAGCGTCGAGGTCGAGCCGGCCCTGCTGGGCCAGCAGGTAGGCGCAGATCGCCAGGATCCCCTTGGTGCAGGAGAAGACGACGACCGGCGTGTGCGCGTCCCAGGGCCGCCCGGTACGGGTGTCGGCCACCCCGCCGTACAGGTCGACGACCTTGCGGCCCCGCACGTAGACGGTGACCGCGGCGCCGACCTCTCCCCGGGAGGTGAAGTTGTCGCGGAAGACGTCGGCGACGCGCCTGAAGCGATCGTCGACGTCGCCGTGGATCTGCGGCTCTGTGACCACTGCCTACCCCTTCACTGACCCTTGGATCAGGGCCTTGATGAACTGTCGCTGGAAGATCAGGAACACGATGAGGGTCGGGGTGAGGATCAGCAGCGACCCGGCGCACAGCAGCACCAGGTCGGTGCCCCACTGGCCCTGGAACGCTCCGAGCGCCCCGGCCATCGTGCGTTTGGTCGCGTCGTCCACGAGGACGATGGCAAGCAGGAACTGGTTCCACGTCCAGAGGAACATCAGGATGGTCAGCGAGGCGATCGCCGGCCGGGCGAGGGGCACCTGGACCCGCCAGAACAACTGCCACGTGCTGCTGCCGTCCACCCGGGCCGCCTCGGACAACTCGACCGGCACGTTGGTGAAGTGTGCCCGCATCCAGAACACCGCGAACGGCATGTAGAGCCCGATCAGCGGCAGGATGATGGCCCAGCGGGTGTTGAGCAGGCCGAGGTCCTGCATCTGGTAGTAGAGCGGCGTGACCACGGCCTCGAACGGCAGGGTCAGACCCAGCAGGAAGAGACCGAAGACGAGCCGGCCACCGGGGACTCGCAGCTGACCGAGCCCGAAGCCGGCCATGGTCGCGATGAGCACCGACACCGGTACGACACCGGCCACGATGAGCAGGCTGGAGCGGAGCAGGGCGCCCATGTTCGCGGCGGTGAACGCGTCGGCGAAGTTGCCCCACTGCGGGTCGGACGGCCACTCGAGCCCGCTGGGCACGGTGCCCCGGGGCTGCAACGCCGCCGAGAGCATGCTCACGAACGGCAGCAGGGTGACGACGATCAGGGCGATCAGGAAGACCCGGCCGGTCAACTGTTCGCGACGGCTCAAGTTCACTGCTTGTCCCCTCGGCTCAGGCGCTGGATCGGCAGCACACACACCAGCACGAGCAGCATGAGTACGACAGCGAGCGCCGAGGCGAGCCCCACCTGCCGCTGCGAGAAGGCCAGCCGGTAGATCTCCAGGCCCGGCACCGTGGTCTGGAGGCCGGGGCCGCCACTGGTGGAGATGTAGACGATGTCGAAGCTCGCCAGCGCCGCGATGATCGTCACGGTGAGGCAGACGCCGATCTCCTGACGCAGGCTGGGCAGGGTCACGGCGAGGAACTCACGGACCGGACCGGCACCGTCGATGCGGGCGGCCTCGTACAGCGCCGGGTCGATCTTGCTCATGCCGGTGACCAGCAGGATCGTGCAGAGGCCGAGCAGGACCCAGGCCCCGATGACGCCGACGGCTGGCAGCGCCGTGTCGAAGTCGCCGAGCCAGGCGCGGGCGACGCCACCCAGTCCGACCGCGCGCAGCGCCTGGTTGACCAGACCGTTCGACGAGAGCAGCCAGCTCCACGCGATGCCCGCCGCCACCAGGGGGATGACCTGCGGCAGGAACAGGATGGTCCGGACGACGGTGCCGAACACGCCGGTGGTGATCCGGCGGACCATGCTCGCCACCAACAGCCCCAGCGCGACGGGAATGAAGCTGAAGAAGACGATCAGGACGATCGCGTTGCCGATGATTTTCAGCAGGTCGCTGTCGGTGAACACGGTGAGGTAGTTGTCCAGGCCCACCCAGCGGGCCACCCCGATGCCGTTCCAGTCGTAGAGCGAGTACTGGAGCGTCAGGACGAGCGGGCGCAGGACGAACACCGCGTACATCACCAGGGCGGGCAGGACGTACACGACGGTGAGCTGCGGACAGCGCCCCTGTGCCTCCCGCTTGCGCAGCCCTCTACGCTCCCCTTCGG
>NZ_JBEZEX010000065.1:0-3718 GCF_040649115.1 Micromonospora sp. NPDC049049 | reverse complement strand
GTCCCTGGTGCGGCTGAGGGAGAATGTGAGCACCCTGTTGGGTCCTGAAGGAACAACCGTTGTGTTGTTGTTTCAGAGACGCGCCGGCCCTCCTTGGTGGGGGCTGGGAGTCTGCCAGGCATGGCCTGGCTCCACATACCGCCAACTTCTGGTTGGGTTTGGTGTGGGGCGGATCGGGTTGTGGGTTGGTCGTTTGTTGAGAATTGCACAGTGGACGCGAGCATCTTTGTGGTCAAGTTGTCAAGGGCGAACGGTGAATGCCTTGGCACCAGGAGCCGATGAAGGACGTGGGAGGCCGCGATAGGCCTGGGGGAGCTGTCAACCAAGCTGTGATCCCAGGGTGTCCGAATGGGGAAACCTGGCACCAGTCATGTGGTGTCACCCACACCTGAACACATAGGGTGTGTGGAGGGAACGCGGGGAAGTGAAACATCTCAGTACCCGTAGGAAGAGAAAACAATTTAGTGATTCCGTGAGTAGTGGCGAGCGAAAGCGGATCGAGGCTAAACCGGCTGCGTGTGATACCTGTCAGGGGTTGCGTGGTCGGGGTTGTGGGACCCTGCTGAACAAGCTGACACTTGTTCGAGAAGTTACAAAGTCAGTGGCTAGTCGAACAGTCTGGAATGGCTGACCGTAGACGGTGAGAGTCCGGTAGGTGAAAGTTGCTGACCTTCTGTGGGTGTTCCCGAGTAGCGGCGGACCCCTGAAATCTGCCGTGAATCTGCCAGGACCACCTGGTAAGCCTAAATACTTCCTGGTGACCGATAGCGGACAAGTACCGTGAGGGAATGGTGAAAAGTACCCCGGGAGGGGAGTGAAATAGTACCTGAAACCGTTCGCCTACAATCCGTCGGAGCCTTGCGGGGTGACGGCGTGCCTTTTGAAGAATGAGCCTGCGAGTTAGTGGCATGTGGCGAGGTTAACCCGTGTGGGGGAGCCGTAGCGAAAGCGAGTCTGAATAGGGCGATTCAGTCGCGTGTCCTAGACCCGAAGCGGAGTGATCTAGCCATGGGCAGGCTGAAGCGCGGGTAAGACCGCGTGGAGGGCCGAACCCACCAATGTTGAAAAATTGGGGGATGACCTGTGGTTAGGGGTGAAAGGCCAATCAAACTCCGTGATAGCTGGTTCTCCCCGAAATGCATTTAGGTGCAGCGTCGCGTGTTTCTTGCCGGAGGTAGAGCACTGGATGGTCTAGGGGGCCCACAAGCTTACCGAAATCAGCCAAACTCCGAATGCCGGTAAGTGAGAGCGCGGCAGTGAGACTGCGGGGGATAAGCTTCGTAGTCGAGAGGGAAACAGCCCAGATCACCAGCTAAGGCCCCTAAGCGTGTGCTAAGTGGAAAAGGATGTGGGGTCGCATAGACAACCAGGAGGTTGGCTTAGAAGCAGCCACCCTTTAAAGAGTGCGTAATAGCTCACTGGTCAAGTGGTTCCGCGCCGACAATGTAGCGGGGCTCAAGCACACCGCCGAAGCTGTGGCATTCACATTTTATCCTCGCTTGGACGTGATTCCTTGTGCAGGTGTGTGGATGGGTAGGGGAGCGTCGTGCCGCGAGTGAAGCAGCGGGGTGACCCAGTTGTGGACGCGGCACGAGTGAGAATGCAGGCATGAGTAGCGAAAGAAGGGTGAGAAACCCTTCCGCCGGATGACCAAGGGTTCCAGGGCCAGGCTAATCCGCCCTGGGTGAGTCGGGACCTAAGGCGAGGCCGAGAGGCGTAGTCGATGGACAACGGGTTGATATTCCCGTACCCGCGAAAGAGCGTCCCTGATGAACCTCGTTGTGCTAACCACCCGAACTTGATGACGTCTTCGGACTGAGTTGAGGGAGCGTGGGAACCTGATGGGTAGTAGTCAAGCGATGGGGTGACGCAGGAAGGTAGCTGAGCCCGGCCGGTGGTTGTGCCGGGGTAAGCGTGTAGGCCGTGTTGTAGGCAAATCCGCAACACATGAAGGCTGAGACGTGATGCCGAGCCGATTCAGGTGAAGTCAGTGATCCTATGCTGCCGAGAAAAGCCTCTAGCGAGTTCTTAGCGGCCCGTACCCCAAACCGACACAGGTGGTCAGGTAGAGAATACCGAGGCGATCGGGCGAACTGTGGTTAAGGAACTCGGCAAATTGCCCCCGTAACTTAGGGAGAAGGGGGGCCGGAGACGTGAAGCCCCGCGCGGGTGGAGCGTTGTATGGCCGCAGAGAGCAGGGGGAAGCGACTGTTTACTAAAAACACAGGTCCATGCGAAGAAGTAATTCGATGTATATGGACTGACGCCTGCCCGGTGCTGGAACGTTAAGGGGACCTGTTAGCTCTTCGGGGCGAAGCGGAGAACTTAAGCGCCAGTAAACGGCGGTGGTAACTATAACCATCCTAAGGTAGCGAAATTCCTTGTCGGGTAAGTTCCGACCTGCACGAATGGCGTAACGACTTCCCCACTGTCTCAACCACAGGCCCGGCGAAATTGCAGTACGAGTAAAGATGCTCGTTACGCGCGGCAGGACGGAAAGACCCCGGGACCTTTACTATAGCTTGACATTGGTACTCGAATTAGCTTGTGTAGGATAGGTGGGAGCCGGTGAAGTCCATACGCCAGTATGGGTGGAGGCAATCTTGAAATACCACTCTGGTTGATTTGGGTATCTAACTTCGGACCGTTATCCGGTTCAGGGACAGTGTCTGGTGGGTAGTTTAACTGGGGCGGTTGCCTCCTAAAAGGTAACGGAGGCGCCCAAAGGTTCCCTCAGCCTGGTTGGCAATCAGGTGTTGAGTGCAAGTACACAAGGGAGCTTGACTGTGAGACTGACAGGTCGAGCAGGGACGAAAGTCGGGACTAGTGATCCGGCACTTGCGAGTGGAAGCGGTGTCGCTCAACGGATAAAAGGTACCCCGGGGATAACAGGCTGATCTTCCCCAAGAGTCCATATCGACGGGATGGTTTGGCACCTCGATGTCGGCTCGTCGCATCCTGGGGCTGTAGCAGGTCCCAAGGGTTGGGCTGTTCGCCCATTAAAGCGGTACGCGAGCTGGGTTTAGAACGTCGTGAGACAGTTCGGTCCCTATCCGCCGTGCGCGTAGGATACTTGAGAAGGGCTGTCCCTAGTACGAGAGGACCGGGACGGACGAACCTCTGGTGTGCCAGTTGTCCTGCCAAGGGCACGGCTGGTTAGCTACGTTCGGAAGGGATAACCGCTGAAAGCATCTAAGCGGGAAGCCTGCTTCAAGATGAGGTATCCCACCCACCTTGGTGGGGTAAGGCCCCCAGCTAGACGACTGGGTTGATAGGCCGGAAATGTAAGCCCGGTAACGGGTTCAGTTGACCGGTACTAATAGGCCGAGGACTTGACTACTAAGCTGCTACGCGTCCACTGTGCAACTCTGAACAAGCGAACACCCGTGATTGTGTGCCGGGGTTGTTTGATATGTTCATAGAGTTACGGCGGTCATGGCGGAGGGGAAACGCCCGGTTACATTCCGAACCCGGAAGCTAAGCCCTCCAGCGCCGATGGTACTGCACTCGTGAGGGTGTGGGAGAGTAGGACGCCGCCGGACAATCTTCCAGAGAAGCCCACCCCAATTCGGGGTGGGCTTCTCTGCGTCTCCGCCCCTTTTTCCGGGGGTCATCAGGGTCCCTGAACCCGGAGACCCGTCAAGGTCACGCTCGATCCTGGTTGTAGTCGTTTCGTGGTGTGTGGAGACCACTACATCCAGGATGTTGCACGATCTTG
>NZ_JBEZEX010000064.1:0-5700 GCF_040649115.1 Micromonospora sp. NPDC049049 | reverse complement strand
GAGGACCTCGACCTCGACACGGCGCTGAACATGATCGCCGATCGGGTCCTGGCCGCCCGGGACGAGACCTGGGAGGACGTCGACGCCGAGGGTCGGCCGCTCAACCGGACGCTGGGTATCTCCAGTCTGGGTGGGGCGACGTTGGACAACGAGGAGAACTACCTCATCAAGAAGTTGTTCACCGCGATGGGGGCGCTGCAGATCGAGAACCAGGCCCGTATTTGACACTCCGCCACCGTCCCCGGTCTGGGGGCCAGCTTCGGTCGTGGCGGTGCGACGGATTTCCAGCAGGACATCGCCAACGCTGACGTGATCGTCATCCAGGGCTCCAACATGGCTGAGGCACACCCGGTGGGTTTTCAGTGGGTGATGGAGGCGAAGCGTCGGGGCGCGAAGGTTTTCCACGTCGACCCCCGGTTCACGCGGACGAGTGCGGTCGCGGATGAGTACCTACCGATCCGGGCGGGCACGGACATCGCGCTGCTCGGTGGGGTGGTGCGCTACATCCTCGACAACGAGCTGGACTTCCGGGAGTACGTGCTCGCGTACACCAACGCGGCGACCATCGTCAGCGAGGAGTTCAGCGACACCGAGGACGGCGACGGCTTCTTCTCCGGCTTCGACCCGGAGACCGGCGCCTACGTGCAGGACAGCTGGCAGTACGAGGGGCACGAGGGTTCGTCGGGCAGTGGGCACACGGCCCAGGAGCGGGACAGCGCGGCGGGGTTGACGCACGAGTCGCACGGCGCGCAGGTGAGCGGGCAGACCCGCCGCGATGAGTCGTTGCAGCACCCGCGTTGCGTCTACCAGATCCTCAAGCGGCACTTCGCCCGCTACACCCCCGAGATGGTGGAACGGGTCTGCGGCATCTCGCAGGCGCAGTTCCTGGAGTTGGCGCGGGCGTGGACGACGAACTCCGGCCGGGACCGGACCGGCATGCTGATCTACTCGGTGGGCTGGACGCAGCACAGCGTCGGCGTGCAGTACATCCGCACCGGTGCGATCATCCAGCTCCTGCTGGGCAACATGGGCCGCCCGGGTGGCGGGGTGATGGCGCTGCGCGGGCACGCCAGCATCCAGGGGTCCACCGACATCCCGACGTTGTTCAACCTGCTGCCCGGTTATCTGCCGATGCCGCACCACGCCGAACACCCGAGCTTCGAGGAGTGGGTGGACAGCATTCGCCATCCGGGGCAGAAGGGGTTCTGGGGTAACGCGGGGTCGTTCGCCGCCAGCCTGCTCAAGGCGTACTGGGGTGACGCGGCGACGCCGGAGAACGACTTCTGTTACGGCTACCTGCCTCGGCTGACCGGTGATCACGGCACGTACCAGCAGGTGCTGAACATGATCGACGGCAAGATCAAGGGGTACTTCCTGCTCGGGCAGAACCCGGCGGTCGGGTCGGCGCACGGACGCGCGCAGCGGCTCGGGATGGCCAACCTCGACTGGTTGGTGGTCCGCGACCTGTTCATGATCGAGAGCGCGACGTTCTGGCAGAACGGCCCCGAGGTCGCCACCGGCGAGATCGTGCCGCAGGAGTGCCGCACGGAGGTGTTCTTCCTGCCCGCCGCGTCGCATGTGGAGAAGGAGGGCACGTTCACCCAGACGCAGCGGTTGTTGCAGTGGCGGGAGAAGGCCGTCGAGCCGCCGGGCGACGCCCGCTCGGAGCTGTGGTTCTTCTATCATTTGGGCCGCAAACTGCGGGAGCGGCTGGCCGACTCGCCGCTGCCGCGCGACCGTGCGCTGCTCGACCTCGCCTGGGACTATCCCACGCACGGTCCGCACGCGGAGCCGAGCGCCGAGGCGGTGCTGCGCGAGATCAACGGGTACGACGTGGCCAGCGGCCGTCCGCTGTCCAGCTTCGCGGAGGCCCGCGCGGATGGCTCCACCGCTATCGGTTGTTGGATCTACACCGGCGTGTACGCGGACGGGGTGAACCAGGCGGCCCGGCGCAAGTCCCGGCACGAACAGGACTGGGTGGCCGCCGAGTGGGGTTGGGCGTGGCCGGCGAACCGGCGCATCCTCTACAACCGTGCCTCCGCCGACCCGGACGGCAACCCGTGGTCCGAGCGCAAACGCTACGTGTGGTGGGACGCGGAGAAGTCCGAGTGGACCGGCTACGACGTGCCGGACTTCGAGAAGACCAAGCCACCGTCGTACCGGCCGCCGCCCGGCGCGTCCGGGCCGGAGGGCATCGCTGGCGACGACCCGTTCGTCATGCAGGGCGACGGCAAGGGCTGGTTGTACGCGCCCAGCGGTGTCCTGGACGGGCCGCTGCCGACGCACTACGAGCCGGTGGAGTCGCCGGTGCGTAACCCGCTCTACGGCCAGCAGGCCAACCCGACGCGCAATATGTACGCACACCCGGTGAACTCGGTGAACCCGAGTCCGCCGCAGGAGCACGCTCAGGTGTTCCCGTACGTGTTCACTGTCAGCCGGCTCACCGAGCACCACACCGCCGGTGCGATGAGCCGGACGGTGTCACCCCTCGCGGAGCTGCAACCGGAGATGTTCGTCGAGGTGTCCCCGGCCCTGGCCGGCGAGGTCGGGCTGACGCATCTGGGTTGGGCGCACCTGGTCACCGCCCGTGCGGCGATCGAGGCACGGGTGCTGGTGACCGACCGGCTCACCCCGTTGCGGGTGGACGGCCGGATCATCCACCAGGTGTGGTTGCCGTACCACTTCGGTTTCGAGGGTCTGGTGACCGGCGACTCGGCCAACGACCTGTTCGGCATCAGCCTGGACCCGAACGTGCTGATCCAGGAGAGCAAGGTCGGCACCTGCGACGTGCGGCCGGGCCGCCGTCCCACCGGCCCGGCGTTGCTCGACCTGGTGGCCGACTACCAGAGGCGCGCCGGGATCATCCCGGGCCAGCACGCGCCGGCCGTGACCACCGACGACGAGGGGAAGGAGCACGGTGCTTCCTGACCCGAACAGCCTGTACGGTCCGCTGGACCCGGCACCCGAGGCAGGCTATGAGAACGCGCCGTCGCGGATGGGGTTCTTCACCGACACCAGCGTCTGCATCGGCTGCAAGGCCTGCGAGGTCGCCTGCAAGGAGTGGAACGGCGTTCCGGAGAGCGGCCTGGACCTGCTCGGCATGTCGTACGACAACACCGGCGCGTTGACAGCGAACTCGTGGCGACACGTCGCGTTCATCGAGCAGCCCCGCCCGGCCGGGCATGGTGTCGCCCTGGCGGACGTCCTCGGGGCGCCGGTCGACGCCGACCGGGCCCGGCCGGTCGACGCGGGACCGCAGTTTCTGGGGATGCCGGGGGTCCAACCACCGGGCCGTGGCACGGGCGTCGAGGAGCGCACGGATTTCCGGTGGTTGATGATGTCGGACGTCTGCAAGCACTGCACCCATGCCGCCTGCCTGGACGTGTGTCCGACGGGTTCGTTGTTCCGCACGGAGTTCGGCACGGTGGTGGTGCAGGAGGACATCTGCAACGGGTGTGGGTACTGCATCTCGGCGTGTCCGTACGGGGTGATCGACCAGCGTAAGGGCGACGGTCGGGCGTGGAAGTGCACGCTGTGCTACGACCGGTTGGGCGCGGGGATGACTCCGGCGTGTGCGCAGGCGTGTCCGACCGAGTCGATCCAGTACGGGCCCCTGGACGAGCTGCGTGAACGCGCCGCCGCCCGGGTGGCGACGTTGCACGACAGGGGCGTCCCCGAGGCCCGGCTGTACGGGCACGACCCTGACGACGGCGTGGGTGGTGACGGCGCGTTCTTCCTGCTCCTGGACGAACCCGAGGTGTACGGGCTGCCGCCCGACCCGGTCGTGACCACCCGTGACCTGCCGAAGATGTGGAAGCGCGCCGGCCTCGCCGCTCTCGCCATGGCGGCGGCGACCGTCGCCGCGTTCGTCGGAGGTTCCTCATGATCCCGTCGGGCCCCGTGGGCGACCGGTTCCGTCGCTTCCGGGAGCGGCTCGCCGACGAGGGCGGCCACCGACCACAGGCGAGCCTGGAGCGGCCGGGCAGCACGACGGGCGCAGAGCATGCGCGGGGTGCAGAGCCGCCGGCGGGCGCGGGCGATCACTCGGCCGGCAGGGCCATCACCACCGACAGGGACAGCACCAGCGGTGACGAGGTCGGCAGGGGCCGCCGGGGTGACCAGACGGTGCGGCGCAGCGGCGAACCTCCCGGCCGGCGGCGCAGGCGGCGCGGCGGGGGCGCCGAGGAACTGCGGGTGCCGGAGGCCGAGTTCACGTCCTATTACGGTCGGCCCATCCTCAAGGGGCCGGTGTGGAAGTGGGACATCGCCGCGTACCTGTTCACCGGCGGGCTGGCAGCCGGCTCGTCACTGCTGGCCGCGGGTGGGCAGCTCACCGGGCGGCCCGCGTTGCGGCGCGCCGGTCGGGTCACCGCGTTGGCCGCCGTCAGCGCCAGCGCCGTCTTCCTGGTCAAGGACCTGGGCCGGCCGGCGCGGTTCCACCACATGCTGCGGGTGGCCAAGCCGACCTCGCCGATGTCGATGGGTACCTGGATCCTCACCGCGTACGGGCCGGCGGCGGGTGTCGCCGCGATCGCCGAGGCGGCCGGTGTGCTGCCCCGGCGCGGTCTGCTCGGGCTGGCCGGCCGGGCGCTGCCGTCGATCGGGCACGCCGCCGGGCTGCTCGCCGCCGGCACCGCTCCGGCGCTGGCCACGTACACCGGGGTGTTGCTGGCCGACACGGCGGTGCCGTCGTGGCATGAGGCGTACCCCGAGCTGCCGGTGATCTTCGCGGGCAGCGCGTTGGCCAGCGGTGCCGGCGTGGGTCTGCTCGCCGCGCCGCCGGCCCAGGCCGGGCCGGCCCGCCGGATGGCGGTGGCCGGCGCGGCCCTGGAGCTGTACGGCGCGCATCGGGTGGAGACCCGCCTCGGCCTGCTCAGCGAGCCCTACCGGTTGGGTCGGCCGGGTCGGTTGCTGCGCGCTGGGCGGCTGCTGACCGCCGGCGGGGTGGCGGGTGCTCTGCTGGGCCGGCGCAGCCGGATGGTCGGGGCGCTCTCGGGGACCGCGCTGCTGGCCGCGTCGGTGCTGACCCGGTTCGGCATCTTCTACGGTGGTGTCGCCTCGGCCCGCGACCCCCGGTACACAGTGGTGCCGCAGCGCGAGCGGGTGGAAGCGCGGCGGACCGCCATGGATCTTCCATCTGACTGGGCGGAGCCGCCCGCGGTGTGATCGAATGGCCGGTGGAGGCGTTCAGGCGGCTGGTGCCCCTCCCGGTCTTCAAAACCGGAGTGGTCCGGGACCCGGGCCAGGCGGGTTCGATTCCCGTCCGTCTCCGCCACACCGCTTGCAGGAGATGACGTGATGGGCGACGGCCCGGTGGACCCGCGACGTCGGGTGCCCCGTACGGACACGCTGCTCGCCGACCCGGTGCTGGCCGCCGCCACCGTGACTCTCGGCCGGGAGCAGGTCAAGGCCATCGTCTCCCACGCGCAGGGCCGCGCCCGTCGTGGTGAGCTCAACCCCGACGAGGTACGCGACGCGGCGGTCGCCGCGTTGCCCACGCCCGGCCCCCGGGTGGTGCTCAACGCCACCGGTGTCGTGCTGCACACCAACCTGGGCCGGGCGGCGTTGTCGTCCGCCGCGGTCGCCGCGGTGGTGGCCGCCGCCGGGCACACCGACGTCGAGTTGGACCTGGCCACCGGCCGGCGGGCCCGCCGCGGCCGGGGCGCGGACCGGCCCCCCGAGCTCAACACGCACAACATG
>NZ_JBEZEX010000063.1:0-8513 GCF_040649115.1 Micromonospora sp. NPDC049049 | reverse complement strand
GGCGCGGGGCGCGGGGCGCGCGGGCGCGGGGCGCGGGGCGCGCGGGCGGTCAGGCGGTCAGGCGGTGACTGGTACCGGGGCGGCGGCGTCGGTCGGGGTGGCCTGGGGGGCCGGCGCGACCGGGCGGCGTTCCCGGGTGGACCACTGCACCGACAGCGCGGCCAGCAGTACCAGGCAGGAGCCGAGCATGTGTGCGCCGACCAGGAACGCCGGCACGTGGGTGAAGTACTGCACGAAGCCGATCAGGCCCTGGCCCAACTCCACGGCGACCAGGATGATCGCGGCGCGGGTGGCCTGCTGCGCACCGACGGCGCGGAACGCGAAGATCAGCGCCACCGACAGGCCGATCAGCAGGAAGACCCCGTCCGCGTGCACCTGGGAGATCGTCTCCGGGTCGAGCCCGTTGCGGGCGGCGCCGTGGTCGCCGGCGTGCGGGCCGCTGCCGGTGACCCAGGTGCCGACGACCAGCACGGCGACGGTGACGCCGGTGGTGACTCGGGCCAGCGCGCGCAGCGGTGCGGGCACCACGGCCACGGTCGGGCCGTCGGGGTCGCCGATGCGTCGCCAGAGGGCGTACGCGGCGGCGATCACGGCCATCGAGGCGAGGAAGTGCAGCCCGACCACCCACGGGTTGAGGTTGGTCAGCACGGTGATGCCACCAAGGACCGCCTGGGCGGGGATGCCCAGGAAGACCACCACGGACAGTGCGAGGAGTCCGGGTCGGCGGGGCCGGTGCAGCAGTACGGCCAGCACCGTGGCCAGCGCGATCAGACCCACCGCGAAGGTCAGCATCCGGTTGCCGAACTCGATGACGCCGTACACGCCCATCTCCGGCGTGGTGATGTAGGAATCGTCTGTGCACCGGGGCCAGGTGGGGCAGCCGAGGCCCGAGGCGGTCAGTCGGACGGCCCCGCCGGTGACGACGATGCCCACGTTCGCGATGATCGAGGCGAGCGCGAGGCGGCGCAGCAGGATGCCGGAGACCGGACGGACGATTCGGTTCACGGCGCAAATCCTACGCACCGTAGTGATCGAGGTTCGTCCGACTCCGTCAGTGCGGTGGTTGGGATCACCGGGGCCCGGGTTTGCGACCCTCCGGGTAATTACGTAACGTTGGCGTTGTGAAAAACGCGGCGGCGCTCTCCGGGCACCAGCCGACGGCCGTGCCGGCCGTCGGCGCGTCCGTGTCCGCGCCTGCCGTGACCACGCCGGTCGGCCCCGCCGGGCCGGCGGCGGCCGAGGTCTCCACCCGGGATCGGGTCACCCAGTTGCTGTTGGAGCAGGGTGCCACCACCGCCGCGCAGCTAGGCGCGGCGCTCGGGCTCAGCCCGGCGGCGATCCGCCGACACCTCGACGCGATGCTTGCGGATGGTGACGTGTACGCCCGCGAGCAGCCCGTGCAGGGCAGTCGCGGTCGGGGCCGCCCGGCGAAGGTGTTCCTGCTGACCGAGGCCGCCCGGGTCCGCTGTGGCACACACCACTACGACAACATGGCCACCGCCGCGCTGCGCTGGATCGCCCGCAGCGGCGGCCCGGACGCGGTGGAGGCGTTCGCCACCGAGCAGGTGTCCGCTCTCGAGTCGCGCTGTCGGGCGGCCATGGAGGATGCGGGCGACGACCCTCTCGCGCGAGCCGAGGCACTTGCCGCAGCGCTCACGGGCGAGGGTTACGCTGCCAATGCGACCACGATCGCCTCTGGCGGCCAGCTCTGTCAGCACCACTGCCCGGTGGCGCACGTGGCCG
Source organism: Micromonospora sp. NPDC049049 (assembly GCF_040649115.1). Classification (NCBI taxonomy): domain Bacteria; kingdom Bacillati; phylum Actinomycetota; class Actinomycetes; order Micromonosporales; family Micromonosporaceae; genus Micromonospora; species Micromonospora sp. NPDC049049. The sequence continues at coordinate 6,770 of NZ_JBEZEX010000063.1, read as the reverse complement.
CCGAGTTTCCTCAGCTGTGCGAGGCCGAGACCGCGGTCATCTCCCGTCTGGTCGGCACCCACGTGCAGCGTCTGGCCACCATCGCGCACGGCGACGGGGTGTGCACCACGCACATCCCGACCCAGCCGGGCCGTGCTCAATCCGGTAATCCCGTAACCACTGTGAGGACAGATAGATGACCGAGCAGATCGTCCAGCCCCTGACCCAGGAAGAGCAGCTCGCCGCCCTGGGCCGGTACGAGTACGGCTGGTCCGACCCGGACGCCGCCGGGGCTGTCGCCCAGCGTGGCATCAACGAGGCGGTGGTGCGGGACATCTCGGCCAAGAAGAACGAGCCGGCGTGGATGCTCGACCTGCGGCTGAAGGGCCTGCGGCTGTTCGGCCGTAAGCCGATGCCGGCGTGGGGCGCGGACCTCACCGGGATCGACTTCGACAACATCAAGTACTTCGTCCGGTCGACCGAGAAGCAGGCCACCAGCTGGGAGGACCTGCCCGAGGACATCAAGAACACCTACGACCGGCTGGGCATCCCGGAGGCGGAGAAGCAGCGGCTGGTCGCCGGTGTCGCGGCGCAGTACGAGTCGGAGGTCGTCTACCACAAGATCCGCGAGGACCTTGAGGAGCAGGGCGTCCTCTTCCTGGACACCGACACGGCGCTGCGCGAGCACGAGGACGTCTTCAAGGAGTACTTCGGCACCGTGATCCCGGTCGGCGACAACAAGTTCGCCGCCCTGAACACCTCGGTGTGGTCCGGTGGCTCGTTCATCTACGTGCCGAAGGGCGTGCACGTCGAGATCCCGCTGCAGGCCTACTTCCGGATCAACACGGAGAACATGGGCCAGTTCGAGCGGACGCTGATCATCGTCGACGAGGGTGCGTACGTGCACTACGTCGAGGGCTGCACCGCGCCGCTCTACTCCTCCGACTCGCTGCACAGCGCGGTCGTGGAGATCATCGTCAAGAAGAACGCGCGTTGCCGCTACACGACCATCCAGAACTGGTCGAACAACGTCTACAACCTGGTCACCAAGCGCGCCGTCTGCCACGAGGGCGCGACCATGGAGTGGGTCGACGGCAACATCGGCTCCAAGGTGACCATGAAGTACCCGGCGGTCTACATGACCGGCGAGCACGCCAAGGGCGAGGTGCTCTCGGTGGCGATGGCCGGCGAGGGTCAGCACCAGGACGCCGGCGCCAAGATGGTGCACGCCGCGCCGCACACCTCCTCGACCATCGTGTCGAAGTCGATCGCCCGTGGCGGCGGCCGCACCTCGTACCGGGGTCTGGTGCAGGTGCTGGAGGGTTCGCACCACAGCCGGAGCACCGTCAAGTGCGACGCACTGCTCGTCGACACGATCTCCCGCTCGGACACCTACCCGTACGTCGACATCCGTGAGGACGACGTGTCGATGGGGCACGAGGCGACCGTCTCCAAGATCAGTGATGACCAGCTCTTCTACCTGATGAGCCGGGGCCTGAGCGAGGACGAGGCGATGGCGATGATCGTGCGCGGCTTCATCGAGCCGATCGCCAAGGAGCTCCCGATGGAGTACGCCCTGGAGCTCAACCGCCTGATCGAGCTTCAGATGGAGGGCGCGGTCGGCTGACGCCGCCGTTCCCCCGTGACGGGCCGGAACCTCGGCCCGTCACACCCGGCCCCAACTCGTCGTCACGGAACAGACAGACCAAGGAAGACATGACTACCCAGGCTTCCGCGCCGCCGCCCAGCACCAAGTCGCAGGCGCTGCGCTCGTACGACGTCGCCGACTTCCCGGCCCTCACCGGCCTGGAGGAGGAGTGGCGCTTCACCCCGCTCAAGCGCCTGCGCGGCCTTACCGGCGACGGCTCCAGGTCGCTGCGCGGCGCCAGCCGCGCCGAGCTGGAGTCGTCGGACGACGCGCCGGCCGCTACCGGCGCGGTCCGACACGAGTACGGTGACCTGCCCGAGGGCGTCGCCATCACCCGGGTCGGCCGTGACGACGAGCGCGTCGGCAGCGTGCTGATCCCGGTCGACCGGGTCAGCGCGTTGGCTTACGGTGCCGCCGCGGACGCACTGCTGCTGCGGGTGGACCCCGATGTGGTGCTCGGCGAGGCGGTACGGCTGCGGGTGGTCGGCGAGGGCGTCGAGCAGCCGGCGTTCGGTCACACCTTCGTCGAGGTGGGCCGGTTCGCCGAGGCGACAGTGGTGCTGGAGCACGTCGGGTCGGCCACCCTGGCCGACAACGTCGAGGTCGCCGTGGCCGATGGCGCGAAGCTGACGCTGGTCACGGTCGCCGACTGGGCCGACGACGCGGTCCAGGTCCAGCACCTGAAGATCAAGCTGGGTCGGGACGCCAAGGTCATCCACATCCAGGTCTCCCTGGGTGGCGACCTGGTCCGGCAGTTCACCAGCGTGGAATACACCGGGCGCGGGGGCGAGGCCGAGCTGTACGGCGTCTACTTCGCCGACTCCGGCCAGCACCTGGAGCACCGGCAGTTGGTCGACCACAATGTGCCGGACTGCCGCAGCTACGTCGGCTACCGGGGCGCTCTGCAGGGCGAGAGCGCGCACACCGTCTGGGTGGGCGACGTGCTCATCCAGGCCGAGGCGACCGGCACCGACACGTACGAGATCAACCGGAACCTGCTGCTCACCGACGGCGCGCGGGCGGACTCCGTACCCAATCTGGAGATCGAGACCGGCGAGATCGCCGGCGCCGGTCACGCCAGCGCGACCGGCCGCTTCGACGACGAGCAGCTGTTCTACCTGATGGCCCGGGGCATCCCGGAGAGTGAGGCCCGCCGGCTGGTGGTCCGTGGCTTCTTCGCCGAGCTGATCAACAAGATCCCGGTGGAGTCGCTGCGGGAGAGCCTCGGCGACGCGATCGAGGCCCGGCTGACCAAGGCCGGCGCTTGATGATCCGGCTCTGCTCCACCGAGGACGTGCCGAAGGGCACCGCGATCCGCGCGGACGTCGACGGCACCCCGATCGCCCTGGTGCACGGCGAGGACGGCAACTTCTACGCCGCGTACGACGAGTGCTCGCACGCCGCTGTCGCGCTCTCCGAGGGCGAGGTCGACGGCTGCACGCTCGAGTGCTGGTTGCACGGCTCGCGCTTCGACCTGCGCACCGGCGAGCCGACCGGCCTGCCCGCCACCGAACCCGTCCCCGTCTACCCCGTCGAAGTCCGCGACGGCGACATCTACCTCAGCCTGACGCCGAGTAATGGAGTGACCCGATAATGAGCACCCTGGAGATCCGCGACCTGAAGGTGTCGGTCAAGCTGCCCGAGGGTGAGCTCAAGCCGATCCTGGCCGGCGTCGACCTGACCGTGAAGTCGGGCGAGACCCACGCGATCATGGGCCCGAACGGCTCCGGCAAGTCCACCCTGGCGTACTCGATCGCCGGCCACCCCAAGTACGAGATCACCGGCGGTACGGTGACCCTCGACGGCGAGGACGTGCTGGCGATGACTGTCGACGAGCGTGCCCGCGCCGGTCTCTTCCTGGCCATGCAGTACCCGGTCGAGGTGCCCGGCGTCTCGGTGGCGAACTTCCTGCGGACCGCGAAGACCGCCATCGACGGCGAGGCGCCGAAGCTCCGTACCTGGGGTGGCGAGCTGCGCGGCGCTATGGAGCGCCTCCAGATGGACCCGGCGTTCGCCCAGCGCAACGTCAACGAGGGCTTCTCCGGTGGTGAGAAGAAGCGGCACGAGATCGTCCAGCTGGAGCTTCTCAAGCCGAAGATCGCGATCCTCGACGAGACCGACTCCGGTCTCGACGTGGACGCGCTGCGCGTGGTCAGCGAGGGCGTCAACCGGGTCCGCGACACCGGCGACACCGGCGTGCTGCTGATCACCCACTACACGCGGATCCTGCGCTACATCAAGCCGGACTTCGTGCACGTCTTCGTGGCCGGCCGGATCGTCGAGCAGGGCGGCCCGGAGCTGGCCGACAAGCTCGAGGCCGAGGGCTACGAGCGGTACGCCGCCGGGGCCGGCACGGCCAAGGCCTGAGCGAAAGAGGCGCTGCCGAGATGACCAGCATCGCGATCCCCGAGGGGATGCCGCAGTACGACGACGTGCCGCGTTTCGACGTGGCCCGGGTGCGCGCCGATTTCCCGATCCTGGACCGGGAGATCAACGGGCACCCGCTGGTCTACCTCGACAGCGCCAACACCTCCCACAAACCGCGCCAGGTGCTCGACGTGCTCGACGAGCACTACGCGCGGCACAACGCGAACGTGTCGCGGTCGGTGCACACCCTGGGCACCGAGGCCACCGAGGCGTACGAGGGGGCGCGGGCGAAGGTCGCCGCGTTCATCAACGCACCGAGCGTCGACGAGGTGGTGTTCACCAAGAACTCCACCGAAGCGATCAACATCGTGGCGTACGCCTTCTCGAACGCCTCGCTGCGCGCGGACGCCGACCCCCGGTTCCGGCTCGGTCCCGGCGACGAGGTGGTGATCTCCGAGATGGAGCACCACTCGAACATCGTCCCGTGGCAGCTGCTCTGTGAGCGGACCGGCGCGACCCTGCGCTGGTTCCCGGTCACCGACCAGGGCCGGCTGGACGAGTCGGGCCTGGAGGACCTGGTCACCGAACGGACGAAGATCGTCTCGTTGGTGCACGTGTCGAACATCCTGGGCACTGTCAACGCGACCTCCCGGATCACCGCTCGGGTCCGCGAGGTGGGCGCGCTGCTGCTGCTGGACTGCTCGCAGTCGGCGCCGCACCTGCCCCTCGACGTGGTCGACCTGGACGCCGACTACATCGTGTTCACCGGCCACAAGATGTGCGGCCCCACCGGCATCGGTGTGCTCTGGGGCCGGGCCGAGCTGCTGGCGGCCATGCCGCCGGTGATGGGCGGCGGCTCGATGATCGAGACGGTCACCATGGGCCGCTCGACGTTCGCCGCCCCGCCGGCCCGGTTCGAGGCCGGCACCCCGCCGATCGCCGAGGCGGTCGCGTTGGGCGCGGCGGTGGACTACCTGACCGGCGTCGGGATGCGAGCCATCCAGTGGCACGAGAAGGAGCTGACGGCGTACGCGCTGGACGCCTTCGGCTCGGTGCCGGACCTGCGGATCTTCGGCCCGACAGTGCCGGTGGGCCGGGGCGGCACCATCTCGTTCGCGCTCGGTGACGTGCACCCGCACGACGTGGGTCAGGTGCTCGACTCGCTCGGCGTGCAGGTGCGGGTGGGTCACCACTGTGCCAAGCCGGTGTGCAGCCGGTTCGGCGTCCCCGCCATGACCCGGGCCTCGTTCTACCTCTACACCACCACCGAGGAGATCGACGCTCTGGTGGCCGGTCTGGAGCAGGTACGGAAGGTGTTCGACTGATGCAGCTCGACCAGCTCTACCAGGAGATCATCCTGGACCACTACAAGCGCCCGCACGGGCGTGGCCTGCGCGATGCCGACGACCCAGGCGACCAGGTCGCGGAGGCGCACCACGTCAACCCCACCTGCGGTGACGAGGTCACCGTCCGGGTGGCCACCGACGGCACAGTGCTGCACGACATCTCGTACGACGGGATGGGCTGCTCGATCAGCCAGGCGTCGGCGAGTGTGCTGCACGAGTTGCTGCGTGGTCGGGGCGCCGGGGAAGCATTCGAGGTGCACGAGGCGTTCGTGGAATTGATGTCCGGACGTGGCCAGGTCACGCCGGACGAGGACGTGCTCGGTGACGGGGTTGCTTTCGCGGGTGTGGCCCGTTACCCCGCCCGGGTCAAGTGCGCGCTGCTGCCGTGGATGGCGTTCAAGGACGCCGCGGCACGCGCCGGTGTGGGCGTGAGCCCGGAGGTGAAGGCGTGAGCGAGCGTCAGCGAGCGAATGACACAGTGGTGCCTTGCGGCATCACGCAGCGAAGCGGAGGGACGGCATGAGCGAGCACATCGCTGCTACTGAGGCGACGCCGGAGGCCGGTGACACCACTGTGGTGCCGCAGACCGACGCCGCGACGACCGACGGCACCTCTGACGCCGCCGCTCCTGCGGGCGGCGTCAGCAAGGCCATGATCGCCGACATCGAGGAGGCGATGAAGGACGTCGTCGACCCGGAGCTCGGCATCAACGTGGTCGACCTTGGCCTCGTGTACGGCGTCCACGTCGACGACGAGAACGTCGCCACCCTGGACATGACGCTCACCTCGGCGGCCTGCCCGCTGACCGACGTCATCGAGGACCAGACCCGGCAGGCGCTGACCACCGGCCCCGGCGGTGGCCTGGTCAACGACATCCGGATCAACTGGGTGTGGCTCCCGCCGTGGGGCCCGGACAAGATCACTGACGAGGGTCGGGACCAGCTTCGCTCCCTCGGCTTCAACGTCTGAACCGATCCCACTTCGTCGAGCGCTGTACCCGTCCGGGTGCCGCGCTCGACGCGTTTCCAGACCAGTTCAGCACGCGGTCGGCGACCAGCTCGCGACCCCCGACTGACCGCCTGAGGTTCGGCTCTGCTCCCTCGGCCGATCCCAGAACACCCCAAGATCGCGCTTGATCCTCGATGTAGTGGCCTCGGTGCGTCGCCGAGGCCACTACATCCTGGTTCGAGTGCGATCTTGGTGGCCGGGGGCACCAGGGCCGGGGTTTCGATCTCCAAAGGGGCGGCGTTCGTCGTCAAGATCTGCGCAGGATCAGGGATGTTGCTGTCTCCGGCGTGTCGGAGGCAGCAATATCGAGGATGTTGTGAGGATCTTGGGCGCGGGGCGCGGGGCGCGGGGCGCGGGGCGCGGGGCGCGGGGCGCGGGGCGCGGGGCGCGGGGCGCGGGGCGCGGGGCGCGGGGCGCGGGGC
>NZ_JBEZEX010000062.1:0-8538 GCF_040649115.1 Micromonospora sp. NPDC049049 | reverse complement strand
GCCTGGCAGGACGCCCGCTGTCGCGAGCGGGAACACTGGGAGCAGGAGTACGAGCAGCAGCAGACCGAGCGCCGACGTCGGCGTACGCGCTCTCGCTCGACCTCGGCGGACGAGTGGGCTGCGGCCTGCGCTACTCTTGAATGTCGCCGCTGTCGCACCGCGCTGACCGTGCGCGCCCGAGGGCGGCGACAGCCGCATTTTCCCAGCTCCAAGCCCCAGGAAGTGACATGCCTCCGAAGAAGAAGCTCGTCAAGACGTTCACGCTTCAGTTGCCGGCGGGCCAGGCCACGCCGGCGCCGCCGGTCGGCCCCGCGCTCGGCCAGCACGGCGTGAACATCATGGAGTTCTGCAAGTCCTACAACGCGCAGACCGAGTCTCAGCGGGGCGACATCGTCCCCGCCGAGATCAGCGTGTACGAGGACCGGTCCTTCACGTTCGTGCTGAAGACCCCGCCCGCCGCCCGGCTGCTGATCAAGGCCGCCGGTGTGCAGAAGGGCTCGGGTGTTCCGCAGTCCGAGAAGGTCGGGTCGGTCAGCCGCGCCCAGCTGCGTGAGATCGCCGAGAAGAAGATGGCCGATCTCAACGCCAACGACATCGCCCAGGCCGAGAAGATCATCGCCGGCACCGCCCGGTCGATGGGCATCACCGTCAACGACTGACGTCGGCCCGACCTTCGTTCCGACCGTGGGAGGGCTCGCGCCGAGCGGCCCGCCAGAGACCACAGGAGTAATCAGCAATGCAGCGCAGCAAGAGCTACCGCAAGGCCGCCGACGTCATCGACCGGTCGAAGCTCTACACCCCCACCGAGGCCGTGAAGCTGGCCAAGGAGACCACCAACGTCAAGTTCGACGCCACGGTCGAGGTCGCCATGCGCCTCGGCGTCGACCCCCGCAAGGCGGACCAGATGGTCCGCGGCACGGTCAACCTGCCGCACGGCACCGGTAAGACCGCCCGCGTGATCGTGTTCGCCAGCGGCGCGAAGGCCGAAGAGGCCGCCGCCGCGGGTGCGGACGAGGTGGGCACCGACGAGCTGGTCGCCCGCATCCAGGGTGGTTGGCTCGACTTCGACGCGGCGATCGCCACGCCGGACCAGATGGCCAAGATCGGCCGGATCGCGCGGATCCTGGGCCCGCGCGGTCTCATGCCGAACCCGAAGACCGGCACGGTGACCATGGACGTCACCAAGGCGGTGCAGGACATCAAGGGCGGCAAGATCACCTTCCGGGTGGACAAGCACTCCAACCTGCACCTGATCATCGGCAAGGCCTCCTTCACGGAGACCCAGCTGGTCGACAACTACGCTGCGGTGCTCGACGAGGTGCTGCGTGCCAAGCCGTCCGCGGCCAAGGGCAAGTACCTCCGCAAGGTCATCCTGACCACCACGATGGGCCCGGGTGTCCCGGTCGACCCGAACCTGGTGAAGAACCTTCGGGAGGACCAGGCCGACGCCTGAGTCGACAGTTCGCTCCGCCGGGGCGCCGCCACGACCGTGGTGGCGCCCCGGCGCGTTCGAGGTGTGGCAGGCTCGACGCCATGCGGCTGGAGAACGTCTGGTTGCGGTACCACCGGCGAGGGCCGTGGGTGCTGCAAGGCATCGACGTGCGGATCGGTCCCGGCGAGGTGGCGATCGTGCTGGGTCGCAACGGGGTGGGCAAGTCGACACTGCTCCAGGTGGCCGCGGGGGTCCTCCGCCCCGGCCGTGGCCAGGTCACCGGCCGGCCGGCACGGGTGGGCTGGGTGCCGGAGCGTTTCCCAGCGGACCAACCGTTCACGGTGACCCGCTATCTGACCGGGATGGCCCGGGTGGCGGGGCTGGGCAGGGGTGCGGCCGACGACGCGGTGACCTCCTGGACGGACCGGCTCGGGCTGTCCGCCTTCCGCTCGGTCCGGTTGCCGGAGCTGTCCAAGGGCACCGCGCAGAAGGTCGGCCTCGCCCAGGCGCTGCTGCGCCCACCGGGCCTGCTGGTGCTCGACGAGCCGTGGGAGGGGCTGGACGCCGCCACCCGTGAGTTGGTGCCCGAGCTGATCGCCGAGGTGCTCGCCGCCGACGGATCCGTCCTGGTCAGTGACCATCGCGGCGAGACGGTCCGGCTCCCGGCCGCGCGCCGCTGGCTGGTGGCCGACGGCTCGCTGTCCGAGGAGACGTCGTCGACGGACGAGACGATCGCCGTGGTCGAGGTCGCGGTGCCGGCCGCGCGGGTCGCCGGCACCGTCGCCCGGTTGCGCGCCGAGGGCCATCAGGTGCTGCGGATACGCTCCGACGCCTCCACCGCCGCGTCCCAGGCCCTACCCGTCGAGCCGCTCCGGTCGGCCGGTGCCGCCCGACCCGCCGAGCCGTCGCTCGGGATGGCCGGGGAGTTGACAGCGGGCCGGCCGGACACCGCCGACGCGGCTGTCGAGTCGGCAGCGGGGGAGACCCGGTGAGCGCCCTGGTCCGGATGCGGTTGGCCGGTCTCCTGCGAACCGGCCGGGCGTTGGCGCCGTTGCTTGCCGGCCTGATCACGCTCGGCACCCTCTACGGCGGTGGCCGCGCCCAGCCGGCGGAGGCGTACGGGGTTTCCGCGGTGGTGCTCTTTCCGGTGCTCGCCTGGCAGACCAAGATCCTTTTGGATGTCGAGCCGGACGTGCAGCGTCGGCTGGCGCAGGTGACTGTCGGGGTGGCCCGGGAGCGGTTGTCCGGGCTGCTCGCCGCGGCGGTGGCGGCGCTGGTGACGGTGGCCGTCGCGCTGCTCTTTCCGTGGCTGGTCGGCGGGGTGTCCGGCCCGGTCGACCCGGGGGACCGGTCGATTCCGGTCGGGCTCGCGCTGGGATTGTGGGCGCACGTGCTGGTCGTACCCGCTGCGGTTGCTCTTGGGGCGCTGGCCAGCAGGGCGTCGGTGGGCGGCGCGGGGTACGGCGTCGCGGTGTTGGCCCTCGGCGGGGTCGGCGCCGTGGTGTTCGGTCTTAGCGGCTCGGTGGCGCCCTGGCTGGCACCGCCGATCATGGCGGCCGCTCGCACCACCGGCGGCGAGGCCGCCGCGCTGACAGTGCTGGGCTTGAGCGGGTGGGCGCTGGCCTGGAGCGCCGCGGTCGTCGGCGGTTACCTGTGGCGTCGGCGGGCACAGGGCTGACGCGGGCGGTGACCCAGCTCACCAGGGGCGATTTGGCGCTGGTGAGCTGGGCGCGTACTGTTCACACAGTCATCCGTGTTCTCATGGATGAGGAACCACCCAGAGACCGCTGGTCATCGTGCTTCGGCACGGTCGAAGGTCCCGCGACAACGGGCGACCCGCGTAGGGCGGCAAGCGTAACTCGGCAGTGAGCATGGTCCGCCGACCATGACGATCCGCCGGCCCTCGCCCCGTGCGCCCTGCGCCGGGGCTTTTTCGTTGTCGCGCTGCCTCCGCCCCCGTTCCGGCTTCGGCCGAGACGGGGACCAGCCTCGAGTAACGAGAGAGGAGGGACATGGCGGACAAGCCGATCCGGGCCGACAAGGCCACGGCCGTCGCTGAGCTGACCGAGAGCTTCCGCAGCTCGGGCGCCACCGTGCTGACCGAGTACCGCGGTCTGACGGTTTCCCAGCTCACCCAGCTTCGGCGCTCGCTCGGCGCCGACACCAGCTACACGGTCGCGAAGAACACGCTGGCCAAGCGTGCTGCGACGGACGCGGGCATCACCGGCCTCGACGAGCTGTTCACCGGTCCTACCGCGCTGACTTTCGTTTCGGGCGACGTCGTCGAGGCGGCGAAGGGGCTTCGCGACTTCGCGAAGGCCAACCCGAAGCTCGTCATCAAGGGCGGTGTCTTCGAGGGCAAGGCCATCACCGCGGCCGAGGTCACGAAGCTTGCCGACCTGGAGTCCCGCGAGGTGCTGCTGGCCAAGCTGGCCGGCGCGATGAAGGGCAACCTGAGCAAGGCCGCGGCCCTGTTCCAGGCCCCGCTGTCGAAGACCGCCCGTCTGGCGGCTGCACTGCAGGACAAGCGCGAGAAGGAGGGCGCCGAGGCGGCCTGAGGCCCCCACGGCGCACCAGTTCTTTACTTAACAGAATCAGGAAAGGACGCCAGATATGGCGAAGCTCAGCACCGACGAGCTGCTCGACGCGTTCAAGGAGATGACGCTGATCGAGCTCTCTGAGTTCGTGAAGCAGTTCGAGACGACCTTCGAGGTCACCGCTGCCGCCCCGGTCGCGATCGCGGGCCCGGGTGGCGGTGGCGGCGGCGCTGCTGCCGAGGCCGAGCCGGAGCAGGACGAGTTCGACGTCATCCTCGAGGCTGACGGCGGCAAGAAGATCCAGGTCATCAAGGTCGTGCGTGAGCTGACCGGCCTGGGCCTCAAGGAGGCCAAGGACGCGGTCGAGTCCGCGCCGAAGGCCATCCTGGAGAAGGTCAACAAGGAGACCGCCGACAAGGCGAAGGCCAAGCTCGAGGGTGAGGGCGCCAAGGTCACCCTCAAGTGACCTGACGCTCCACCAACGCGTACCCGGCTCGTGAGCTGGGACACCATCGCGTCGCGGCGGGCGGTGATCCGACACGGATCACCGCCCGCCGTATGTGTGGATCTGGCTGCGACCGGTCCTGAGCTGGGCTCCGACCGTGGGTACCCTTGACCCGAACGAGCGTGGCGGGTCGCCCTCCAGTGGGAAACAAGGGACAACCCGGATACCGGCCCTTGACGCGGCCCGGGGCTGCCAGGCACGCTGACACCAGCAAGACACCGCGCTTGCGACGGCCACGACGTGGGTATGACAGCGACGGCACCATCGGCCGCTGTAACCCGAGCGGCCCAGTGGGGAGTTGCGTTCTGAGCGGCCCGGCAGACCCCGGTTGACGGGGGCCGAGGCGCGCTCCGCAAACAACCTGCGGGGTGGGCTGGACAGCGGTTAGCCTCTCGGCTACACTGCTAGTTTGCGCTGCCTTCCGACTTGACCCCTGCTCGGAAATGTCCGTTTACGGATATTTCTGGTGGGGTCATTGGAGTGCACGCGTACCAGCCGTTCTGCAGCACCGGTCCTCGGAAGGACGCATCTTGGCAGCTTCCCGCCCTGCGAAGACCAGTCGTACGTCGAGCGCATTCGCTCCCCGCCGAGTTTCATTCGGCAGGATCACCGAACACCTCGAGGTCCCCAACCTCCTTGCCATTCAGAACGAGTCTTTCGACTGGCTCGTCGGCAACGAGGCTTGGCAGGGCCGGTCGGCGGACGACCCGCACGCACGATCGGGTCTCGCGGAGATCCTTGAAGAGATCAGTCCCATTGAGGACTTCTCCGGCACCATGTCGCTCTCCTTCTCAGCGCCGCGCTTCGACGAGGTCAAGGCCTCGATCGAGGAGTGCAAGGAGAAGGACCTGACCTACTGCGCTCCGCTCTTCGTGACCGCGGAGTTCACCAACAACACCACTGGCGAGATCAAGAGCCAGACGGTGTTCATGGGTGACTTCCCGATGATGACGCCCAAGGGCACCTTCGTCATCAACGGCACCGAGCGCGTCGTGGTCAGCCAGCTCGTCCGGTCTCCGGGCGTGTACTTCGACAAGCAGCCGGACAAGACCTCCGACCGCGACCTCTCCAGCGTCAAGGTCATCCCGAGTCGGGGTGCCTGGCTGGAGTTCGACATCGATAAGCGCGACACGGTCGGTGTGCGCATCGACCGTAAGCGTCGGCAGGCCGTCACCGTCCTGCTCAAGGCCATCGGATGGTCGGCCGAGCGAATTCGTGAGAAGTTCGGCTGGTCCGAGCTGATGATGACCACGCTCGAGAAGGACCACATCGCCGGCGCCGACGAGGCTCTGCTCGATATCTACCGCAAGCTGCGCCCTGGCGAGCCGCCGACGCGCGAGAACGCCCAGACCCTGCTCGACAACCTCTTCTTCAACCCGAAGAGGTACGACGTCGCCAAGGTCGGGCGCTACAAGTTCAACAAGAAGCTGGAAGTCGACGTGCCGATCACCACCGGCACGCTGACCGAGGACGACATCGTCGCCACCGTGGAGTACCTGTGCCGGCTGCACGCCGGTGAGGACGGCTACGAGGCCGACGACATCGACCACTTCGGCAACCGGCGCCTCCGTACCGTGGGTGAGCTGATCCAGAACCAGGTTCGGGTCGGCCTGTCCCGGATGGAGCGGGTCGTCCGCGAGCGGATGACCACGCAGGACGTCGAGGCGATCACCCCGCAGACCCTGATCAACATCCGCCCGGTGGTGGCGGCGATCAAGGAGTTCTTCGGGACGTCCCAGCTGTCCCAGTTCATGGACCAGACCAACCCGCTGGCGGGCCTGACCCACCGGCGTCGGCTGAGCGCGCTCGGCCCGGGTGGTCTGTCCCGGGAGCGGGCCGGCTTCGAGGTCCGCGACGTGCACCCGTCCCACTACGGCCGGATGTGCCCGATCGAGACGCCGGAAGGCCCGAACATCGGCCTGATCGGCGCGCTGTCCACCTTCGCCCGGGTCAACCCGTTCGGCTTCATCGAGACGCCGTACCGGAAGGTCGTCGAGGGTCGGGTCACCGACCAGATCGACTACCTGACCGCGGACGAGGAGGACCGGTTCGTCAAGGCCCAGGCCAACGCGCGCCTGAAGGCTGACGGCACGTTCGCCGAGGACCGGGTGCTCTGCCGTCGTAAGGGCGGCGAGACCGAGGACGTCGTCCCCGGCGCCGTCGACTACATGGACGTCTCGCCCCGGCAGATGACCTCGGTCGCGACCGCCATGATCCCGTTCCTCGAGCACGACGACGCCAACCGGGCACTGATGGGCGCGAACATGCAGCGCCAGGCGGTGCCGCTGGTCAAGGCCGAGGCGCCGCTCGTGGGTACGGGCATGGAGTACCGGGCCGCTGTCGACGCTGGCGACGTGGTGGTCGCCGAGGTCGGCGGTGTGATCGAGGATCTCTGCGCCGACTACGTCACCATCCACCAGGATGACGGCCACCGCCGGACGTACCTGCTGCACAAGTTCCGCCGCTCCAACGCCGGCTCCTGCGTCAACCAGAAGCCGGTCGTCTTCGAGGGCGACCGCGTCGAGGCCGGTCAGGTCATCGCCGACGGTCCGTGCACCGACGAGGGCGAGATGGCACTCGGACGCAACCTGCTGGTGGCGTTCATGTGCTGGGAGGGCCACAACTACGAGGACGCGATCATCCTGTCGCAGCGCCTCGTGCAGCAGGACGTGCTCACCTCGATCCACATCGAGGAGCACGAGGTCGACGCTCGGGACACCAAGCTCGGCCCGGAGGAGATCACCCGCGACATCCCGAACGTCAGCGAGGAAATGCTCGCTGACCTCGACGAGCGCGGCATCATCCGGATCGGCGCCGAGGTAGTCCCCGGTGACATCCTGGTCGGCAAGGTCACGCCCAAGGGTGAGACCGAGCTGACCCCGGAGGAGCGCCTGCTCCGCGCGATCTTCGGTGAGAAGGCGCGTGAGGTTCGGGACACCTCGCTGAAGGTGCCGCACGGCGAGACCGGCACGGTCATCGGTGTGCGCACGTTCTCCCGCGAGGACGGCGACGAGTTGCCGCCGGGCGTCAACGAGCTGGTCCGGGTCTACGTCGCCCAGAAGCGCAAGATCCAGGACGGCGACAAGCTCGCCGGCCGGCACGGCAACAAGGGCGTCATCTCGAAGATCCTGCCGGTCGAGGACATGCCGTTCCTCGAGGACGGCACCCCGGTCGACATCGTGCTCAACCCGCTCGGTGTGCCGAGCCGGATGAACATCGGCCAGGTGCTGGAGACCCACCTCGGTTGGGTCGCCAAGACCGGTTGGAAGGTCGAGGGCGACGACGCCGAGTGGAAGCGCCAGCTCCGCTCGATCGACGCGCACGAGTCCGAGGGTGACACCAACGTGGCCACCCCGGTCTTCGACGGTGCCCGCGAGGAGGAGATCTCCGGTCTGCTCGAGTCGACCCTGCCCAACCGGGACGGCAAGCAGCTGATCGGTCGTACCGGCAAGGCGCAGCTCTTCGACGGTCGTTCCGGTGAGCCTCTGCCGGACCCGATCGCGGTCGGCTACGTCTACATCCTGAAGCTCAACCACCTGGTCGACGACAAGATCCACGCTCGTTCGACCGGCCCGTACTCGATGATCACGCAGCAGCCGCTGGGTGGTAAGGCGCAGTTCGGTGGTCAGCGTTTCGGTGAGATGGAGTGCTGGGCGATGCAGGCGTATGGCGCTGCCTACGCCCTGCAGGAGCTACTCACGATCAAGTCCGACGACGTGCTCGGCCGAGTGAAGGTCTACGAGGCCATCGTCAAGGGCGAAAACATCCCGGAGCCGGGCATCCCGGAGTCGTTCAAGGTGCTGCTCAAGGAGCTGCAGTCGCTGTGCCTCAACGTTGAGGTGCTCTCCAGCGACGGTGTGGCCCTGGAAATGCGCGAGACCGACGACGAGGTGTTCCGGGCCGCTGAGGAGCTGGGCATCGACCTGTCCCGGCGCGAGCCGAGCTCGGTCGAAGAGGTCTGAGGTGAGCGGTCGGGGGCAGTCGCCCGGACCGAGGTCGATCGGCTCGGCGTGGCCGTCGACCCGCAGCGAACATCGGCCCCGCCGGACGGCGTTGAACTTGAC
>NZ_JBEZEX010000061.1:0-12296 GCF_040649115.1 Micromonospora sp. NPDC049049 | reverse complement strand
GACCGGGCTGCTCCTGCCGCACGTGCTGCACGGCGGTCTGGTGCTCGCCCTGCTCGTCACCCGAAAGGTGCACCGGACCACCCTGCTACCCCTTGGATTCCAGGCGTCGACGCCGGGCCAGGAAGAACGCGACAGCGCCCAGCACGACCATCACACTTCCGACGCCGGTCATGGCCGGGACCGCGCCGCTGCCGGTAACCGGCAGGATGGGGTGCTTGCCGCCGCCACCAGGTCGACCGGGAGGTCCGGGAGGTCCGGACGGACCAGGTGCGCCGGGGCTACCGGGCGCTCCGGGACTACCAGGTGCTCCCGGGCTGCCGGGCGCTCCAGGCGCTCCGGGGCTGCCTGGTGCTCCCGGGCTGCCGGGCGCTCCAGGCGCTCCGGGGCTGCCTGGTGCTCCGGGGCTGCCGGGTGCTCCGGGACTGCCGGGTGCTCCGGGACTGCCTGGTGCGCCGGGACTGCCGGGTGCTCCGGGACTGCCTGGTGCGCCAGGGCTGCCGGGCGGCCCGGACGGGCCGGGCGGACCGGTGGGCCCGGGTGGGCCGGTCGGTCCGGGTGGGCCCGTCGGCCCGGCGCAGATCGGTGCGGTGATGACGTTGGTGTCGAGCGTGACGGCGGCGGTGCGCGCCAGCGCGCGGCCCTGGAGGGTCGCGCCAGTGGCCATCGTGATCGCGGCCTGAGCCATGATGGTGCCCACGAACGTGGTGCCCGTGCCGATCGTCGCCGAGCTGCCGATCTTCCAGAACACGTTGCAGGCCGAAGCCCCGTTGATCAGGACGACGCTGCTGTTCGACGCCGTCGTCAGAGAGGAGTCGACCTGGAAGATGAACACGGCCGACGGGTCGCCCTGGCCGTTGAGCGTCAACGGCCCGGTCAGTTGGGCCGCCCCGATCCGGTAGACCCCGGCGTTGAGCGTGTTGCCGCCGAGTTCCGCCGGAAGGTTGGTGAACGGGGTTCGGCCGGCGGCGTCGTTGAAGGCGATGGTCAGATCGCTCTGGGCCTGGAGTGCGACAGCGTCACCGAGGTGCACCTCGCCGCCGATGGTTGCCGTTCCGAAGCCGGACGCGGTGTTTCCGGGGAACCGCCCGAGACTCTGGGCCAGGAAGCTGGGGCCGGTGTTTGTGGGCTCCGCTCCGGCCAGGACGGAAAAGTCAGCCGCCGTTCCGAGATTGACCGGTGCGTCCGCGGCGTTGGCGGCGGTCGAGCTGAAGAGCAGCAGGCTGGCTGCCACTGTGGCGGCTGCGCCTGCCGCGAGCGACGGCAGGACAACTCGCCGCCGTAGCCAATTCTTAGGTCTAGCTGTCACAGAACACCCTCCGTGGGTACTACTCGCAGGAGACGTCAGCGAGTGGCGTCCTGCGTGATACGGCCTGTATGGCGCCGATAAGCGCGCTGACCACCACATCACGTCAGGTGTTCAAATGAGAGCAAAACGGGACAATAGCCAAGTCGTAGCTATCTGAATTGGATCGACCTTCGCGTTCGCGTTCTATCGCTGGACGGCCGGGATCGGCCTGATCGCGCGGCCGAGGACGCAGGGGGAGGAGGGGCTGTTGCTGGTGGCCGGGAAACGGAACCTGCGCAGCTGCTGCACCTCGAAGCCGGCCGCGCCGATGGCGGCGACGGTGTCGCGGTTGGTGTGGCAGCCGGCGAACAGCTTCGGCCACAGCGTGGCGTCGAGGAGTCGTTGGGCGCGGTGCAGACCACCGGCACCCTCGGCGGCCACGTGCTCGAAGAACCGCACCTTGCCTCCGGGGCGCAGCACCCGGCTGATCTCGGCCAACGCGCTCGCCTGATCGGGCACGGTGCACAACACCAACGCGACCACCGCCGCGTCGAACTCGCCGTCCCCGGCGGGCAGCGCCTCGGCCAGACCGTCGACGACGGTCACCGGGACCGGCGCGGTCGACGCGGCGCGCTCGGCGGCGGCACGCAGACGTCGCTCCGGTTCGACCGCGTAGACCTGGGTCACCCCCGGCGGGTAGTGAGCGAACATCAGCCCGTTGCCCGCACCGATCTCGATCACCCGACCGGACAGGCCGGCGACCAGCTCCCGCCGGAACGCCGCAGTGCCGGCGCGGTCCATGGCGACGCTGAGTCGCTCGTACACCCGGGCGAACACCGGGTGGGACACCGTGGCCACGTCGACCTCCTGATCTCCGTCGAACTGTTCTCCGGCGATTGTCCCGCATCCGCGCACGCTTTCCGTCTTACTGGTTGGCAGCACGATCCAACCCAGTGCAGACAGGACGTGGTACGACCATGAAGATCGTCGTCATCGGGGGCAGCGGCCTCATCGGTTCCAAGCTCGTGGAGCGCCTCGGCGCCCAGGGCCACGAGGCGGTGCCGGCATCGCCGAAGACGGGCGTCAACACCCTGACCGGCGAAGGGGTGGCCGACGCGCTCACCGGCGCCGAGGTCGTCGTCGACGTGTCGAACTCGCCGTCGTTCGAGAACACCGCCGTACTGGAATTCTTCGAGACCTCGACCCGGACGCTCCTCGCCGCCGCGTCGGACGCCGGGGTGAACCACTACGTGGCGCTCTCCATCGTGGGGTGCGACCGGATCCCGGACAGCGGGTACATGCGCGCGAAGGTTGCCCAGGAGAAGCTCATCGTCGCGTCCGGCCTCCCGTACTCGGTGGTGCACGCCACCCAGTTCTTCGAGTTCCTCAAGGGCATCATCGACACCGCCACGGACGGCGACACCGTGCGCCTCGCGCCGGTGCTCATTCAGCCGATGGCCGCTGACGACGTCGCTGCCGCGGTCGCCGAGGTCGCGCTCGGCGCGCCGACGAACTCCGTGGTCGAGGTCGCCGGCCCGGAGCAGTTCCGCCTCGACGAGTTGGGCCGATCCCTCCTCGCCGACCAGCAGGACCGTCGTTCGGTGGTGGTCGACCCCGACGCCCGGTACTTCGGCGCCAAGCTGGGCGAACGCTCGCTCGTCCCGGCCGACGGCGCCCGCCTCGCCGGCACCGCTCTGGACGACTGGCGTACCCGGGCGGGCCGGGGAAACTGAGCCGGCCCGCTACCCCGGCGTCCCGGGCGGGTCGCCCCGCCCACCGAGGCGCCGCACCAACTCCTGTACCGCCTCGATGAACGGCTCGTCGGACTCGCCCGGCCAGTGCCCGTGGATGGGTGGGGCGACGCTGTCTCCGGGGGGCGCCACCACGTCGACGGGATCACGCTGTCGGCGATCCACACTGGTGGCCGGGTCATCGGTGGTGGCCGGCGCGGGTGAGGTATTCGGGGAGAATATCCAGCCGCCGATCGGGTCGGTGTCGCGCCACAGGTTCACCCAGCGCCAATCCACCCGGCGGCCGATCTCGTGCAGTGCCGTGTCGTCGACGTAGGCGGGAAAGAGCCGCGCGTAGAGGCGGCGCAGCGGTGATCCGTGGGTGAGCAGGGCGACCCGGTCGCCGATCTGCGGCGGCAGTTGGAGCACCGTGGCGGCGAGCAGGACCGAGCCGTGGCTGTGCCCGGTGAGCAGCACCGCGTCGCCGCGTTCGACGAGGTAGGTGATCCGGCGGGCCAGTTCCGGCACGGCCCGCTCCGAGTAGCAGGGCGGTGAGAACGGGTGGGCGGCCCGGGGCCAGAAGGTGCCGAGGTCCCAGAGCACACCGATGTACCGGCGGTACGGCTCGGTCCGGTACGCGAAGATGCCCCCGATGATCAGGCCGAGGATGATGGCCGCGATCGTCCAGCTACCAACCGCGATGCCGAACGTGACCGCGTCGGCCGGCAGCCCCAGGGTCTGTTCGATGACGTCGCCCGGGAACTGCCCCAACAGGCCGACGGTGGTGGTGGCGGTGGCGAGCCCGGCGAGACAGCCGTAGAGCACGGCCAGCGGCACCAGCTTCTCGGTGAAACGAGCCCGGGCTATCGCGTCTCGGACCTGCCGTAGTCGGTGCCCTGCCTCGGGCGGCGGGTCCGGGAAGTCGCGTGCGACTATCGCCGCCCCGGCCCGGCGTCGCCCCCGGCGGGAGATCAGGACGACGAGGCCAGTGGCGATCACCGTGACCAGCAGGGCGCGGAAGAAGCCGAAGATGGCCCAGGTGTAGGCCCGGGGCGGACCGGAGGCGATGCCCTCGCCGGTCGACACGTCGCGGTCCAGGTAGTCCGCCACCCGGTAGACCAGTTCGGCGGAGTACGCCACCGCCATGCTGATCCCGGTGGCCGCGACCACGAGAGCGCCCAGCCCGAACAGCGGGGTGGCGCCGTGCTCCCGGCGCCGGTGCCAGAGCAGCACCACGCCCAGGGTGACCAACAGCGTCGTCTGGGACACGAACAGACCGGCCAGGGTCGGGTCGTAGCCGGGGAGCGCCCGCTCCTCCGGCCAGGGTTGCGGACTGGTCAGCACATGCGCCACGACGGCGACGGTCAGGAGGATGGCAGCGGTCCGGAGGGTACGGGTGACCCGGTCGAGCCGCTTGTCGCCGGGGGCCCTGTCCATGAGCGGCGGTGTGCAGAGCAGCGCCACGCAGCCGGTCAGGATCACCCCCGTCATCGCCGTCAGCGCGATCGTGGTTGCCGAAGCGTCACTCGCAGCGCGGGCCAGGAGCAGGGCGAGGTCCAGCGTCGCGAAGGCCGCCGTGACGTGGATGGCGCGCAACCGGCCCACCAACGGCTCGGCGTCCCACTGACCGACGGTGCCGAGGCGGGACGCGGAGATGCTCTGATCGGGTTCGCGAAACGCCTCGAACGTCCGGCCCGGCCGGCAACTGACCCGCCAGATCAGGCCGATCGCGGCGGCCGGGACGAGCGCGAGCACCGCCAGCCGCAGTCCGACCGGCCGTCCGCCCAACCAGGACAACCAGCTGCGTCCGGCCAGACAGTCGGGGGAGGCCAGGCATTTCCAGCCGACGAGATCCAGGGCGACGCCGACGATGGCGAGCACGTACAACACGGTGAGCGTGAGCGCCAGCACCCGGCAGAGGGACTTGACCACCGCCTCGGAACGGGGGTTCGCCGGGCGCATCCAGATCGCGACGTTGACCAGCATGAAGGGGAGCAGGAAGACCACCGCCAGGGTGCGGGCCACGGTCCCGGAGGGCAGGTCACCCCAGCGGTACGCCTCAAGCGTCACCCCGTGCTCGCCGGTGCTCTCCGAGTACCGGGGGCGCGGCCGGTAGAACCCGCCACTGCGGTCACCGGCGACCTGCGCGGTCTGTTGCAGGTCCAGCACCTGCGCGGCGCTCGCGCCGGAGACTCCGTGCACCCGTAGTTCCACGACGTCACCGGAGTCGTCCGTGCCACTCAACCGCGTTGATCCATCCGACGTCCCCCCGAGGCGTCTCGCAGCCCTTGTCCGTGATCCGGCGCCGACGCCACGCGCCGGGTCGCCGGTGACGGCAGAGCCGGGTCTACCCCATCCGGACGCCCTCAATCTCAGCCGGCGGGGTGCTACCGCCCCGGCAGGGCCCGACCGGCGGTCACCGTCGGCTCGGGTGCGTCCGTCCGGGCGGTGTTCGCCAACTCGGTGCGGTAGGCGCGCGGCGAGAGGCCGGTGGTGCGCTTGAAGGCCACGCTCAACGCGCTCTCCGAGCCGTACCCGATGGCCTGGGCGATGGTGGCGACGGTGTCGGAGCTGCGCCGGATGCGGTCGGCCGCGAGCTCTATCCGCCACCCGGTCAGGTACTCCAGCGGGCCCACCCCGACGACCTTCTTGAAGCGGGCCGCCAGCGTCGACCGGGAGACGGTCGCCGCCCGGGCCACCTCGTCCACCGTCCACGGGTGCGCGGGTCGCTCGTGCATCGCGCGTAGCGCGGGAGCGACCACCGGGTCGGTGAGACCGGCCAGCCACCCGGAGCCGGGCTGATCGTCACGGGCCAGGTGCAGCCGAAGGATCCGGATCAGCAGGACGAGCGCCAGATGCTCGGCGACGAGGTGGGAGCCGAGTCGCGTCGATCGCAGTTCCGCGTCGATCTCGCCGAGGGCCCACTGGACGGTCCCGGCCTCCGGGGTGTCGGCGGGCACGTGGATGACCGGCGGAAGGTTGTCCAGCAGAAGGTTGCGTGCCCGCCCGCCGAGGGTGAAAGCGCCGCCGATGAGGAACACGTCGTCACCGTCGCCGGCGTGCGCCACACCGTCGGTGGCGGCGGCGAAAATGGGGTACGCGGGCTGGACCGGCACCTCGGGATCGCTGAAGAGGGTGTAGGCCGCCGGTCGGGTCAGCAGGAAGCAGTCGCCCGGACCGAGGTCGATCGGCTCGGCGTGGCCGTCGACCCGCAGCGAACATCGGCCCCGCCGGACGGCGTTGAACTTGACCCCGGCCGGGGGGTCGAAACCGACGGCCCAGCGTCCGCCTCCGATCAGACCGGCGGAGACGTGGCTCGTCGCGCCGAGCAGGGCCAGGACATCCTCCAGCGGATCCATCCCCACCTCATCTGGACGCTCACGAAAGTATGACGGACTCCAGACTATAGGCAGTCCGAACCGAGCGTTCGTAGCCTGGGTGTCATGACAGCGAATCCACGCCTCACCACCCCGTTCAACGCCCGCACCACGGCCGCCGAGGTCCTCCACGGTGTCGACCTCACCGGACGCCGGATGATCGTCACCGGGGGCGCGTCCGGCATCGGTGTGGAGACGGTGCGCGCGTTGGCCGGGGCCGGCGCCGAGGTCACCATCGCGACCCGGAATCCTCGGGCGGCCGACCGGCTCGCCGAGGAGTTCGCCACCGATGCCACGGTGGGCACGGTCCGGTCGTCCGCCCTCGATCTTTCCGACCTGGCGTCGGTCGACGCCTTCGTCGCAGCCTGGCAGGGCCCGCTCGACGTGCTGGTGGCCAACGCCGGAATCATGGCGATCCCGACCCGCCAGCTGACCGCCGTGGGCTGGGAACTCCAGCTCGCGACGAACCACCTCGGCCACTTCGCGCTGGCCCGAGGGCTGCACGACAGTCTGCGGGCCGCCGAGGCGGCACGGGTCGTGATGGTCAGCTCCGGTGCGCACCTTGCCGCGCCGTTCGACTTCGACGACCCGCAGTTCGAGCGGCGCCCGTACGACCCGTGGTCGGCCTACGGTCAGTCGAAGACCGCGGAGGTCCTGCTCGCTGTGGGAATCACCCGCCAGTGGGCGAGGGACGGGATCACCGCGAACGCCCTCAACCCCGGGTACATCTTCACCAACCTCCAGCGCCACATCGACGACGACACGATGCGGGCGATGGGCGCGATGGACGAGGCGGGCAACCTCATCGAGGCGGAGTACTACAAGAAGCCCGACCAGGGCGCGTCGACAACAGTGCTGCTCGCCGGCTCACCCCTGCTCGACGGGGTCGGCGGTCGGTACTTCGACGACAACCAGGAGGCCGAGGTCATTCCCGGTGGTCCCGACGCCACCGCCGGAGTCGCCGCCCACGCGTTGGACCCGGCCGCGGCCGACCGGCTCTGGGCGTACGCCGAGAAGACGCTCACCTCGCGCTGAGGGCGGCCGGGCCGTGCCGGGGCGAGGATTGAGCCGGTCGTGGCGGGGTAGGTGCCGCCATGGTCGCTGCCGGTCGGCGCGGAGCGGACGCGGGCCCCTCGACCGTCGTCCGGCTCCTGGACCGCGTGGTGGCCGCCTTACGCGAGCGGGTCCGCCGGGTACGGACCATCGGCGGCCTCGCCCTCCAGGCCGGCCTGGCCGCTGGGCTGTCCTGGTTCGTGGCGCACTCGCTGCTACAGGTGTCGCAGCCGGTCTTCGCGCCGATCTCCGCCGTCTCGACGCTCGCCGCGTCGGTCGGCCAGCGGTTGCGTCGCACCGTCGAGCTGATCATCGGGGTCACCGTCGGCGTGCTGATCGGCGACCTGCTCCTTTTGGTGATCGGCACCGGTTGGTGGCAGCTCGCCCTGATCGTCGTGCTGGCGATCGTCGTCGCGCTCTTCCTCGCGGGTAGCGCGGCGGTGGTGATCCAGGCGGGGGCGACGGCGGTGCTCATCGCCACGCTCAGCCCGGCCGTCCGGGATCTGGAGATCCCCCGGTTCGTGGACGCGCTCATCGGGGGAGGGGTGGCGCTGCTGGTCACCGCCGTGTTGCTGCCGCTGAACCCGCTGCGGGTGCTCAACCGGGCCGCGCGGCCGGCGTTGGATCTCCTGGCGACCCAGCTCGACGCCACGGCCGAGGCGCTGACCGAGCGGGATGCCGCTCGGGCCCGTGCCGCCCGGGGTGAGCTGCGGCAGAGCGCGGGCCGGTTGAAGGCGTTCGTCGAGGCGACCCAGGGCGCCCGGGAGGCGAGCACCCTGTCGCCGGTGTACTGGCATCAACGGCGCGGGCCGGTGGGCCGCTACGCGCAGGCCGCGGAGCCGATCGACCGGGCGATGCGCAACAGCGGCACCCTGATCCGACGATCGGTGACGCTCATCGAGGACGGCGAACCGGTACCGGAGTCGTTGCCGACGGCGGTGGCGGATCTCGCCGAGGCGGTCCGCCTGCTGAAGCGGCAGTTCGCCGCCGGCACCGAGCCGAACCGGGCTCGCGAGCAGGCGCTGCGGGCGGTCCGGACGGCCGGGCACGCCTATCGGGACGGTGTCGGCTTCTCCGGCGCGGTGGTGGTGGCACAGGTCCGGACGACCGTCAGTGACCTCCTGGTCGCCTCCGGGTTGCGCCAGGAGGACGCGAATCACCTGGTCCGGAGGCTTTTCGGCGACCTCTGAGACTTGGCTGACCCCCGGCGGGGCCAGTTGGTGGCATCTTGCTGAGCCATGCCTGTTGCACTCTGAGCCAGAGTGGTGCCATCATGGTGCCATGGAGCTGAGGTCATACGTCGAGAACCTGCGTAACGAGTTCGCCCTTGCCGCCGAGGGCGTGGACCCGGAGGCCCGGGCGTTGGCCGAACGACTCTTCGCGCAGTTGGAAGCGGCCACCCGTCTCACGCTGCTCGAAGCGCTGTCCGACGCGGCCGACGAGATCACCCGCGATCTCGCACCGGGCTCGGTGCACGTTCGCCTGCGCGGGCGCGAGCCCGACTTCGTGGTGGCACCCGCCAACCTGCCGGTCGAGACGGCGAGCGAGGCGAGCGGCCCGCCGCCGCTGTCGGTGCCGGTGTCCGCACCCGAGGGTGACGAGGGCGGCACCTCACGGATCAACCTGCGGCTGCCCGACCACCTGAAGGCCAGCGTCGAGGAGGCCGCCGGGCGCGCCGGGCTCAGCGTCAACGCCTGGTTGGTGCGCGCCGTCGCCGGTGCCGTCGGTGGGGGCGAGGCGGAGCGTCGTCCGCCCCGCCGTCCGGAGCCGCGCTTCGGCCAGCACTTCACCGGCTGGGCCCGCTAACCCCTCTCGTACCCCACCTCATCACGCCGCTGACCAGCGGCGACCTTCGCCGACCACCTTTCGGGAGACCACCATGCCTGTTTTCGACACACCAGAAGCGATTTTCGCCCGGATCGAGATCCCGGTCGGGGACGTCTGGATCGCGGCCAGCGACCGCACCGACACGGTGGTGACCGTGCGGCCCCGCGACCCGTCGAGCAAGGCCGACCTCAGTGCCGCGGAGCAGACCACAGTCGAGTACGCCGCCGGACAGCTGGTGGTCAGGGTGCCGAAGAGCTGGCGCCGCTACGGGTTCGGTGCCGGACCGTCGGTCGACGTCCTGATCGAGCTGCCGACCGGATCGGGCGTACAGGCAGACTCGTCGTGGGCGGCGTTCCGCTGCGAGGGTCGGCTCGGCGAGTGCCGCATCAAGACCGGTGGCAACATCCGGCTCGACGAGACCGGGCCGCTGGACATCGACTCCAGCCACGGCGAGGTCGCGGCCGAGCGCGTCCTCGGCTCCGCCCGGGTGAAGGTGTCGTCCGGCAAGGTGCGTCTCGGAGTCGTCGACGGCAGCGCCGAGATCAAGAACTCCTCCGGTGACTGCTGGATCGGTAGCGGTGGCGGCGCCGTCCGGATCAACACGGCCTACGGCGACGTCACAGTGGACACCGCACTGGCCTCGGTGACGGCCCGTACCGCCTACGGCAACCTCCGGCTGGGCGAGGTCGTCCGGGGAGTTGTCGAGTTGCAGACCTCCTACGGCGCCATCGAGGTCGGCATCCGTCGCGGGACGGCCGCCTGGCTGGACGTCAGTTCCAAGCACGGCCGTGTGCACAACGCGCTGGAGTCGACCGACAGCCCGGCGCAGACCGACGAGACGGTCGAGGTCCGGGCGAACACCTCCTTCGGCGACATCATGATCCGCCGCGCCTGACCCACCGCCCCGCCGACCACAGATGAGGAGACCATGACCAGTTCCATGAACCCCGCGATCGTCGCCACCGACCTGCGCAAGTCCTACGGCGACAAGGTCGTGCTGGACGGCATCGACCTGATGATCAGCGAGGGCACCATCTTCGCGTTGCTCGGTCCGAACGGCGCCGGCAAGACCACCACCGTGCAGATCCTCTCCACCCTGATCGACGCCGACGGCGGTAACGCCCGTGTCTTCGGCCACGACCTGACCCGGGAACCCGACGCGGTACGCGCGCTGATCGGCGTCACCGGCCAGTTCTCCGCCGTCGACAACCTGCTCACCGGTCGGGAGAACCTGACCTTGATGGCTGACCTGTGCCACCTGGAAAGGGCCGTCGGTCGGCGGCGGATCGCCGACCTCCTCGACCAGTTCGACCTGACCGAGGCGGCGGGCAAGCCGGCGTCCACGTACTCCGGCGGCATGCGCCGCCGGCTCGACCTCGCGATGACCCTGGTCGGCGAGCCCCGCGTCATCTTCCTCGACGAGCCGACCACCGGCCTCGACCCGCGCAGCCGCCGGGCCATGTGGCACATCATCCGCGCACTCGCCGCCGAGGGCGTGACCATCCTGCTCACCACGCAGTACCTGGAGGAGGCCGACCAGCTCGCCGACCGGGTGGCGTTCCTCGACCACGGACGGCTGATCGCTGAGGGCACGCCGCGCGAGCTCAAGCGGCTCATCCCGGGCGGCCACGTCGTGTTGCAGTTCGCCGACCAGGAGGGGCTCGACTCGGCGGCCCGGACGTTCGCGGCCGCCACCCGCGACGACGCGGCGCTCACCCTCCAGGTGCCGAGTGACGGAGGGGTCGGGTCGCTCCGATCCCTGCTCGACCAGCTCGACCACGCCTCGATCAGCGTGGCGGGGCTCTCCGTGCACACCCCCGACCTCGACGACGTCTTCCTCACCCTCACCGGGCAGCCCGACACCCGGGCCAGCCGACCCGACAACGAAAGGGCTCCCGCGCGATGAGCACCCTCTCCCTCGCCGTCCGCGACTCGAGCACCATGCTGCGGCGAAACCTGCTGCACATGCGGCGGTACCCATCGATGACGTTCCTGCTCATGGGCATCCCGATCATCATCCTGCTGCTCTTCGTCTACGTCTTCGGCGGCACGCTCGGCGCCGGTCTCGGCCCGTCCGGCGGCCGCTCCCAGTACGCCAACTACGTCACCCCCGGCATCCTGCTCATCACAGTGGTCAGCGCCGCGCAGGGCACCGCCATCTCGGTCGCGATGGATATGACCGAGGGGATCATCGCCCGGTTCCGCACGATGTCGATCTTCCGACCGTCAGTCCTGACGGGTCACGTACTGGGCAGCCTGGTGCAGACCATGCTCAGCCTCGCGGCCGTCACCGTCGTGGCGCTGCTGGTCGGGTTCCGGCCCAACGCCAACGCGGTCGAGTGGCTCGCGGCGGTCGGCGTACTCGCCATGATCACCTTTGCGCTGACCTGGCTGTCGGTCGCCCTCGGCCTGGTCAGTGACAGTGTCGAGACGGCGAGCAACCTGCCCATGCCGCTGATCCTCCTGCCGTTCCTCGGCAGCGGGTTCGTCCCCACCGACTCCATGCCGACCGCCGTGCGGCTGTTCGCGGACTACCAGCCCTTCACGCCCGTCATGGAGACCCTTCGCGGCCTGCTTCTGGGCACCGGGATCGGCGCCAACGGGATCATCGCTGTCGTCTGGTGCGCCGTCATCACAGTGGGTAGCTTCCTGTGGGCCAAGGCCCTGTACAACCGCAACCGGACGGCCTGATCCGACCAGCGCGTCCCGGTACCACCGCAGCGGAGAGCCGGCGGCTCGGCCCACAGGGGTCGGGCCGCCGACTCATGGCGTCGCGCGACCGGCGGCGCGAGTGGGATCCGGCGGCGGGTCGGCGGGTCGGCGGCGCGAGTGTGGGGTCGGGCGGCGGGTCGGCGGCGCGAGTGTGGGGTCGGGCGGCGGGTCGGCGGCGCGACTGCGTGCTCGACCTGGCGTTCGGAAGCACGCCGCCTCGCGCCCCACCCCGCTCCTGCCCACCCCGCCGCGGACTGCCCCGCCGCGGACCGCCCCGCCGCGGACCGCCCCGCCGCGGACCGCCCCGCCGCC
>NZ_JBEZEX010000060.1:0-13458 GCF_040649115.1 Micromonospora sp. NPDC049049 | reverse complement strand
CGGACCGTGCGCGGGCTCGCGGCCAGTTTCGGCGAGGGCGTTGACGAGTGGGAGCCGGTGGCGCCGTTCGCGTTGCTGTCCGACGCGGACCGGGCCGCTCTGCCGACCGACCTCACCGACGCCTACCCCGCCGCGCAGACCCAACTCGGGATGCTCGTCGAGCTGGCCACCAGCGGAGCCCGGGCGGCCTACCACAGCGTCATCGCCCACCAGGTCCGCGACGGGCGACCGCTCTCGGCCGACGCGCTGCGGGCCGCCGTCGCGACGGTCGTCGCCCGGCACGAGATCCTGCGCACATCGTTCGACCTGACCGGCTACTCGGTGCCGATGCAGCTCGTCCACGCCGAGGTGACCCCGCAGGTGACCGTGGTGGACGGTCGCGACGTGCCGGCCGATGAGCAGGTGCGACTCTTCGAGGAGTTCGTCGCGACCGAGCGGGCCACCCCCTTCGACCTGGCTGTCGCGCCACTGCTGCGCGTCGCCGCGCACCAGGACGGCGACGCGAGTTGGTGGCTGAGCTTCACCATCTGCCACGCGGTCACCGAGGGCTGGAGCAGCGCACAACTGCTCGCCGAACTGCTGGCCGTCTACGCCGACCTGGCCGACGGGCGGAGCCCCACCGAAACCGAACAGCCGGTGGTGCGGTACGCCGACTTCATCGCCGCCGAGCTGTCCGCGCTGGCGTCCGACGAGGACCGGGACTACTGGCGCACGGTGGTCGACGGGCGCAACCCCTTCGTGCTCCCCGCGGGCTGGGGTGAGCCGGGCGATCCGACGGCCATCTCGACGACCGTCGACGTCACCGACCTGGACGAGGCCGTCGCACGGTTCGCCTCCGGGGCCGGCGTCTCGGTCAAGGCGGCGCTGCACGCGGCGCACCTGAAGGTGCTCAGCCAACTCACCACCGAGCAGAGCTTCCACGCCGGGCTGGTCTGCGACGCCCGGCCCGAGGTGCTCGGGGCCGACCGGGTGCAGGGCATGTATCTCAACACTTTGCCGTTCGGCTACGAGCGCACCGCCCGGACGTGGCGCGACCTGGTGACGGCGGTCTTCAACCAGGAGGTCGACCTCTGGCCCCACCGGCGGCTCCCGCTGGCGGAGATCCAGCGTGGCAGCGGTCAGCGGCTGCTGCGGGTGCTCTTCAACTACCAGGACTTCTCCCGCGCCGGGCAGTCGGCGACCGTGAGCGGCACCGAGCCGGTCGTCGTCGGCAGCGCCGGCGACGGCGCCACCGAGTTCGAGCTGTCGGTCTTCGCGCACCGGGGCAACTACCAGCTATCCAGCCGCAGCGACGTGCTCTCCCGAGCAAATCTGGAGCGGCTGGCCGGCATGTACCGGGCTGTGCTGGCGGCGATGGTCGCCGACCCGGCCGGTGACGCGCAGGCTGTCCACCTGCCCGGTGGCGAGCGGGAGCGGCTGCTGGGCGTGGTC
The DNA here is from genome assembly GCF_040649115.1 of Micromonospora sp. NPDC049049. Lineage (NCBI taxonomy): Bacteria > Bacillati > Actinomycetota > Actinomycetes > Micromonosporales > Micromonosporaceae > Micromonospora > Micromonospora sp. NPDC049049. The sequence goes on along the minus strand of NZ_JBEZEX010000060.1, from coordinate 12,027 downwards.
GACACCGGCGTCGAGGAGCCGGTGACCGGCACGGTGGTTGAGCTGTTCCAGGCTTGGGTGGCCGCCGCACCCGACGCGGTAGCGGTGGTCGCCGGCCCGACCCGACTGACGTACGCGCAGGTAGACGCACAGGCCAACCGGCTCGCCGGGCACCTGCGGGCCGTCGGTGTGGGCAGGGGCGCGGTGGTCGGTGTCTGCCTGGATCGAGGTGCGGACCTGGTGCCCGCCCTGCTCGGCGTGCTCAAGGCCGGTGCCGCCTACCTGCCGCTGGACCCGACCCAGCCGGCCGAGCGCATCGCGTACCTGCTCGCCGACGCAGCCGCCGGGACGGTGGTCGCCACGGGTGAAGACGTCGACGCGCTCGCCGGTTACGACGGGCATCTGGTGCTGCTCGACCGCACCGACCTGACCGGCCACCCGGAGACCGACCCGGCCCCGGTGAACGACGCCGACGACCCGCTCTACGTCATCTACACGTCCGGCTCGACCGGCCGCCCGAAGGGTGTCTGCGTCAGCCACGCCAACGTGCTGAGGCTGCTCGACAGCGCGCAGGAGCACTACGCCACCGACGAGACCGACGTGGTCGCGCTGTTCCACTCGTACGCCTTTGACGTCTCGGTGTGGGAGTTGTGGGGTGCGCTGCTGCATGGCAGCCGACTGGTGGTGGTGCCGCCGGCGGTGGCCCGGGTGCCGGAGGATCTGCTCGACCTGCTGGTGGAGCAGGAGGTGACTCTGCTGGCCCAGACCCCCACGGCCTTCCGGGGACTGGTTCGGCTGGCCGCCGACGGTGACCAGCGGCTGCGGCGACTGGTGCTGCGCGCGGTCGTCCTGGCCGGCGAGCGGCTGGACTTCGCCGAACTCGCCCCGTGGGTCGATCGGCTCGGACTGGCCCGGATCGCCCTCGTCAACATGTACGGGATCACCGAGACCACTGTCTACTCCAGCTATCACCGGGTCACCCGCGCCGACCTCGCTGCCGGGGTGGGCAGCCGGATCGGGCGTCCGCTGGCCGGTCTGCGCATGTACGTACTCGACCACCAGGGGCACCCGACGCCGCTCGGTGTGCCCGGCGAGATCCACCTGGCCGGACACGGCGTGGCCCGGGGTTACCTGAACCAACCGGCGCTCACCGCCCAGCGGTTCGTGCCCGACCCGTACGGCCCCGCCGGCAGCCGGATGTACCGCACCGGCGACCTGGGGATCCGCCTCCCCGACGGCAGCGTGGAGTTCCTCGGACGGCTCGACGACCAGGTCAAGCTTCGCGGCTACCGGATCGAGTTGGGCGAGGTGGAGTCTGCGCTGGCCGCGCTGCCGGCGGTCGCCGAGGCGGCGGTCGTCCTGCGCGAGGACACCGCCGGCGATCCACGACTGGTCGGATACCTGGCCGGAGCGCCCGGGCAGCGGCCGAGCACGGGCGAGCTGCGCGCGGCGCTGGCCCGCACGCTGCCGGACTACATGATCCCGTCGGCCTTCGTGACGCTGGACCAGCTGCCCCGCAACAACAGCGGCAAGCTCGACCGGCGCGCGCTGCCCGCGCCGCAGGACGGCGATCCCGGCGACGGGCGGGCCATGGTCGGTCCGCGTACCGCGTTGGAGGAACGGGTCGCCGGGATCTGGGCACAGGTGCTGGGCCTGCCGGCGGTGGGCGTCGAGGACGGCTTCTTCGAGCTGGGTGGCCACTCGATCAAGGCGCTGGTGCTGGCCAGCACGCTGCGGACGGCCGGCTTCGACGTCTCGGTCGCGGACGTGATGGACCTGCAAACCGTTTCCCGGCTGTGCGCCGCGCTGGTCGACCGCACCGGACCGGTGCACGTCGACCGCCCGGTGGAGCCGTTCGAGCTGGTGTCCGCGCCGGACCGGGCCTTGCTGCCGGACGGCCTCACCGACGCGTACCCGCTGTCCCAGGTGCAGCTCGGCATGCTGCTGGAGATGCTGGCCGACAACGGATGGAACCACTACCACAACGTGACGTCCTTCCTCGTCCGCGAGGACGACCCGCTGGACCTGGCAACGCTGCGCGAGGCGGTGGACCTCGTGGTGAACCGGCACGAGGTTCTGCGCTCCTCGGTGGACCCGACCGGCTACTCGGTGCCGATGCAGCTGGTGCATCCCGCCGTGCGGGTGCCGGTCGTGCCGCACGACCTGCGCGGGTTGTCCGAGGAGGACCGGGAGGCCGAGCTGCGCCGCCTCGTCGCCGTGGAGTACGCGTCGCCGTTCGACGTCGAGCGGGCGCCGCTGCTGCGGTTCGCCGTCTGCCGGGAGACCGACCGGAGTTGGCGGTTGGTGCTGACGATCTGCCACGTGGTCGTCGAGGGCTGGAGCCTGCACGCGCTGGTCGCGGCGATCCTCGACCGCTACCGCTCGATGCGCGTCGGTGCCGGGCCTGAGCCGGAGCCCCTGCCGGAGGTGCGGTTCGCCGACTTCATCGCAGGGGAACGTCGCGCCCTGGAGTCTCCGGTGGACCGACGGTACTGGCAGGACCTGACGGAGCGGTGCGTGAAGTTCACCTTCCCCACCGGCTGGCTGCCCACGTCGCCGCCGCCGACGCGTACCGCCCACACCGTCCGGGTGCCGTTCCGCGACCTGGAACCAGGGCTTCGCGCGCTGGCCTCCAGCGCGCGAGTCTCGCTCAAGGCGGTGCTGCACGCCGCGCACCTGACGGTGCTCGGCCAGCTTACCGACGAGCCCCGGTTCTACAGCGGCCTGGTCTGCCACACCCGGCCGGACATGCCGGGCAGCGAGCGGGTGTACGCCATGTCGCTGAACACGCTGCCGTTCCCGTACGAGCGCGACTGCGCCACCTGGACCGAACTGGTCCGCCGGGTGCACGCCACGGAGGTCGAAATGTGGCCGCACCGGCGCTACCCCGCGCCGGCGATCCGACCGGCGGTTTCCGGCACCCGCCTGCTCGACGTCTACTTCAGCTACCTCGACTTCAACGAGGTGGTCGGTGAGCACGTCGAGGCGAGCCCCCGGTACGCCGCTGCCAGCTCAGAGTTCGCCCTGGCCGTCTCGGCGGTCGCCGGGCACCTGGAGCTGAGCAGCGACAGCGACCACCTGGAGCGGGCCGAGGTCGAGCGGTTGGCCGCGATGTACCGGCTCGTGCTCGACGCGATGGTGGCGGACCCGGACGGCGACGCCCGCGCGGTCCGGCTGCCCGAGGCGGAACGGCACAACGTGCTGGTGGGCTGGGTCGAGGCGACCGACGGCAACGCGCCGGAGCCCGGCATGGTGCCCGACCTGGTGCGGGACAGGGCCGCCATCGCGGGTGACACCGAGGCGGTCGGCGAGCTGAGCTACGCCGGCCTCGACGCGGCGGCGAACCGCCTCGGCTGGCACCTGCGGGAGCGGGGCGTCGGGCCGGAGCGGGTGGTGGGAGTGCTGCTCGACCGAGGTGCCGACCTCGTCACAACCCTGCTGGGCATCTGGCGGGCGGGCGGGGCGTACCTGCCGATCGACCCGTCGTACCCGGCAGCGCGGATCGCGTCCATGCTCACCCAGGCCGGGGCCACCGTCGTGGTCACCAGCACCGCCTACGTCGACCGGTTCACCGGCGTCGACCGGGTGCTGCTGGACGTCGACGCGGGGCCGATCGCGGCCCGCCCCGACGACCAGCCGCCCGGCCGCACCGACCCGGATCAGCTCGCGTACGTGATCTTCACGTCGGGGTCGACGGGACGGCCCAACGGGGTGCAGGTCAGCCACCGCAGCCTGGCCGGCTACCTGAACTGGGCGGTGGACGAGCTCGTCGCCGACCGGGTGGGTGGCACGGCACTGTTCTCGTCGGTCGCTTTCGACATGGTGGTGACCACCATCTGGGCGCCGCTGGTCGCCGGGCAGCGGCTGTGGCTGATGCCGACCGACGCCGGGCTGGACGAACTCGGCCCGCGGCTGGCCGCGGCGGGGCCGTTCAGCTTCGTCAAGCTGACCCCGAGTCATCTGGACCTGCTCGCCGGGCAGTTGTCGAGCGAGCAGGCAGCCGCGCTGACCCCGGTGCTGGTGCTGGGCGGCGAGGCGCTCACCGCGCGGACCTGCGCGCGATGGCAGAAACTCGCACCACGGACCGTGCTGCTCAACGAGTACGGACCGACCGAGGCGACGGTCGCCGTCAGCCGTTACCCGCTGACCGGCGCGCTCACCGGCCAGGTCGCGCCGGTCGGCCGGCCGCTCGGCGGGATGCGTACCTACGTGCTGGACGCTCGGCTGAATCCGGTGCCTGTCGGCGCGGTCGGCGAGGTCTACCTCGGTGGACCGCAACTGGCTCGGGGGTACGCCGGACGACCCGAACACACGGCCGCCCGGTTCGTGCCCGACCCGTACGGGCCGGCGGGCTCCCGGCTGTACCGCACCGGTGACCGCGGCCGTTGGTTGCCGGACGGGCAACTCGACCTGCTCGGCCGGGTCGACGATCAGGTGAAGATCCGTGGGCACCGGGTCGAGCCGGGCGAGATCCGCGCGGTGCTCCTCGAACACTCCGCCGTACGCGACGCGGCGGTGGTGGCCCGCCCGGCTCCGGGCGGGGGCAACCAGCTGATCGCGTACCACGTGGGTGGTGCCGACGACCTGGCCGGGCACTGCGCCCGGCGGCTGCCCGCGGCCCTGGTCCCGGCGGCCTTCGTGCCGGTCGACGCCATCGCGCTCAATCCCAACGGCAAGGTGGACCTGCGGGCGTTGCCGGCGGTGCCACTGCGGACGGAGGCGGAGATCGCCCCGCCGCTGGGTCCGGCCGAGACGATCCTCGCCAGGATCTGGACCGAGGTGCTGGACGTGCCCACGGTCGGTCGTCAGGACCGGTTCTTCGCCCTTGGCGGGCATTCACTGCTGGTGGTGCCCGTGGTCACCGCGGCTCGGCAGGCCGGCCTCCCGCTCACCCTGCAACAGGCGATGATGGACCAACCGCTGGCGGACCTCGCCGCCGCGCTCACCGTGGCCGTTACGGCCCCGGGGGCCGGTGCGGCGCGAGCCGTGGCGCTGCCCCGGATCGCGCCGTTGCCCCGGGTCGCTCCGCTGCTCGCCGAGGCGCGGGTGCCCGGCGCGTCGCTGGCCGTGCTCGCGGACGGCGAGTTGGTGCAAGTCCTTGCTGTCGGGCACTGCACGGCGGGCGGTGACGCCCCGGTGACCCCGGAGACCATCTTCCAGGTGGGCTCGGTCAGCAAGCTGGTCGCGGCGGTAGGTGCGCTGGCCCTGGTCGACAGGGGAGCACTCCAGCTCGACGCGGACGTCAACGCGTACCTCAAGGGGTGGCAGTTGCCCGCCGACCGGCCGGTGACCCTGCGGCAACTGCTCGGCCACGTTGCCGGCCTGACCTCGACGGGCAGCAGCGGACATCCGCGCGGAGGCCCGGTACCGCCGCTGTCGGACCTGCTGCTCGGCCGTGGCGTGCCCACCGAACCGGTGCGGGCGCTCGACGCGCCCGACCCGGTCGCGGTGGAGCGCAACAGCCACTTCGTAGTGATCCAGCAGCTCATGGAGGACGTCACCCTGACATCCTTCGCCGACCTGATGGCCGAGCTGGTCTTCGCACCACTGGGGATGACCGGCAGCAGCTTCGACCAGAGCTTTCCGGAGACGTCCGGCCGGCCGGTGGCAGCCGGGCACGACGAACGGGGCGAGCCACACCCTCACGGTTGGGAGGTGCGTGCGGACCTGGCGGCAGCCGGCCTCTGGACCACCGCTACCGACCTGGCCGCGCTGACCAGTGAGATCCAGACCGCCTACCGGGGTGATCCGGCCCTGCTCAGCCTGGAAACGGTGAGGGCACAACTGACCGCGGGCCCGGGCGGCGTCTTCGGGCTCGGCTGCATGGTGGACCGCATCGAGGGGAGTGCTGGAACGCACGTGGAGTTCACCCACCGGGGCCACATCGCCGGCTACCGGGCGCTCGTCACCGGTCGGGTTCCGGACGGGGCAGGGCTGGTGCTGCTGACCAACGGCGAGACAGGCGACGAGGTCATGTCGCTGCTGATGTCGAACACCGCACGGACGGAGGACATGTGATGACGACCTTTCCGAGCGTCTCCGCGACGGTCACCGACCCCACCGTCCAGCAGGTGCGGCACCTGGTGTCGATCCGCGACCTGACCGATGCGGACCTCTACTCGATCATCGCCCGGGGCGCCGCGTTCGCCGCCGGGGAGTGCGGGAACCCGCTCGCCGGGCAGGTCGCCGGGGTCTACTTCCTCAAGACCTCGACGCGTACCCGGACCGCCTTCACCAGCGCCGCACTGCGGCTCGGCGCCGGCGTGATCCAGTACGGCCCGCAGGACCTGCAGACCAACACCGGGGAGACCAGCGAGGACACCGGCCGGGTGCTGTCCGGCATGCTCGACGTGCTGGTCGCCCGCACCGCCGGTGACCCGGCCGAATTGCGGGCCTGGTCTGCCCAGAATCGGATGGCGGTGATCAACGCGATGAGCGCCGAGGAGCACCCCACCCAGGCGCTGACAGACCTGACCACGTTGCTGCGGCAGTTCGGCCGGATCGAGGGGTTGCGCCTGCTCTACCTGGGGGAGGCCAACAACACGGCCACCGCCCTCGCCCTGGGGCTCACCCGGTTTCCGGGCGTTGAACTGGAACTGCGTACCCCGCCCGGTTACGGCCTGCCCGCCCAGATCCTGGCCGACGCCACCCGGCAGGCCGAGATCAGTGGGGCGAGCATCGTCGAGCGGTGCCACATGTCAGACCTGCCGGGCGAACTGGATGCCATCTACACCACCCGCTGGCAGACCACCGGCACCGTGAAGCCGGACCCGGACTGGCGACAGGTCTTCGCCCCGTTCCGGGTCGAACAGGAACTCTGGCGGCACAGCCCGAACGCGGTGTTCCTGCACGACCTGCCGGCGCATCGCGGTGAGGAGGTGACCTCGGAGGTGCTCGACGGGCCAGCGAGCATCGCGTTCGGTCAGGCGGAGAACAAGCTCTACAGCGCGATGGCGGTGCTGGAGTGGTGCCGATCGCACGCGGGTGGGACGACGCGGTGACGGTCACCGAGCCGCCGGGCAGGCCCGCCCGCCGCGCGGCGAGGCTCACCCGCAACCGGGAGTTCCTGTTGCTCTGGACCGGTTCGGGGCTCTCCGCGCTCGGTGCCCGGGCCACCTCCATCGGCTACACCCTGCTGGTCTACTGGTCGACCGGTTCGGCCACCGCGGCCAGCCTCGTCACCTTCGCCGCGCTGCTGCCGAACCTCGTCGCCCAGCTGCCGGCTGGCGCGCTCGTCGACAGGTGGAACCGGCGTACGACGATGCTGATCTGCACCGCCGGCCGCGTTTTCGGAGCCGGCAGCGTGGCGGCGGTGGTGCTGCTCGACGCGGTGCGGTTGCCGCACCTGATGGTGGTCGCGTTCCTGGAGGCCACCCTCGGCATCTGCTACGCGCTGGCGGAACGAGCCGCGGTGTGTGCCGTGGTGCCCCGCGACCAACTGGGCGCGGCGCTGGCGGCCAACGAGTCGCGGGCCAATGCCGCCAGCATCCTGGGCCAGCCGACCGGCACCGTGCTCTACGCCGTGGCCCGCTTCGCGCCGTTCCTGTTCGCCACCGCCGTGCACCTGGTGTCGCTGGTGACCCTGCTGTTCGTCCGGCGGGACCTACGGGCGCCCCGGTCGTCGGACGGCTCGGCAGGCGGGCTGATCGCCCAGATCAGGGAAGGTGTCGCCTTCATCTGGGGCACGCTCTACCTGCGTCGGGCGCTGTGCCTCTTCGCGGCCAGCAACATTCTCTTCCAGATCCTCGGCCTCGGTCTGGTGGTGCTGGTCAAGGACCGGGACGGCACGCCCGCGACGGTCGGTCTGCTGTTGGCAATCAACAGCGTCTTCGGCATGGCGGGCGCGATGACCAGCAACGCCTTCCTGCGCCGGTGGGGCATCCGCCGGATGATGATCGGCATCCACCTGGCGTGGGCGGTGCTGATGCCGCTGCTGGTCGTGGCACCCGGGCTGGTTGCGGCCAGTGTCCTCCTGGCGCTGATCAATTACGGTGCCGGGATCGGCAACGTGGCCGGGGTGCTGTATCTGCTGAGGACGACACCCGACGAGCTGCGCGGCCGGGCCGGCTCGATCTTCACGCTGCTCTCCTCCGGTGCCAACTCGATCGGCGCGCTGCTCGCGGGCTTCCTGCTGGACACCGTACGCATCGAGGTGGCGTTGGCCGTCGTGGGCGCGACGATGGTGGTGATCGCGGTGTTCGCGGTGCTGGCTTTCGGCACCCGTACCGCCGCACAGGCGGAACGAGCCGAGGCAGCTGCCGAGCGGGCCGACGCCGAGCGGGCCGACGCCGAGCTGGCGGCGACGGCAGCCGGTCGCGACCCGCATGGTTGAACCCGGCGACGATATCGAGGAAATATGGCCGCCCACGTCAGGCTGCCCGGCACAGGACCGACCCTGGCGTGGAGGAGACCGACCGATGAGCGAGCACGGCACGTGGCAGCCGCACGAGATCACACCCAGCAGCGCCAGATGCGCAGCCACCGTTGACGGGCTGATCGGCCATCTGCGGGAGCTGGACCTGACGGCGTTACTCACCACCGAGAAGGCGCTGGTGTTCCGGGGCTTCGGCGTCGAGCCGGGCGCGCTGGACCCGGTGATGGACATGGTGCTGCCCAACCGGCTGGCCTACGTGCATGGCAACTCGCCACGTACCAAGGTCGGCCGCAACGTCTACACCTCGACCGAGTACCCAGCGCCGTACACCATCTCCATGCACAACGAACTGTCGTACGCCGCGCACTGGCCAGCCCGCCTGCTGTTCTACTGCCAGCTCGCCGCGCCGACCGGCGGTGCCACCCCGGTGGTCGACGCCCATCACTGGCTGGAGTCTCTCGACCCGGAGGTCCGCGCCGCCTTCGCGGGCGGGGTGTGCTACCAGCAGAACCTGCACGACGGCCTGGGGCTGGGCAAGAGCTGGCAGCAGACCTTTGAGACCGAGAACCGGGCGGAGGTCGAGGCGTTCCTCGACGGCACCGGGGCGACCTGGACGTGGACCGCGGAAGGGCTGCGGGTGAGCCAGGTCCGCCCGGCCACCACCCGGCACCCCGTAACGGGGGTGGAGGTGTGGTTCAACCAGAGCGACCAGTGGCACCCGGCCGCTCTGGACGACGAGGTCGCTCGGGTGATGACCCAGGTGATGACGCAGGACGAACTGCCCCAGTCGGTCACCTTCGCCGACGGCAGCCCGATCCCCGACGAGTACGTGTTCCAGATCCGCGACCGAGGGCTGGACGCGGCAATCGACGTGGACTGGCGCGTCGGTGACCTGCTGCTGATCGACAACGTGCTGGTGGCGCACGGTCGGCGCCCCTACACCGGGAGCCGCCGCATCCTCGTGGCGATGTCGGACTGACCGGGCATCGGCTGGCGGGAGGAGAAACGTGGAGATGATAGGGGCCGGGGTGCGTGGCCGGTGGCTGCGGACCTTCCGCCGAGCTGAGCGGTCCGACCTGCGCCTGGTCTGCTTCCCGCACGCCGGCGGGAACGCCAACGTGTTCCAACCGTGGGCGGGCCTGCTTGACGGCGCCACCGATCTGCTGGCGGTCTGCTACCCGGGTCGGCAGGACCGGCTGCTGGAGCCCTGCGTGGATCAGATGGACGTGCTCGCCGAACGGATCAGTGACGTGCTCGTGCCGTACCTGGACCGGCCGATCGCGTTCTTCGGCCACAGCATGGGCGCGTCGGTGGCGTACGAGGTCACCCTGGTCCTGGAGTCCCGCTACGGGTTCACGCCGAGCGTGCTCTTCGTCTCGGGACACGGCGCGCCGCACATCTCCCGGGTCGAACTCGACCCGGATCTCGCCGACGACGAATATCTGCTCGGCCGGATCGGCGCCCTGGGTGAGGTCGATCCGGTGCTGCTGCGGTCACCGAAGCTCCGCGAGCTGATCATGCCCTCGCTCCGGGGGGACCTGCGGATGCTCTACCGCCACCTGCCGCGCGAACCGGCGAAGGTCCGAGCCCCGATCGCCGCCTACCTGGGGACCGAGGACCCTACGTGCACCACGTCGACGGTGCGGGCCTGGGGGGAGTTGACTACCGGCGGCTTCGAGTTGGCGACGTTCCCCGGTGACCACTTCTATCTCGTGCCGGAACAGGAACAGGTGGTTGCCGCGGTGACCGCCCGTCTGGGCTGACCGACGGACCACGCCCCAAGGGACGGTCGCGGGAACCGTGGCCAGAGGAGAGGCGGTGGGGCCGCTCGGTGGCTCTGTGGTGTCCGGGTCACCGTCGGATCAAGCCGAGTTGGGTTGCGGTGGCGATGGCGGCGGTGCGTGAGTCGACGCCGAGTTTGGTGTATATGCGGGCGAGGTGGGATTTGACGGTGCCTTCGGTGAGGTGCAGGCGGACACCGACGGCGTGGTTGGACAGGCCTTCGGCGACCAGGGTGAGGACTTCGGTTTCGCGGGGGGTCAGGGTGGTGCTGGGGTCGCGTAGCCGGTTCATGAGCCGGTCGGCGACGGCCGGGGCGAGAGTGGTTCGGCCGACCGCGGCGGTGCGGACGGCGGCGGCGAGGTCTTCGGGTGGGGCGTCCTTGAGTAGGTAACCGGTGGCGCCAGCTGCGATGGCGGGCAGGGTGTCGGCGTCGGTGTCGTAGGTGGTGACGATCAGTACGCGGGGGGCGCCGGGTCGGGCGGTGATAGCGGCGGTGGCCTGGGCACCGTTCATGCCTTTACCGAACTCCAGGTCCATGAGCACGACGTCGATGTCGCCTTGGCAGGCGCGGGCCACGGCGTCTTCGGCGGTGGCGGCTTGGGCCACGACTTCGATGCCGGGTTCGGTCTCCAGTATGGCGCGTAGACCGGCACGGACGATGGGGTGGTCGTCGGCCAGCAGCAGGCGGATGGGGACGTCGGTCATGAGGTCGCCTTGACGGGGTGGTCGCTCGAGCAGGCGAGTGGCAGTTGGGCGGCCAGAGCGGTGCCGTGGCCCGGGACAGACTCGAGGGTGAGAGTGCCGCCGAGGGCCAGGACGCGGGCGCGCATCGCGGGCAGGCCGTATCCGCCGCTGCCTGCTTCGGGTGCGGGAAGTCGGTGCGGGTCAAAGCCGTGGCCGTCGTCGACGATGTCCACGGCGACGTGATCACCGAGGTAACTGAGGGTGACGTCGGCGGTGGTGGCCTCGGCGTGGCGCACGGTGTTCGCGAGGGCGGACTGGGCGATACGCAGTAAGGCTGTGTCGTACGCGGCCGGCAGCGGCCGGGGATCGCCGGTGAGGTGGAAACGCGCGGTGAGGCGGTGGCGGGTGCTGGTGGTGGCGCACAGCTGTTCCAGGGCGCCGGCCAGAGTGGTGTCGTCGAGGGCGGGCGGGGTGAGCGCGGCGACGAAGCGGCGGGCCTCGGCCAGGTTGTCGACGGCGGCCTGGCGGGCCTGCCCGACGTAATGGGCGGCTTTGTGCGGGGTGTCGGGAAGAGCGCGTTCGGCAGCCCGTAGCAGTAGTTGGATGCTGGTGAAGCCCTGGGCGAGGGTGTCGTGGACCTCACGGGCGAGGCGTTCGCGTTCGGCGAGGACACCGGCGGTGTGCTGTGCGGCGGCGAGGTCTGCGCGGGTCGCGGTGAGTTCCCCAATCAGCCTTCGGCGGTGTTCACTCTCGCGGTACAAGCTCTGGTATCCCCACACCACCGCGACCGCCACGGCGGCGCCGAGGGTCGGGCCGATCGCCGCCGTCGGGCTGAACGAGCCCTGGTGGGCGGCGAAACCGATGACAGCCGCCACTGTGGTGGTCACTACGGCGGTCAGGCCGGCGCGGCGTGACAGCAGGTGCAGCTGTAGGAAATACAGCGGGAACGCCACCCATACCGCGTCCGCCGACAGGGTCAGCAGGATCAGCCAGACCGCGCCGACGGCGGCCAGCCACACCGCGGCGGCGCGCCGCGAACGCATGACGGACGGCAGTAACGGCCCAGCCGCGTAGATCAGCCCACACGTTACGGCCGCAACGATGATCATCCCGGCGTGCGGGCGGTACCGGGAAAACGGTCGCACGGCGACGAGGTACCCGAGTGGCGGACCGCGGTGGGCCGTGACGCACCCACCGCAGCCCCACCA
>NZ_JBEZEX010000059.1:0-14406 GCF_040649115.1 Micromonospora sp. NPDC049049 | reverse complement strand
GGTTCGCCGCCGTGGTCCGGCCGTCCTTGAGTACCGTGACCCGGTCGCCGATCTCGCGGATCTCCTCCAGGCGGTGGGAGATGTATGCGGGTGCCGGCCAGCGGCCGATGCCGTCGTGCTGTGCGCCGTGACGCGGTCAGCTGTTCCAGTACTGGCCGACCAGGTCGGCGGCCTGCTGCTCCCACTGGGCGTAGGCGTCCGGGTAGGCCGACACCTGCACCGTCTGCGCGGCGTCGGTCAGCGCCATGTCCTGCCACCCGTCAACCTGCTTCAGACCCTTCAGGAACGCCGTCGTGGAGTACTCGGGATCGGTGATCTGCTCCGGCGTACCCCAACCACTGGACGGACGCTGCTGGAACAGGCCCAACGAGTCGTGGTCATTCATGTCGCCCAGGTGGCCCAGGTTCTCCAGCTTCGACTCCTGCAGGCTCGTCGCGATCGAGATGACCGCGGCCCGCTCGGGCAGACCAGCCTTCTTCGTGGCGGCGATGATCGCCTTGACGTTGGCGGTCTGCTCGTCGTTGAGGGTGATCCGGGACTGGTCGCCCTGGGTGCCGTGCGGGATCAGCTTGCTGGTGTCGGGCTTGTCGGCCTGCACCGCAACCGCGACGGGCTTGGCGTCGACGGGGTTGGCCACGTGCGCGATGGGGCCAGCGAAGACACCGCCGGCGAACGCGAGACCAGCAACGGACAGGACGCTCTTACGCATGATCGTGTTCATGGGGGTAGCTCCTTCGGGGGTAGGACACCCGCACCGCCAAGGGGGAACGGCAGTTACGGGTGTGAGCACCTCGTCCGGCGCTGCACAAACAAAGGGAAAGTCTGAGGGGGTGACGCCACCTGATCGGGCGTCGGAACCGGCGACCTGGCGAGCGGGGGGCTCGTGGCGCCGGGTCCATGTGTAACGACCGGGGGGCCGGGGTCATTCCGACCTCGTGACCAGCCTTCAGGGGTTGGGCGGCGGGTCGGTGGTGCTCCGATCGTCAGACTGTGTAACGACCCCGGCCCGGCCATGATTCCGGCCCGCGAGTGCACCCCGCCACACCCCAGAAACGGACACAACGCCCACACGGCACCGGGCCTGTGGCATCGGAGCACCGGTCAACCACGTAATCCACTCGGGCTCACGGCAGTCGGGGCATCCCGGACGTCAGGCGGTTATCGCCCCGTCAGGCGGGAGCGCACCTTCGCGGCGCAGGCGTCCAGAGCCGTCTGCGCGTCCAGCCCGAGGCTTTCGATGGCCACCAGCGCGGTGAAGGCGACGTCGGCCAACTCCGCCGCGACGTCCTCGCGGGTGTGGGTGACACCCTTGCGCGGATTCTGCCCGAGCAACCCGATCCAGGCAGCCGAAGCCTCCCCCGCCTCCTCGGTGAGCTTGAGGATCCGGCAGGTCAGTTCGGTCTGCCCGGTGCCGTTCGCCGCGTCCAGCCAGCCGCGTGACGCTCTGGCCGCCTCCCAGATCGACTCGTCCACGGCGACCAGTCAACCCGATCGGCCCACCGGCCTGAACGACCGGGTAGGGCTGGATCGTCGTGTTGACCGGCGGATCAGCGAACCCATTGACACTGGTCGACGGCGGTTCTAGGTTCAGGACGCTACCGACCGGTAGGCAACCGTCCCGCTGGTCGCCCCCGGGCGACAACCGCCCGATGGGGAGCATCGATGCTGTCCACACCCGTTCGTCACCTCCACCGTCTGCTCGTCGCCGCCGCGACGCTGACCCTCGCGGTCGGTCTGGCCGGCGCGGCGCCGGCCAGCGCCACCGGTCGCGACGCGAGGGGCGGCGAGCCACTGCCCGGCTACACCATCGAGAATCCGCCGTTGGCGCCGCTGGTGGTGGGCGGCCGGCCGACGACGGTACGCCAGGGCGTGCACCGCCACGCCGGGTACATCATCGAGGTCCCCGGCCGGTGGAACGGCGACCTGGTGTTGTGGGCGCACGGCTACCGCGGCCAGGGCACTGTGCTCTCGCCGGAACCGCCGGCCTTCGGGCTGCGGCAGCGCGTGCTGGAGCAGGGGTACGCGTGGGCGTCGTCCTCGTACGACCGGAACGGCTTCGACATCCGCTCCGGGGTGCTGGGGACGAAGGATCTCGCCGACCACTTCGGGCGGACGGTCCGCCGACCGCAGCACACCTACGTCGCCGGGGTGTCGATGGGTGGGTACGTCATCGGTCGTTCACTGGAGCAGTACCCCGGCTTCTACGACGGCGCGTTGCCGATGTGCGGGGTGCTCGGTGATCAGACGCTGCTCGACTTCTACCTGGACTACAACCTGGTCGCGCAGGCACTTTCCGGGGTGCCGGCGTATCCCACGCCGGCCGACTATCTGACCAACGCGGTGCCCCGCATCCAGGTGGCGCTCGGTCTGGCCGGGCTGACCCCCACCGGGCCGGACACCACAACGGACCGGGGCAAGCAGCTGCGGGCGATCACGGTGAACCGTTCCGGCGGGCCGCGTCCCGGCGCCGACGCGGCATTCGCGGTCTGGAAGGACTTCCTCTTCTCGATCAGCGTGCCCACCGGGAGCGGCAACTCCCCCGCCCAGCGGCCCGGCCAGCTGTCCACCAACCTGCTCACCCGCTACACCCCGAACAGCCCGGTGAGCATCAACGCGACGGTGCAGCGGGTCGCCCCGGAGAACCTGCGGCAGCGGCTGCTGCCGACGCTGACCGAGGTGCCGCGCATCGCCGGCCGCCCGACCGCGCCGGTACTCAGCCTGCACGGTCTCGGTGACCTGTTCGTACCGTTCAGCATGGAGCAGGCGTACGCCACCGACGTGGCGCGCAACGGTCGCAGCAGGCTGGTGGTTCAGCGGGCTATCCGGGCGACGCAGCACTGCGAGTTCACCCCGGCGGAGGCCGGCACCGCCTGGGACGACCTGGTGTCCTGGGTACGCACCGGCAAGCGCCCGGCCGGCGACACCGTGACCGACCCGGCGGTGGTGGCCCGACCCGACTACGGCTGCCGGTTCAGCGACCGGGACGCGTACGCGGCCGGGGTCGGCACCCGCCGCCTCTACCCGGCCTGCTGAGGTACCCGGACACACAGAACCGGCCGGCTCCCGTCGAAGGGAGCCGGCCGGCCTCGTGTGCGGGTGTCACCACATCTGCTGGACGATGTCCGCCGCCTGCTCCTCCCACTGCGCGTACGCGTAGGGGAAGGCGGAGACCTGCACGGTCTGCGCGGCGGCGGTCAGCGGCAGGTCCTGCCAGCCGCCGACGTTCTTGAGTGCGGTGAAGAACGCCGTGGCGGCGTACTCCGGGTCGGTGATCTGGTCGGGCGTGCCCCAACCGGACGACGGACGCTGCTGGAACAGGCCCTGCGAATCGTGGTCGTTGTACGCGCCGAGGTGGCCGAGGTTGTACAGCTTCGACTCCTGCAACGAGGTGGCGACGCCGATCACCGCGCCCCGGTCACCGACGCCGGTCTTCTTGGCGGCGTCGACGATTGCCCGGGCGTTGGCCAACTGCGCGTCGTCGAGCGGTACGCGCGACTGTGCGCCCTCGATGCCGTGCGGGATCAGTTGGGCTCGGCTCGGCTTGCCGGCCAGCGGCTTGCCGGTGGCGGAGCCGGTGGTGAGGCCCGACTCGACGGGCTGGTCGTCCTGGCGGGCCGTGGTGGCGGCCTTTCCGGTGGCGCGGTCGATGGCGGCGACGGCGCCCTGGTGCGGTCCGGAGGTGACCGGTGCGGCGACCGCGGTCGGCGCGAGGGCCAGACCACCGAGAGCAGCCACACCCGCCACGCTCAGCGCGGTCTTGCGGTACGAGTCCTTAGCGATGGCGGGGAGCCATCGAGTGAAGTCGACCTTCACGATGGTTGCCCTTTCGATCGTGCGGAGCGCTCCGGGGTGAACACTCCTCGGGAGATGACCGCGGAAAAGGGTTTGGGCTCCGGCGGTACGGGGGACACAACCGGGTTCACGTGTCGGGCATTCCGGAATTGCCCGAACCCCTGCAGGCTGCGGCCCTGGTCACGCGCAGAGTCGGACACCGAGGCCCTGCCGGCATCAGACCGGACGGGCGTGACACGGGGGTGTTCTCGGAGCGCGAGAGCGATGTGCGGACGTCAGCCTTTGCTCTGCTTACCTATACGCACCGGCCACGTTTCGTGACCACGAGGACGGACCGCGGTAGCTGGCGGAAAGGGCGTATGCGCAGCTGACGGGACGTGGTGCAGATAGGTAAGCAGAGCAAAGGTCCGTGCGGGGTGTTGGGGAGGCAGGCAGCTGGCGGTTTGTCGCTACCGTGAGTGAGTGTCGAGACCAGCACGGTGGGTCAGGCAGCCGTGCGGCTCGCCCTAGCCGAGGAGAAGGCGCCGTCGCGGCGGGGTGCTGGAAGGTCCCGACCGGATCAGGACCGCGGTCCGCCCGCCGCCGGAGTTAGTTGTCGCCGTCACCTGCGGGCCCCGCATCACGAGTCCCGACACCCTCGTTCGGCCCGAGGAGTTCCTGGAAGATGGTGATCTGAAGCCCGGCGGGCGCGTCGAGGCGGGAGTTGAGTGACTGCCACGGCGTACGCGTCGGCGGCGCGATCTCGCCCGCGCCGGCGGCCACCAGCCGGGCGGTCGTCGCCTCCGTGTCGTCCACCTCGAAGGCCACCCGGATGCGCGGCGCGACCTGCCGGCCCACCTCAACCTCGTCGATCAGGCGTTTCTGCGCGGGGTTGGCGATCTCCAGCGTGGCGCGGCCGGCGTCCAGGATCACCACCCGCGCATCCCCCTCGCCGCTGAACGCCGCCTCCTCCGGCAGGCCCAGCGCGTCGCGGAAGAACGCGACGGCGGCCTCGTGGTCGGTGGCCTCCACCACGAGGCGCAACTGACGGACGGCGGGGACGGGCGAGTCGGCGGCCATGTTCAAGATCCTAGCGCCGGGCGAGGTTAGGTTGGGGCCGTCCAGAGGGGAGCAACGATGGTCGAGACGGCGAGCGGTGACACGTACCTGCTGCGACCGGTCGGGCGGGTCGCCTCGCCGCTGACCGACGCGGCGAGCGCGCCACGGCAGGGCGACGAGGGCGCGCCGGCGGCGTGGCTGATCTTCGACGCGCGGGTCGACCAGGCCCTGCGTGATCTGCGCGTCGGCACGGAGCTGCTGGTGCTGACCTGGCTGGACCGTGCCCGGCGCGACGTGCTCGCGGTGCACCCACGCGGCGACGCGAACCGTCCGGAGACCGGGGTGTTCAGCACCCGCTCACCGCACCGGCCCAACCCGATCGGGTTGCACCGGGTGCGGGTCCTGACGGTGGACGGGCTGCGCGTCGAGGTGACCGACCTGGAGGCCCTCGACGGCACCCCGATCCTGGACGTCAAACCGGTGCTGGGCGCGGCCGACGAACGCTGAGCCCGTCGACCGCGCACAGCTGGCCGGTGTGCTGGGCTCAGTGGCCGCGGTCCAGCCACTCCTGCAGGTGCGGTGCCTCCGCGCCGATCGTCGTGTCGTCGCCGTGGCCGGTGTGCACGACCGTCTCCGCGGGAAGCGTCAGCAGACGGGTGCGGATCGACCGGACGATGGTGTCGAAGTCGCTGTACGAGCGGCCCGTCGCGCCGGGCCCGCCGGCGAAGAGCGTGTCGCCGGTGAACACCGCGCCCAACTCCGGCGCGTGGAAGCTGCACGCCCCGGGGCTGTGCCCGGGGGTGTGCAGCACCCGCAGCGTGGTGCCGCCCACCTCGATGCTCTGCCCGTCGTGCACTTCGCCGTTGGGCGGCAGGTGCGGGTGGACCATGTCCCAGAGGACCCGGTCGGCGGCGTGCAGCAGCACCGGCGCGCCGGTGGCCTCGGCCAGCTCGGGCGCCACCCGTACGTGATCATCGTGGGCGTGGGTGGCCAGGATCGCCCGGACCTGCCGGTCGCCCACCAGGGCGAGGATCGCCGCCACGTCGTGGGGCGCGTCCAGGACGACGCACTCGCGGTCGTCACCGATCACCCAGACGTTGTTGTCCACGTCGAAGGTCTGCCCGTCGAGGGAGAACGTGCCCGAGGTGACCGCGTGGTCGACGCGGGCGGTCACGGGAACACCACCACCGAGCGGAGCACGTCGCCGTGGTGCATCCGGTCGAAGGCGTTCTCGACCTGGTCGAGCGCGATCTCCTCGGTGACGAACGCGTCCAGGTCGAGCCGGCCCTGCAGGTACAGCTCGGTGAGCATCGGGAAGTCCCGGCTGGGCAGGCAGTCGCCGTACCAGCTGGACTTGAGCGCGCCGCCCCGTCCGAAGACGTCCAGCAGCGGCAGCTCGATCTGCATCTGCGGGGTCGGTACGCCGACCAGCACCACGGTGCCGGCCAGGTCGCGCGCGTAGAACGCCTGCTTCCAGGTCTCCGGTCGGCCCACCGCGTCGATCACCACGTCGGCGCCGAAGCCACCGGTGGCGGCACGGATCGCCTCGACCGGGTCGGTCTCGGACGCGTTCACTGTGTGCGTGGCGCCGAACTTGCGGGCCCAGTCGAGCTTGCGGCTGTCGGTGTCCACAGCGACGATCGTGGTGGCGCCGGCGAGGACCGCACCGGCGACCGCTGCGTCCCCGACGCCGCCGCAGCCGATCACCGCGACCGAGTCGCCCCTGGTGACGTTGCCGGTGTTCATCGCCGCACCCAGCCCGGCCATCACCCCGCAACCCAGCAGGCCCACGGCGGCGGGTCGGGCCGCGGGGTCGACCTTGGTGCACTGCCCGGCGTGCACCAGGGTCTTCTCGGCGAACGCCCCGATGCCGAGAGCCGGGGCGAGTTCGGTGCCGTCGGTGAGGGTCATCCGCTGGGTGGCGTTGTGGGTGTTGAAGCAGTACCAGGGCCGCCCGCGACGGCAGGCGCGGCACACGCCGCAGACCGCGCGCCAGTTGAGGACGACGAAGTCACCCGGGGCGACGTCGGTGACGCCCTCGCCGACCTGCTCGACGATGCCCGCCGCCTCATGACCGAGCAGGAACGGGTAGTCGTCGTTGATGCCACCCTCGCGGTAGTGCAGATCGGTGTGGCAGACCCCGCACGACTGAATCCGGACGATCGCCTCACCGGGCCCGGGATCGGGCACCACGATGGTGGTGACCTCGACCGGTGCGCCCTTGCTGCGGGAGATGACTCCCCGGACTTCCTGGCTCACTTCGCCTCCTGCTGGTGGTCTGCGGCGGGGCCGCGTGCCGAGGTGGGCGGGTGTGCCACGGGCTCGGCGGTGGGCCCCTGGCGAACCTACCGCGACCACCACGGCCAGCCCAGCCGGCCCGGCGGGTTATCGCGGGCGGTGCGGGGTACGCGGGCCGCATTCGACCACGGCCAACGGGAGTGACAATGAAATTCGCGCACCTGCCGCTACGGGTCAGCATCGGCGCGTACTTCCTCAACTCGGGTCTGGGCAAGCGCACTCTGGAGGGGACCGCCGCGGAGGGCTTGCACGGGATGGCGGTAGCCGCCATGCCCCAGCTCGGTCAACTGGAGCCGACGCGATTCGCCAAGCTGCTGTCGTACTCGGAGATCGCCCTGGGGGCCGCGCTGCTCGCGCCGTTCGTCCCGGCGCCCCTGGCCGGGCTCGGCCTGACCGCGTTCGGCGCGGGCCTGGTGCAGCTCTACCTGAAGACGCCGGGGATGCGCGAACCCGGCAGCATTCGCCCGACCCAGCAGGGCGCAGGGCTGGCCAAGGACGTCTGGCTGATCGGCGCGGGGCTGACCCTGGTGTTGGAGGGGCTGACCCACTGCCGTCGGCGCGGCTGACCCGACAGGTGGTCTGAGGAGTTTCGGTGACCCAGCCCCGGTCGGTGCGGCCGTTCTACCGGCCGATGCGGCCCCGTCGTCGCGACGAGCCGCACCGCACGGCCACGCCGCTGGAGCTCTTCTTCGACCTGTGTTTCGTGGTGGCGGTGTCGCAGGCCGCCGCCAGCCTGCACCACGCCGTCTCCGAGGATCAGCTCGGCCACGCGCTGACCAGGTACCTGTTGGTCTTCTTCGCGATCTGGTGGTCGTGGATGAACTTCACCTGGTTCGCCTCGGCCTACGACACTGACGACGACCTCTACCGGATCGCGACGCTGGTGCAGATCGCCGGCGCTTTGATCATCGCGGCCGGCGTGCCTCGCGCGTTCAACGACGGCGATTTCAGCGTCATCACGTACGGCTACGTGGTGATGCGGATCGCGCTCGTCGTGCAGTGGTGCCGGGCCGCCGCCGGTGACCCGGCGCACCGCCCGGCGGCCCGGCGGTACGCGGTCGGAGTCACCGTCGTCCAGATCGGCTGGCTGCTCCGACTGGCCCTGCCGCAGGCGTGGGGGACCGCGGCGTTGCTGCTGCTGGTCGTGGCCGACCTGCTGGTGCCGGCGGTGGCCGAGCGCCCGGGCATGACCCCTTGGCATCCGCGACACATCACCGAACGGTACGGGCTGTTCACCCTGATCGTGCTCGGGGACGTGGTGCTCGCCACGTCGGTGGCCATCCAGACCGGAGTCGACGCCGGCGACCGTCAACTCTGGTCACTGGCGGCTGCGGCCGCCGTGATCGTGTTCGCCCTGTGGTGGCTCTACTTCGACCGGCCCATCGACGCGCCCGACCGCATGCCGTACACGCTGGTCTGGGGCTACGGCCACTACCTGATCTTCGCGGCGGTCGCCGCGGTCGGCGCGGGTCTGAGCGTGTCGGTGGACCACGAGCGGCACCTCGCGCACATCTCGGGAAGGGTCGCCGGGTACGCGTTGGCCGTCCCGATCGCCGTCTTCCTGCTCACGGTCTGGATGCTGCACGTGCGCCGCCAGCAGCACGGCGCGGTGGTCGTCGCCTTCCCGGTCGTCGCGCTGCTGGCACTGCTCGCACCGCTCGGTTCGGCCCCGGTGTACGCGATGGCGGCCCTGCTGGTCGTCCTCGTGGCGTTGACCATCCTGTTGCGCCGCCGCGACCTGGGCCCGAGCACGCCGGTGACCTGACGTCGCTCCCGAATCACCCACCGGACGTCAGCGCGAGACCACTAGTCCGACGCTCGGGTGAACTCCATGATCCAGTTGGTCTCCCAGGTCTGTTCGCCGTCGACCGAGAACGCCTGCTCCCACCGGGCGGTGGTCGCGCTGATGCCCGACCAGATGAACCGGCACCGGACCGGACGCCCCTCGTGCTGGTCGTCGGCGTAGAAGTGGCCGACCCCGTCGACGAAGCGGCCCACCATCGGCGGCAGCCCCAGCACCCCGGTGTCGCTGCTCGTCCAGTAGATCGACCACTCCTGCCGGGCCGGATCGAAGACCCGGATCGTGGCGCCGGCGGATCCCCTGGTCGGGAAGGTGATCTCGTCGAAGTGACCGCCGCCGGCGAAGAAGCCGTGCGCGACCGACACCCCGGGGAACTCCTCCCACTCGTCGGAGCCGACCAGCCGCTCGCGCAGCCGCCGGTTGACGACGTTCCAGGTGCCCACAAAAAAGTCGAAGTCGCCCATCAGCGGCCCACCGGCCCTTCCGCTCGCGTGTCACGCAGATAGTCGGTCAGATTCGGACTCTCCGGCAGCAGCATGTGCCGGACCCAGGCGGCCCGCTCGTGTTCCAGAACCGCCAACTCCCAGACGCAGCCCACCGCCGGGCGGCGTAGGTGGACGAAGTGTGCCGGGTCGTCGTCGGGACAGTCCAGCGCCGGCTTCCCGGCCGCGGCGACACGGATCTCCAGCGCGTTGTCCCACACCCAGGTGTACGCCAGCAGGTAGGCGCCGGTGTCCGCGCCCCGGTGCAGCACCACCCACCCGGCGGCCGGGGTGCCGTCGTCGACGACGTCGGCCAGCAGGTCGGGCAGCAGGTCGTACGCGGCCTTCTCCACCTCGGGTTCGATCGGCCGCTCGGGCTGGTCCATGTGGTAGCGCTTGAGTTGCCGGCCGCCGATCAGCACTGGCCCGGGCGTTCGTAGTTCCTTGTCGCGAAATGCCATGCCGGGACGGTAGGACGGGTCCCCTGACAACTAGTGTCAGTGAAGTGCGGGCCTCTCGACTTCTCTCCGTCCTGCTGCTGCTCCAGTCGCACGGACGGTTGACCGCCGCGCAGCTCGCCGAGCGGTTGGCCGTCTCCCCCCGCACCATCTACCGGGACGTCGAGTCGCTGCACGCCGCCGGCATCCCGCTCTACGGCGAGGCCGGGCACGCCGGCGGCTACCAACTGGTCGACGGCTGGCGGACCCGACTGACCGGGCTGACCGCCGAGGAGGCCGACCGGCTGTTCCTCGCCGGCCTGCCCGGCCCCGCCGACGAGTTGGGCTACGGCGACGTGGTGGCGGCGCTGCAACTCAAGCTGCACGCCGCGCTCCCCGCGCCGCTGCGCGACCGGGCGACCCGACTGCAACAACGCTTCCACCTGGACACTCCCGGGTGGTACGCGGATGGCGACGCCTCCCCCGAGCTGGCCCGCACGGCCGAGGCGGTCTGGCGCCAGCACCGCGTCGAGGTGCGCTACCGCGGCTGGAACGGCGAGGTGACCCGGGTCCTGGAGCCGTACGGCCTGGTCCTCAAGGGCGGCCGTTGGTATGTGGTGGCCGACCAGCCCGGCCGGGGCGCGCCGGCGACCTACCGGGTCAACCAGATCCTCGCGCTGACCCCGCTGGTGCAGGAGTTCGACCGCCCGGACGACTTCGACCTGCCGTCCTGGTGGCGGGCGCACGTGGTGCAGTTCCGGGCCCGACTGCACCGCGACGAGGCCCACGTCCGGCTCTCCCCCGCCGGGCGGCAGCGGTTGCGTGAGATCGGCAGCGATCCGGTGGTGACAGCGATGGACAGCAGCGCCGGGCCACCGGACGCGCGGGGGTGGGTGACAGCGGTGCTGCCCATCGAGTCGCTCACCCACGCCCACGGTGACCTGCTGCGCCTCGGTGCCGACGTCGAGGTACTGACCCCGGTGGCGCTGCGCGAACGGCTGGCCGCCACGGCGGCTGGGCTCGCCGCGCTCTACTCCCCCTCCTGAACAGCTCCGACCGTCTCCACAGTGGAAAGGCCGGGGGCGTCGGTTGTCGGCACGGTGTGCCACCCTGGGACGGTCATCAATGGTCACCGGAGGTGAGGGCCACGTTACGGCTACGCGCACTGGTCGCCGTCCCCGGCACCGGGCCGGTGACCCTCGACGTTCCCGCCGGCACACTTGCCGCCCTGGTGGCGCCGCCCCGGTTCGGCACGGCGGTCGCCCGGGTGCTGGCCGGGCTGGCCCCGCCGGTGACCGGCCGCGTCCTCGTCGGCGACCGGGACGTCACCAGCCTGCCGCCGCCGCGCCGGCAGATCGGCTACGTGCCCGCCGGTGGCGCGCTGCTGCCGCAGCTCACTGTGCGGCGCAACATCGAGTACGGCCAGCGCAAACGCGAACGGGTGCACGAGGTGGCCAACGACTGGACGGCCACAGTGGTCGACCGGCTCGAGTTGGCGCTCTCCCTCGCCCTGCTGCCGCACCAGATCTCCGACGCCCAGCGGTTCCGGGTGGCGCTCGCCCGAGCGGCGGCCTGCCTGCCGGAGGTGCTGGTGGTCGACCTGCCGGCCGGTTCGGCGGGCGACAGCCGCCTCGGTGATCTGATGCCTCGCCTCTCGCCGCCGGACGCCCCCGGGGTGGCGGTGCTGGTCTGCACCGCCGACCCGGCCACCCTGGCCGAGATACCGGTGCGGCACGAGCTGGTCACCGAGCCGAGCGAGGCGGCCCGATGAGGCCGGCCGCCCGGGTGGGTCGCCGTACGCTGCTGCGCGCCGTCGCCGCGGGCGCCACCACCCTGGCCGCCGGCTGCTCCGGCGGAACCCGGTCGGTGCAGGTCGCCGTGGTGTGGAGCACCAGCGAGCTGGACCGGTTCCGCGGGGTCGTCGCCGGCTACCCCGCCCCGGTGCAGGTGATCAGCGCCGGCAACGACATCGACGCGTTCCTGCGCACCCGACACCTCGCCGGCACCATCCCGGACGTGGCGATCCTGCCGCGCCCCGGCCTGGTCACCGAGTACGCCCAGCGCGGCTGGCTGAGCCCGGTGCGCCCGTCCACCGACTACGCAGTGCGCGTCGAGCTGAGCGATCTGCTGATGACCGAGGGCGAACGTTACGGCGTCTGGGTCAAGGCGGCGCACAAGTCGCTGGTCTGGCACCTGCCCTCCATGTTGCCCGCGCCGCCGACCACCTGGGACGAACTCCTCCACCAGACCAGGGAGTTGGCCGCGCGCGCCCGACGCGACGGCGGCCCGGCGCCCCTGGCCATCGGCGCCGCGGACGGCTGGGTGCTCACCGACTGGTTCGAGAACGTTCTGGCCGACATGGCACCCGGGAGCTACTACGCCCTCGCCCAACAGGGCGCCGACTGGCAGGACACGCCGGTACGCGACGCCCTGGACCGCCTCGCCGGGCTGTGGAGCATCGGTGGCGCGTTCGTCGGTGGCGGCCGTCGTGCGCTGCTCACCCAGTACGAGGAGTCGGTGATCCAGGTGGTGCACACGAAGCGGGCGGTGATGCTCCTGGGAGCCGACTTCACCGCCGACGTCGTTCGTCCGTTCCGACGCGGCCCGGAGGCACCTGTCACGTTCCGGTTCCCGGGCACCCAGCCGGGCGGTGGTCCCCTGATCGTCGGTGGCGACGCGGCAGTGGCGTTCGCCGACGCCCGGGGCGGGGTCGAGTTGGTCGAATGGCTGGCCAGGGCCGACTCGTTCCAACCGTGGCTACGCGAAGGCGGTTACCTGTCGCCCAACACCAACGTCTCGATCACCAGCTACACCGACGGCGTCGGCAAGCAACTCGCCACGGAAATGCGGGCCCCCGGCACCCTGCGTTTCGACCTTTCCGACCAACTGCGCGGGGCGTTCACCGGCTCGGACGGGGTCGGCATCTGGCGCATCATGCAGGGCTTCTTCGCCGACGTCACCGACGGGGTCCGCGCCAGCGAGGCGATCCGCCGGGCCACCGGCCTGCTCGCCGCAGCGGCCCGCAGCGCGGGAGGCGGCCGATGAGCCAGGTGCGGGTCCTCGGCGAGCTGGCGGTCCTCGACGACGTCGGTCCAGCCCGGCGCGGTCGGGCCTATCCGGCGGCGGGGGCCACGTCGGCCCTGCTGCTGCCGGCCGCGGTGCTGCTCGGCGGGCTGGTGCTGTGGCCGGTGCTGCGGACCATGCACGCCAGCGTCACCACCGACGGTCGCTGGGTCGGTGCGGCGCACTTCCGGACCGCGCTCGCCGCCCCGGGCACCGGCGCGGTGGTCGGTCGGACGGTCCTCTGGGCGCTGCTGGTGCCGGCGGTGGTGACGGCACTGGGCTATCTGCTCGCCGCCGCGTCCCGCCGCTCCCAGGAAGGCGGCCTGGTCCGGTTGATCCTCCTGGTGCCGGTGGCGTTGCCGTTGGTCGTCACTGGGGTCACCTTCCGGCTGATGTACGACCCGGACCCGAGCCGAGGGCTGGCCACCCTGGTCGCGACCCGACTGGCCGGCCGCCCGATCGAGGACGCCCCGCAGTTGCTCGGGCCGGGAATGGTCACCGTCGCGTTGATGTCGGCGTTCGTCTGGGCCTGGGTCGGATTGGCGGTGCTGGTCTTCCGCTCCGCGCTGGACGCGGTGCCGCAGAGCCTCGCCGACGCGGTCCGCGCCTACGGCGGTACGCGTCGTCACGTGCTGTGGGACGCGCAGTGGCGGCCACTGCTGCTGCGTACGACCGCTGTGGTCTTCGCGTTGGTGGCGGTGGGCACCAGCCGTACGTTCGACCTCATCCTGGTGATGACGCCCGGTTCGGTCCGCGACGAGGCCTCGGTGCTGGCGCTGCGGATCTGGCAGACGTCCGGGGGCACCACCACCGGCGACGGCGCGGCGCTCGGCGTGGTGTGGCTGGTGGCGGTGATCGGCGGGATCATGGTGGCCGCGCTCTTCGTCCGGCAGGCCTGGCCCCCGCCGCGCGTCGAGGCGGCACCGGAGCCCGCCCCGGTCGCCCCGCCCCGACGGGTGTTCCGGCTGCTCGCGGCGGGTGCCGCGATCGCCTGGCTGGTGCCGCTGGTGGTGCTGGTCGCCACGTCGGCCCACGGCCAGGTGGACGCCGCCGCTCGCGGTTGGTGGTCGGCACCGCCGAATGGCGAGTCCTACCGCAACCTGATCACGGGCACCGAGCTGTGGCGCACGCTGGGCTTCACCCTGCTGCTGGCCAGCGCGGTGACCGCCACGGTGCTGGTGGTGGCGCTGCTGGCCGCGTACCCGTTGGCCTGGTTGACCGGGCCGGCCGCGCAGGCCACCGGGCTGCTGCTGCTGGCGGCCAGCGTCGTGCCGATCCAGGTCATCGCCGGGCCGGTCAACGAGGTGCTGGGCCTGGTGCTCTCCTCCGGTACGGCCCAGGGCCTGGCTCTGGTACACATCGCGCTGGGCGTGCCGTTCGCGGTGCTGGTGCTGCGCAACGCGTTCGCGGACCTGCCGGTGGAGCAGGTCCGCGACGCCCGGGTGGGGGGGGGTCCGGGGGGGGACACAAGCCGCCCGGGGGGCCGGCCCCACCC
>NZ_JBEZEX010000058.1:0-14628 GCF_040649115.1 Micromonospora sp. NPDC049049 | reverse complement strand
CCTCGGCCCGCACCTGGCCGCCCGCAACGACACCAGCACCAACGAGGTGCCGTACCGGATCGAACGGGTGATCCACTTCTCGAACGGCGGCGGTGGTGAATCACCGGCACCCCGCTCGACTCCCGGGATGATTACGACCGGGACTTGTCCTGCTTCCAGGAGAGCGGACCCGGCAGGTCGACCCGGTGCGCACGAGCCTTGGAGTTCCAGGACCAGCGACCGATCTTGATGCTCCACGAGGAGAAGCCGTTCTCGGTGAAGTTCAGGATGATCGGACCGTACTTCTTGCGCTTGCGAAACATGAGGCCCATCGGAGGTCTCCCCTCGTCACCGTTCCCTGCCGTGTCGAGATCGAACATTCCCGAACCGGCGACTGTTGAAACCCTCTCGCGGTCCGTCCTGGACGGTCGCCGAGAGGGCATCGCAATCTCTATCCAACAGATAGGTGTTGCGGCACGGTAAACGCTGGCCGAGGCGCTTCGTAACATCGTCAGCGATAGAAGTCTCATCTTCTGGAAGGCCGTTGACCGCTCGTTCCGATCCCGGGCAGCATGGGGTCATGTCGCAGCGGGATGAGCTTCTCCTCACCGCTCGTGTGCACGTCGACCTGGTCCGGCACGCGAGCGCGCTCTGTTGAGCTGACCGGTCCATCCGGCTCGGCTCCAGCGCCGCACTCCCACCGCCCGCCCGCTCAACGCGGAGCAGCGTGCCCGCACGCCCTCATCCGGGCGTCCCCGCTCCCATCGTGGACAGATCAGGAGACTCCTCATGTCCCCACCCCGTCGTGCCATTCTGCGTACCCTCGCCGCCGTTGCCGCGCTGGTCGTGCTCACCGCCACCGCCGGCTGCGGCGGTGACGCGGCAGCCGACGGCGCCCAGGCCAGCGCGCTGCGCTACCAGGGCTCGGTCGGCCAGGTCACCCTCCCCGAACTCGCCGCCGACCTCGGCTACCTCGGCGACGTCAAGCTCAACTGGATCGGCAACGTCACCGGCGGTCCGCAGGACATCCAGGCCACGGCCACCGGGCAGAGCGACTTCGGCGGCGCGTTCAACGGCGCCATCGTCAAGCTCGCCGCCGCCAACGCCCCGATCACGGCCGTGGTCAGCTACTACGGCTCGGACGCGCAAACCTTTCAGGGCTACTACGTGCTCGACGACAGCCCGGTCCGCGGCCCCCGTGACCTGATCGGCAAGAAGGTCGGCATGAACACCCTCGGCGCGCACGCCGAGGCCGTGCTCAAGACCTGGCTCGCCCGTGGCGGGCTCACCCCCGCCGAGATCAAGCAGGTCGAGCTGGTCGCCCTGCCACCTGTCAACACCGAGCAGTCGCTGCGGCAGCGGCAGATCGACGTCGCCGTGCTCGGTGGGGTGATCCGGGACAAGGCGGTCGCCGGTGGCGGCATCCGCACCATCTTCACCGACTACGAGCTGCTCGGCGCCTTCAGCGGCGGCACCTACGTCTTCCGCGACGACTTCATCAAGCGCAACCCGGAGACCGTCAAGGCGTTCGTCACCGGGGTCGGCAAGGCCATCGAGTGGGCCCGCACCCAACCCCGGGAGACAGTGGTCGCCCGGATGCGGGACATCATCGGCAAGCGTGGCCGCAACGAGGACCCGTCGCTGGTCGCGTACTGGAAGAGCAGTGGCGTCGCCGGCCGTGGCGGTGTGATCGGCGAGCAGGAGTTCGCCACCTGGATCGACTGGCTCGCCGCCGAGGGCGAGCTCAAGGGCGACCGTCCGAAGCCCGGCGACATCTACACCAACCGGTTCAACCCCTTCGTGGACGGGGGGAACGCGTGAGCACCGACAAGATCCTCTTTGATCGCGTGAGCAAGACCTTCCCGGTCCGCGCCAGCCGGCGTGGTGGCGCCGGCGCGGTCACCGCGCTGGACGAGGTCACCCTCGGGGTACGTCCCGGCGAGTTTCTGGTCGTCGTCGGCCCCAGCGGCTGCGGCAAGTCCACGTTGCTCGACCTGCTCGGCGGGCTCACCGAGCCGACCGCGGGACGTGTGCTCGTCGACGGTCGGCCCGTCACCGGTCCCGGCCTGGACCGGGGCATCGTCTTCCAGCAGTACGCGCTGCTGCCCTGGCGCACCGCCGCCGGCAACGTCGCGTTCGGCCTGGAGGCCAAGGGGGTGCCCCGCGCCGATCGCGCCGCCCTGATCGAGCACCACCTCGACCTGGTGGGCCTGCGCGGCTTCGCCGACCGCTACCCGCACGAGCTGTCCGGC
The DNA here is from genome assembly GCF_040649115.1 of Micromonospora sp. NPDC049049. Lineage (NCBI taxonomy): Bacteria > Bacillati > Actinomycetota > Actinomycetes > Micromonosporales > Micromonosporaceae > Micromonospora > Micromonospora sp. NPDC049049. Next base: position 12,397 of record NZ_JBEZEX010000058.1, on the reverse strand, counting down.
GGGATGAAGCAGCGGGTGGCCATCGCCCGCAGCCTCGCGTACGACCCGGACGTGCTGCTGATGGACGAGCCGTTCGCCGCACTGGACGCGCAGACCCGCGACTCGTTGCAGGACGAGTTGGTGCGCATCTGGGCCCGCACCGGCAAGACCATCGTGTTCATCACCCACGGCATCGACGAGGCCGTCTACCTGGGTCAGCGGGTGGCGGTGCTGACGTCCCGGCCCGGGCGGCTCAAACAGGTCATCGACATCGACCTCGGCGACCGGGACGCGGTCGAGGACGTGCGCTCCACCGACGCGTTCCGCCACCACCGCCACCAGATCTGGACCCTGCTGCGTGACGAGGTGCGGGCCGCCCAGGCAGCCGAGAGCGCCACCGGCAGCCGCACCGCCCACACCGGAACAGTTGGTGCTCGTACTCCCGTCGTCGCCGGAGCGGACGCGCGGCGCGCGGCGCCGGCGGCGGCCCACACCGAGGAGGCCCGCGTTGGTTGACATCGCCGAACGTCCCACCCGGCGGGCGGCCCCGACGGCCGTGCCGGACGCGGTGGCCGCCGCCGGACCCGGTGCCGGTGGCCTTGCCGGTCGGCTGCTCGGCGTCGGCGGAAAGGCCCTGCACCGCAGCGTCGCGATTCTCGCGCTGGCCGCGATCTGGGAGGGCGCACCCCGGCTCGGGCTGGTGGACCGGGTCTTCCTGCCGCCGCTGTCGGAGGTGCTGGTGGCTTGGTGGGAGTTGCTGCGCAGCGGGCAGCTCGCCGAGCACGTGGGCGCGAGCCTCACCCGGTCGTTGGCCGGGCTCGGCCTGGCGGTGCTCACCGCCATTCCGCTCGGGCTGCTGATCGGCTGGTACCGGCCGCTCGCCGAGTTGCTCAGCCCGCTGCTGGAGGTGTTCCGCAACACCGCCGCGCTGGCCCTGCTGCCGGTGTTCGTGCTCATCCTCGGCCTGGGGGAGACCTCCAAGATCGCCCTGGTGCTGTACGCGTGCTCCTGGCCGATCCTGCTGAACACCATCGCCGGGGTGAAGGGCGTCGACCCGCTGCTGATCCGGTCGGCCCGCTCGATGGGGCTCAACCACCTGCGGCTGTTCCAGAAGGTGATCCTGCCGGCCGCGGTGCCGACCATCTTCACCGGCGTCCGACTCGCCGGGGCGTACTCGATCCTGGTGCTTGTCGCGGCCGAGATGGTCGGCGCGAAGGCCGGGCTCGGCTACCTCATCAACTACGCGCAGTACAACTTCGCGATCGCCGACATGTACTCCGGGATCATCACGATCTCCGCCATCGGCCTGGTCGTCAACCAGCTCCTCGTCGCCCTCGAACGTCGCTTCTCCACCTGGCGCGTCGACGTCTCTGCCGGATAGGACGGACACCAATGACCCGCACCCTGCACCTCAACGCGTTCCTGATGGGCGTCGGCCACCACGAGGCCGCCTGGCGGCACCCCCGCACCGACCCGCGTCGGGTCACCGACGTTCGTCACTTCCAGGAGCTGGCCCGGATCGCCGAACGCGGCACCCTCGACTCGCTCTTCCTCGCCGACGGTCTCTCGGTCGGGCCGAACCCCCGGCACAACATCCAGGCCGTCTTCGAACCGCTGACCCTGCTGGCGTCGCTCGCCGCGGTGACCGAACACATCGGTCTCATCGCGACGGTCTCCACCACCTACAACGAGCCGTTCCACGTGGCCCGCAAGTTCGCCTCGCTGGACCACCTCAGCGGCGGTCGCGCCGGCTGGAACATCGTCACCTCCGCCCAGGAGCGGGAGGCGGTCAACTTCAACCGGGACAGCCACCCCGAACACGCCGACCGTTACCGGCGGGCCGCCGAGTTCGTCGACGTGGCGATCAAGCTCTGGGACAGCTGGGAGGACGACGCGCTGGTCTTCGACACCGGCGCCGGGGTGTTCGCCGACACCGACCGGGTGCACGAGGTGGCGCACCGCGGGCCGGAGTTCCAGGTCCGCGGCCCGCTGAACATCCCCCGGGGGCCGCAGGGCCGACCGCTGCTGGTGCAGGCCGGCTCGTCGCCGGACGGCATCGCCTTCGCCGCCCGCTACGCCGAGGCGGTCTTCACCGCGCAGCAGACCCTCGCCGACGGGCAGAGCTTCTACGCCGAGCTGCGCCGACAGGTCGCCGCCGCCGGTCGGGACCCGGACCTGGTGAAGGTCCTGCCCGGCATCGCGCCGGTGCTCGGCGGCACCGAGGCCGAGGCGCTGGCGCTCGCCGCCGAGCTGGAGGAGCTGATCGTCCCCGACTACGCCCTCGCCCAGCTCTCCGGGATGCTGGGCATCGACCTGACCGGCCTGCCGCTGGACGGGCCCCTGCCGGAGCTGCCGGCCGCCGGCACCGTGCAGGCCCACCAGAGCCGCTACCAACTCGTCACCGAGCTGGCCCGCCGGGAACAGCTCACCATCCGGCAGCTGATCGGTCGACTCGGCGGCGGTCGGGGTCACCGGGTCGTCGCCGGTACGCCGGAGCAGATCGCCGACCAGATCGAGCTGTGGTTCACCCAGGGTGCCGCCGACGGGTTCAACATCATGCCGCCGCACCTGCCCGGCGGGCTCGCCGACTTCGTCGACCACGTGGTGCCGGTCCTGCGCTCCCGTGGGCTGTTCCGCACCGAGTACACCGGTCGGACGCTGCGCGAGCACTACGGCCTGCCCCGACCGGCCAGCGCGTACGCCGCGTCGACCCTGGTGCCGGCGTGACCACCGTGGAGCGCCCATCGGCGGACATCGCCGAGCTGCGACCGGTGAACCCGGACCTGTTCCGCGCTCTGCTGCGGCGGCAGGCCAGCAGCGTCACGGTGGTCACCGCTGTCGCCCGCGGCACCGACCCCGCCTGCCTGGGTGGGATCGGCGCGCCCATCCGGGCGGGCTTCACAGCGACCTCGTTCACGTCGGTGTCGCTGGACCCGCCGCTGGTCTCGTTCTGCCTCGGGGTGGCGTCCTCGAGCTGGCCGGTGCTCGCCCGCGCCGAGCACGTCGCCGTGCACCTGCTGGGCGCCGGGCAGCGGGAGGCCGCCACTGTCTTCGCGACCAGCGGCATCGACCGGTTCGCCGCGTACCCGGACTGGACGTCCGGGCCGTTCGGGGTGCCGCTGCTCGACGGGGTGCTGGCCCGGCTGCTCTGCCGGGTGGTGCACCGGGTCCCGGCCGGCGACCACACGCTGGTGATCGCCGAGCCGCTGGCGCTCGGCGACGGCGGTGACGGTGCCCCGCTGGTGCACCATCGGGGCGGCTACACCACGGCTGCGCCAGCGTGAGCGCAGCCACCACGGCCGACCTGCTCGCGCTGGACCGGGCCGCCCAGGACCTGCTGTTCCGGGCGGCCCGTACGGCCGACACGTTCACCGACGAGCCGGTCACCGACGCGCAGATCGCGGCGATCCACGACCTGATCCGGTACGGGCCGACCGCGTACAACGGTCAGCCGCTGCGGGTGCTGCTGCTGCGCTCGCCGGAGTCCCGGGCCCTGCTGCTGCCGTACCTGTCCAGCGGCAACCGGGCCAAGACGGCCAGGGCCCCGCTGACCGCGATCCTCACCGCCGACGTGGACTTCCACGAGCGGCTGCCCGAGCTGTATCCACACCGCCCGCAGGCCCGGGACTGGCTGGCGGACCGGGCGGCGCGCGTCGAGCAGGCCCGATTCAGCGCCACTTTGCAGATCGGCTACCTGATCGTCGGTGTCCGCGCGGCGGGTCTCGCCGCCGGCCCGATGGCGGGTTTCGACGTCGCGGGCGTCCAGCGGACGTTCTTCCCCGACGGTCGGCACGAGGTGCTGCTCCTGCTCAACCTCGGGCACCCGGGCCCGCACACCGGGCCGACACGTCTGCCCCGGCTGGACACCTCGGAGGTGATCCGCACCCTCGACGGCTGAGCGGACAACGGGACCGCCCCCGGTGCCGGCGTGGTGCCGGCGCCGGGGGCGGAAGGTTGCCGGTCAGGCCCCCTTGACCCAGTCGAGGGTGAAGCGGGCGAAGAAGATCCCACCGGTGTTGCCCACCTCGTACAGGTTGCCGACCGTCCCGTCGGACAGCACGGCCATCGTCGAGTAGCCCGCACCGCCCGGCTTGACGAGGGCGCGAGCCGGCCAGCTGACGCCGTCGTCGGTGGACAGCCGGACGGTGAGGTCGTTGCGCGCGGCCGGGGCCGCGTTGTTGCTGAACAGCGCGGTGCGGGTGCGTACCGGTGCGCCGTTCGTGCCCAGCTCGGACGGGCGCAGGTAGGAGATCTCGTCGGCGTTGCAGAGCGGATCGGTCAGCACCGCGCTGGCCGTGGCCGCGCCGAACGTCACGCCACCGTCGGTCGACGTCGAGTAGAAGCGGCTGCGGGTGCTGTTGTGCCGCATGTTCTGCACGATCGCCCCGGTGCCGCGCTCGATCGCCTTGCTCTCGTTGATGTTCCCGCCGGCCGGTCCGCCGCGCCGCCACGTCACGCCGTGGTCGTCGCTGTAGATGTTGCCGGTCTGGGTGAGGCCGGCCCCGTCCCGGTAGACGAACGGCTGGATGAGACGGCCGGTGCTGCTCTGGATGCCGTGCCCGGAGGAGAAGAACGCCTGCTGCCACGTCGGCAGCTTGATCGTCGGGTTCAGCTCCACCGGGGCGCTCCAGGTGGCGCCGTTGTCCCGGCTGGTGATGTATTGCAGGTGCAGGCTGTTCGGGTCGTTGGCGGTGTTCAGACCCGAGGAGCCGGACCAGAAGCTGATGCCCGGCCTGGGGGAGTAGGTGTAGAAGCAGTAGACGACACCGGTGCTGCGGTCCACCAGCAGGCTGGGGTCACCCGCTCCCTCGCTGATTGTGGCCGGTGCGTGGATGATGCGCGGCTGGTCGAAGCTGCGTCCACCGTCGGTGCTGCGGGTCATCGCGATCTGGATGTTGTTGGTGCCGCCACCCAGGTCGTACGAGCCGTTGACCCGGGCGTCGGCGACGGCGATGACGGTGCCGTTGTTGGTGACGGCCATGCCCGGGATGCGGACCGAGGCGGCCGTTCCGTCGTACCGGCCGTTCGCGCCGTTGAGGTTGCGGATGACGCTCTGGGTGGTCAGCACCGCCGTGCTGTTCATCTGCGGTGTGCCGGCGGTCAGGCCGCACCCGGCGGTGCCGCGCACCGTGGTGTCGAAACCGGGAGCGGTGACCCGCAGGGTGTACGCGGTGCCCGCGCCGACGGTCCAGTAGTGCAGGTAGTTGCCGCCAGCGGCGATGGCGCGGGTCCACGGGGATCCGGTGCGCCCGGCCCAGGTGACGGTGAAGTCCCGGGCGGTGGTGGTGCGGTTCTCCAGCGCGAGCTGGAGACGGCCGGCTGTGCAGTCGTAGCTGCTGAGCGCGGACATGCCGGTGCCACAGTGGAAGATGCCGGCGGAGGTGTCGTCCAGCCCGGTCGGGGTGGTCGTGCGCAGCGTGTAGGCAGTGCCCGCCGGGAGAGTCCAGTACAGCTCGTTGCTGCTGCTGCCGGCTGCGACGGTCCGGGTCCAGGGCGAGTTGGTGCGGCCCGGCCAGGTGACGGTGAAGCTCTGCGCGGTGGTGCTGCCGTTGGTGAGCCGCAGGTTGAGCCGGCCGGTCGTGCAGTCGGCGCTGGCGGTGGCGCTGACGCCGGCGGGGGCGGCGTGAGCCGGTGTGGCGGGCAGGATCGCCGCCACGCCGAGGACAGCGGCCAGGAGCGCTGTCATTCGGCGCGGCAGTGCACGGACAGGAGTCACGGGGGATGTCCTTCCGGGACGGGGGTGGGGTAGGGACAGCCGAGGGGTATAAGACGTCGGATATCTGATGTCGTGACGTTAAAGGGCTGCGAGTGGGTCGTCAATACATCGACGAGCGAGCGCCGCCCGATGGCCCCAGGTCGCATTGGACGCTCCGGGCTGCCGGCGACGCTGATTGAAGATGCAAAATCGCCGGAGATATTTACATCATGTTGCGCGATCTGGCAGGCTCAAAGCACATCGATCATTGTCATCGCGTCCGCGTCCCGGCCCGCCCTCGGCCGTGATCGCCGCCGGCGTGCCGACCATGCCTGTCCGAAGGAGACACCATGCAACGGCGTCAACTCCTTACCCTGGGCGTGCTCAGTCCGTTCGCGGCGATGCTGGCATCGGGCGGCCCGACCCGTGCCGCGGCTGCAGCGCAGACCTTCGGGTTCTCCGCCGACGGCAGCAACTTCCTGCTCGACGGCCAGCCGTTCCAGATCCGCAGCGGCGAGATGCACCCGGCCCGCATCCCGGTGCAGTACTGGCGGCACCGGATTCAGATGGCCAAGGCCATGGGCATGAACACGATCGCCATCTACGTGATGTGGAACCACGTCGAGGAACGGCCCGGTGTCTTCGACTTCACCACCGACAGGCGTGACATCGCGGGCTTCATCAGGCTGTGCCAGGCCGAGGGCATGTACGTGCTGCTGCGCCCCGGCCCCTACGTCTGCGGCGAATGGGACCTCGGCGGTCTACCGCCGTACCTGTTGCGCAACCCGAACATCAGGCTGCGGGTCCGCACCGCCGCCGACCCCAACTACATGGCGGCCGTCACGCGCTACATCAACGCGCTCGCCGCTCTGGTCAAGCCGCTCATGGTGGGCAACGGAGGACCGATCCTGATGGTCCAGATCGAGAACGAGTACGGGTCGTACGGCAACGACGTCGTCTATCTCGAGGAACTGCGGCAACTGTGGCTGCGGGCCGGGATCACCGGACCGTTCTACACCGAGGACGGCCTCGGCCAGGTGCAGGGCAACCGGACGGTCGTCACGGGCGGCGCGATCGCGCTCAGCGGCGGTGACGCGGCAGCCATCGCCGCGGCACGCCAGTCGTTCCCGACCGTTCCGGCCATGTCCGGCGAGCTCTACCCGGGCTGGTTGACCCACTGGGGCGACGGCGGCTTCGCCGGATCGAACACCGACATCTCCAGCCAGCTGCGGGGCCTGATGGCCGGCCGGTTGTCGTTCAACCTCTACATGATCCACGGCGGCACGAACTTCGGATACTCCGCGGGCGCCAACGCCGCCGACAACGGGTCGGGTTACCAGGCGGACATCACCACCTACGACTACGGCGCGCCGATCAACGAACAGGGTGCGCCGGCCCGCCTGTACCCCGCCTACCGGGAGATCATCGGCACCGCCCTCGGGGTGACGCTGCCGGCCGTACCCGCACCGATCCCCACCATCGTGCGCACCGGCGGCCAGGCCGTCCTGCCGGCGGCGTACGCCTCGTTGTGGGACAACCTGCCGGCCGCGCTGTCGACCCAGACGAATCCCCAGCCGATGGAGATGTACGGCCAGAACTCCGGCTTCATGCTCTACCGCCGCGTCCTGCCCGGCTACACCCGGGCGACACTGGACATCAGGTCGGTGCGTGACTACGCCACGGTGTTCCTCGACGGCGTCTACCAGGGCGGCCTGTCTCGGAGTAGCCTCCCGGCGGCCTACACGACTCCGCTCGGCGTGACCGTGCAGGACGCGCCGCTGGCGTTGAAGACCTCGGCGAGTGGCAGCCCCACGCTCGACATCCTGGTCGAGGGCATGGGTCGGAACAACTTCGGCCAGGCGCTGGTCGACCGCAAGGGCATCACCGAGCGGGTGTCACTGGTGGACGCGGGCACCCTGACCGGCACGTTGACCAACTGGCAGACCCACCTGCTGCCCGTCGACGAGGCGTTCGTGGCCGGCCTCCGTCCGGTGATCACCAACAGTTCGCGGCCCGGCATCTTCTTCAAGGCCACGGTGAACCTCACCCAGACCGGCGACACGTACCTCGACATGTCCCGGTGGACCAAGGGCGTGGTCTGGGTCAACGGCCGCAACCTGGGCCGCTACTGGAAGGTGGGGCCACAGCAGCGGCTCTACTGTCCGGCGCCGTGGCTGCGGGTCGGCGCCAACGAGATCGTGGTTTTCGACCTGCACCAGGTGCAGGCCCAGCCGATCTCCTTCGAAGCCACCCTGAGCGGCCAGTCGGGCGCCGTCCGCCACACGGTGGTCAACCGGGCCAGCGGAAAGGCCCTCGACGTGCCGGACCTGTCCCGGGCCACCGGCGTGCAGTTGATCCAGTGGACCCCCAACGGCGGTGCCAACCAGGCGTGGCTGATGGCTGGCGCGGTGGGCGGCGTCACCACGATGACCAGCGTCAGTTCGGGTCTGCTCGCTGACGTCGAGGCCGGCTCCACGGCGGAGGGGGCGCGGGTCATCCAGTGGACCGCCACCGGCGGCGGCAACCAGCAGTGGCGGGTCGTGACCGCGTCCGGTGAGTTCGTGAAGCTCGTCAACGTGCAGACCGGAAAGGTCCTCGCTGTGGCCGGCGGTGCGACGACGAACGGGGCCGCGATCGTGCAGCAGAGCGACACGGGCAGCGCCTCCCAGCACTGGCGGCTCACGCCGGCCTGATGCCGGCGGAGCGACATGACGCCGGCCCGACCACTGGTCGGGCCGGGACGGTACGGGTCGGTGGGCGACCAGTCGCGGTGCGGCGGCCGCGCGGATCGCCCACCGGCCCTCGTCGTTCCCGTGGGCTGTCTCCTCGGTCGTGGTGCGGTACGGACGTTGCATCAGAGATGCAAAGATGGCCGTATGGGCGGGCCGAGCGACCGGAGTGCGACGTGAACCAGCGCGAGCGGTGGCACCGGCTCCTGGAAATGGTCGCGGTCGAGGGCCAGCTCGAGATCGAGTCCACCGCCCGTGAGCTGGGCGTCAGCACGGCGACCATCCGACGCGACTTCGACGAGCTCGCCACCCAGCAGCTGGTGACGCGTACCCGGGGCGGAGTGGTGGTCACAAACGTGTCCTACGACCTGCCGCTGCGCTACAAGGCGGTCCGGCAGGCCTCGGAGAAGCAGCGCATCGCCGCCGCCGCCGTCGCGCTGATCCCACCGCGCAGTACCGTGGGGCTCAACGGTGGCACCACGACGACCGAGGTGGGGAGGGCGCTCGCGCTGCGTACCGACCCGAACGGGCAGCTGCCGGAGGTCACTGTGGTGACCAACGCGTTGAACATCGCCAACGAGCTGATCGTGCGACCGCACATCCGGGTGGTGCTCACCGGCGGGACGGCCCGCCCGCAGTCGTACGAGCTGGTGGGCCGCATCGCTGAGACGATGCTCGCGTCGGTGGCGCTGGACGTGGTCGTGCTCGGGGTGGACGCGATCGACCACCAGCACGGCGCCAGCGCGCACAACGACGGCGAGGCGGCGATCAACCACGTCATGGTGACCAGCGCGGCGCGGACGATCGTGGTGGCCGACGCCTCGAAACTGGGCCGCCGGAGCTTCAACCGGATCTGCCCGCTCGGCAACATCGACACCCTGATCACCGATAAGTCGGCGGACCCGGAGAAGGTCGGCCTCATCGAGCAGGCCGGGGTCAAGGTGCTCCAGGTCTGACGGGCGCTGCGTTCGGCAAAGATGGAACCTGGTGCAAAATTGCGGGCTGATTCTTGCATCTTGAGTCAAGCGGGTGCAGCATCTCGTGTCATCGGCCTCCGTAAATGTCTGGGTCGCATCGTCCCTCACCACCGGGAGAAACGATGATCTGGTCACCGCTGCCCGCCCACCGCCGCCGTACCACCGTCCGGGCCGCCATCGTGGTCCTCGCCCTGCTCGCCGCGATGCTGCACGCCGTACCCGCCCGCGCGGCCACACCAGGGCGCGCCACCGGCATCACCCGAGCCGGGAACACGTACACCATCACCACCAGCACGGCCGCCCGCATCCGGCTCACGCTGGCGCGCGCGGACATCTTCCGCGTCTGGGCCGCACCGAACGGCACGTTCACCGAACCGGCCGCGAACGACATCACCGTACGCACCGATTTCGGCAGCGTCGCCAGCACGGTGACCGACGACGGCAGCTCCTTCCGCATCGCCACCGCGGCGGTTGTCATCCGGATCAACAAGGACCCCCTGACGATGCAGGTCCAGCGCCCGGACGGACGGCCGGTCTGGCGGGAGTCGCAACCGCTCGACTGGTCCGCCGGCCGTACGACGCAGCGCCTGGCGCGCGACGCCGACGAGCAGTTCTACGGCACCGGCCTGCGCCTGGGGGAGTGGGCGCTGCGCGACAAGACGGTGCCGATCGCCGTGGACAACAGGTGGCGGGAGAACACGAACGCCAGTCCGGCGCCCTTCTACCTGTCCACGAACGGCTACGGCGTCCTGCGCAACACGTGGGCGCCCGGCTCGTACGGCTTCACCGCACCGGTCACCACCACCCACAACGAGGAACGCTTCGACGCGTACTACTTCGTGGGCGATTCGCTCAAGGCTGTGCTCGGCGCGTACACCGACGTGACGGGCAAGCCGTTCCTGAGCCCGATGTGGGGCCTCGAACTCGGCAACGCCGACTGCTTCAACGCGTCCAACCCGGCCTACCAGGGCGACCACAACCGGGCCGGGCACCAGCGGACTCCCGACGTGTTGTCGTACGCCCGGGAGGCCCGGGCCAAGGACATGCCGTCGGGGTGGTTCCTGCCCAATGACGGGTACGGCTGCGGCTACGCCGACCTGCCCGCGACAGTGGCAGGCGCCAAGGCGCTCGGATTCCAGACCGGCCTGTGGACCTCCACGGGGCTCGGGTCCATCGACTACGAGGTCGGCACCGCCGGTACGCGTGGCGTGAAGACCGACGTCGCGTGGATCGGCGGCGGCTACCAGAACGCGTTCCGTGGTGTCCAGCAGGCGGTCGACGGCATCGAGCGGAACTCCGACGCCCGCCGCTACGTGTGGACCGTCGACGGCTGGGCCGGTACCCACCGCAACGCCGTCGTCTGGACCGGTGACACGTACGGCAGTTGGGACGACATGCGGTGGACCGTGCCTGCCGTCGCGGGCGCCGGGTTGTCCGGCCTCAACTACGCAACGGGTGACGTCGACGGGATCTTCGGTGGCAGCCCGAACACCTACGTGCGGGACCTGCAGTGGAAGTCGTTCACACCGGCGTTCATGACGATGTCCGGCTGGGGCGCGACCAATCCGGCGCCCGGCTACCAGGACAAGCAGCCCTGGCGCTACGCCGAACCGTACCTGTCGATCAACCGCCGTTACCTGCAGCTCAAGATGCGGTTGATGCCGTACCACTACACGATGAGCCGGGTGGCAAGCGTGACAGGGGTGCCGGCGACGCGGGCCCTGGTGCTGGAGTACCCGAACGACCCGGTCGCCCGGGGCAACGCCACGTCTGGTGAGTTCATGGCGGGCGACGCGTTCCTCGTGGCGCCTGTGGTCTCCGACACCGAGCTGCGCGACGGCATCTACCTGCCGGCCGGCACCTGGACCGACTACTGGACCGGGCGGGTGTACCAGGGACCGCTCACCCTCAACGGGTACGTGGCACCGCTCGACCGGCTGCCCCTGTTCGTCAAGGGCGGCTCGATCGTGCCGATGTGGCCGCAGATGAACTACACAGGTGAGAAGCCGGTCTCCACGCTGACCTACGACCTGTACCCGCGCGGCTCGTCGAGCTTCACGCTCTACGAGGACGACGGCATCACCCGCGCTTACCAGGGCGGGGCTTACGCCACCCAGCAGGTCCGGGTGGCCGCGCCGACCTCCGGCACCGGAACGGTCACCGTCGACGTGGGTGCCTCCACCGGTGCGTACGCCGGCAAGCCGTCGTCGCGCTCCTACGAGTTCAGCGTGCACCTGTCGGCCGCCGCGCAGGCGGTCACGGTCGCCGGCCAGACGCTGCCGAGGTTGAGCACGCGCTCCGCGTACGACTCGGCGAGCAGCGGTTGGTTCTACGCGGACGGGATCCTGTGGATCAAGGCCGGTGCGAGGAGCACCGCGTTCCAGACCCGGATCGACGGCGCCGTGCTGCCGGTCCCCGGCAGCGGCACGTCGACACCGCCGATCCCGAACGACAGCTGGCGGCTCGTGTACGCCGACAGCGAGGAGACGAGCGCGGAGAACGGCAGGGCCACCAACGCGTTCGACGCAGACCCGGGCACTTTCTGGCACACCGCCTGGTCCTCCACGCCCGCGCCCCTGCCGCACGAGATCCAGATCGATCTGGGCGCCACGTACCAGGTCGACGGGCTGCGGTACCTGCCACGGCAGGACGGGGGCGTGAACGGCCGAATCGGCCGCTACGAGGTGTACGTCTCGGACAGCCCGAGCGCCTGGGGCACGGCCGTGGCGTCGGGGACGTTCGCCGACACGTCGACGCAGAAGGTGGTGCCGTTCACCGCCGCCCGCACCGGCCGGTACGTGCGGCTGCGGGCACTGAGCGAGGCCGGCGGCCGGGGGCCGTGGACGACTGTGGCCGACCTGACGGTCACCGGCACAGCTGTCGCGTCAGCGTCGGGGAGCTGACCCCGTACGCCTGTGGAAGCGACGCCGCGGGCTGCTGCAGGCGCTCGGGCTGTCCGAGACGTACACCTCGTAGCGGCCGATTCGGCCGTTCACGCCCCCGTCCTGCCGTGGCAG
>NZ_JBEZEX010000057.1:0-15781 GCF_040649115.1 Micromonospora sp. NPDC049049 | reverse complement strand
CACCAGTCGGCCCTCGCTGTCGTAGACGAAGACGTCCCGGACCCGGTCGTACTGGCTGTCGACAGCGGTCGGGTCGTAGCCGTAGTCGCCGTAACGCATCCGGTCCTCGGCCTGGATCAGCGCGGCGAACGCGAAGACCACCAGCACCACGCTGGCGACCTGCACGGCCGAGCGCGGCCAGCGGGTCAGCTGGGCCGAACTACGACCGATCCAGATGGAGCCGAGCACGAAGCCGATCAGCATGATCAGGCCAGCCAGCAGCTCACCGCCGAACCTCGGCAGGAGCCCGAACTCGCCACCGGTGGTGATCACCGTGACCAGCATCGCCGCCAGATAGCCGCGCAGCACCCACCAGGCCGGGCGCAACAGTCGGAGGAACTCGCTGGCCGTCTCGTACCCCAGGGGTGGGCCGAGCCGGGTGTCAACGGTGCGCAGCCGGCCGCGGACCCGGGCCATCGCGCTCGCCACCCGCTGGTCGAGGTTGCGCCCGCTGCCCGGTGCCGCGCCGGCCGCGGCGCGCAGCTCGGCGGCGTACGTCTCGGGCTCACCCAACCGCTCGACCAGGGTGCCCTCGGACTCGGCGGCGACCTCGGTGAGGTGGTCGGCGAGATCCTCGGTCAGCTCGTCGCGTTGCCCGGACGGCAGGTCGGCCAAAGCGGCCCGGACCCGCGCCACGTAGTCGGTGATCTCCTGCTCCGCGACGGTCATGCCGCCAACCCCCGATCGTCGAGCAAGGTGTCCATTGTGGTGGCGAACGAGCGCCAGAGCTTGCCGGAGCGGGTCAGCTGGTCACGCCCCGCCGCGTTGAGTGAGTAGTACTTGCGGTGCGGGCCGGATTCGCTCGGCACGACGTAGGTGGTGAGCAGGCCGGCGGCGAAGAGGCGGCGCAGCGTCCCGTAGACCGAGGCGTCACCGACCTCCTCCAGGCCGGCCTCGCGCAGCCGGCGCAGGATGTCGTAGCCGTAACCGTCCTCCTCTCGGAGCACGGCCAGGACGGCCAGATCAAGCACGCCCTTCAACAACTGTGTGGTGTCCACGCATTGCACAGTAGTGCGCAATGCGCAGTAGCGTCAACGAATCCGCCCCGACACGCCGGCCGGGGCGCGAGACCCGCGCGACAATGATCGACTCGGTCTTCAGGAAGTCGGGTCATCCGAGGCGCTCGGACACCGCGTTTTCAATGAAGGCGAGTTGATCAAACCGTTAGCGCGGTGTGGCTGGCTGGAGGCTCCAGGCGATGCCGTCCAGGATGTCGTGCTCCGAGGCGACCACCGACGGCATCCCGGCCTGCTCCATGATCACGCGTAGCACCAGCGCCCCGGCACCGATCACGTCGGCGCGGCCCGGGTGCATCACCGGGTTCGCCAACCGCTGCGCACGGGTCTGACCGAGCAGCTCTGCGGTCACCCGGGCGACCTCCTCGTACGACACCCGGGCGTGGTGGATGCGCTCCGGGTCGTACTCCCGCAGGCCCTGCGCGAGCGCGACGACAGTGGTGACCGACCCGGCGAGGCCGACCAGGGTGGCCGCCTCGCGACCGGGCACCACGGCGAGCGCCCGGTCCACCACCGCGGCGATGTCGGCCTGCGCTGCCGCGACCTGCTCGGGCGTCGGCGGGTCACCGGGCAGGTGCCGCTCGGTCATCCGGACGCAGCCGATGTCCACCGAGATCGCCGACCGCACTCCGGCGGCCCGGTCACCGACAACGAACTCGGTGGAACCACCACCGATGTCGACGACCAGGAACGGCTCCTTCGCGTCGGCGGGCAGCCCGCGCACCGCGCCGGTGAACGACAGCCGGGCCTCCTCGTCGCCGCTGACCACCTCGGGCGCGACACCGAGAGTGGCCCGCACCATCTCGGTGAAGTCGGCGGCGTTGGCGGCGTCGCGGGAGGCCGAGGTGGCACACATCCGCACCCGCTGCGCGCCCAGCTTCTCGATGTCCGCGGCGTACGACGCCAACGCCACCCTGGTCCGCTCGATCGCCTCCGGCGCCAGTCGGCCGGTGCGGTCCACGCCCTGCCCCAACCGGACGATCTCCATCCGCCGGGTCAGGTCGACCAGCGGTGCCTGCGGCCCGGCCGAGGCGTCGGGCAGGTCGGCGACCAGCAGTCGGATCGAGTTGGTCCCGCAGTCGATGGCCGCCACACGCGTCGTCACGGCAGCAACCTTACGGCAGGACGGGCGGCCACCCGGGGGGTTGGTCGGCGGTGGGCCACGACTCGCCCGGGTCGCCCGACGGGCCCCGCAGCAACCCCAGACCGAGGGAGGTCAGGTGGTGTCGGACGGCCCCGCCCTCCCGCTCACTGGTCACCAGACCGGCGGTCCGCAGCGCGCGGGCGTGCTCCGAGGCCGAGGAGAGACTGATCCCGACCGCCCGGGACAACACGGTGGTGGTCAAACCCCCGTCGGTCGCCAGTCGGCGCAGCACCAGCGCCCGGGTGACGCCGAGCAGCCGACCGAGGGCATCGTCGGCGGCGGGAGCCCCGCGCGCGGGCATGACCACCGGGTAGACGAGCAGGATCGGGTAACCCTGCTCGACGAGCACCCGGGGCCGCGGCCCGGCCAACGGTGAGGGCAGCAGGATGATCCCGTGGCCGGTGCCGGGAAGATCGCCGTCCCACCACGTCCGTACCTCCAGCACGGGCTCCCGCCACCGGATCCCCGGGTGCAGACCGGCGAAGAGGCTGGCCAGGCCATGCTGCGCCAGCCGCTGGCTGGCGGATGTCACCTGCTGACGGTACGCGGACACCAGCTCGGCCCAGTGCGGTTCGAGCACCGCGTCGAACCAGGTCCGCACGGCCCCGCCGAACAGGTTCAGCACCTCCGGGTCGGCCGCCGCGAACCGTCGCCGCAGTGGGCTGGCCGACGTATCCGCGTACGCGAGGGTGACCTCGGCGCGGACCCGCCGCGCCGGGGTGGCCCGGATCGCCTCCAGCCCCGCCTCCACCGACTCCAGGCCGTCGAAGGGAGTGACGAAGTCCGGTAGACGTCCCCGGTCGGGCAGCAGATGCCGCAGGACTGCGGTGGCAGCCTGGGCGGCAGCTGTGCCCTCGGCCGCCGCCACCCGCGCGGCCAGGGTCGGCGCCATCGCCGCGACAGTGGGATCGCGCAGCCACTGACCAGCCAGCAGCGCGATCCCGACCGGATGCAGCCGATCGGCGAACCGCACCCGGCACAGGTCGGCCGACCCGAGCCGGAGTCGAAGCATGGCAACAGCCTGCCTGCCTTCGGCCAGGACCGAAAGGGTTGATCCGCGGCTGAACGATCTCCAGTGTGGACGGCGAGGTCGACGGGGGGTGGCCGGCGTGCGGCGAGCACTGGCGGTGTTAACGGGGTTCTGCCTGATGATCGTCGCCGCAGCTTGTGGTGAGCGGGGGCAACCCTCGTCGGCCCCACCAGCCTCACCGTCCGCGTCGAGCGAGCGACCGGCGGCCGGTGACCACCAGCTCACCCTGCGGCACAACGGACTCGACCGCACCTACCTGCTGCACGCGCCACCGGGGTACGACCCGGGCAGGCCCTCCGCGCTGGTCATCGCGCTGCACTTCTATCCCGGCCTTGGATCGTCGATGCGGGAGCTGGCGGGCTTGGACGCCAGAGCCGACACTGACAACGTGCTGGTCGCCTACCCCGACGGGCGGGGCGGCGGCTTCAACGCGCTGATCTGCTGCGGAAGCGAGGACGACGTCGGCTTCCTCAAGGCCCTCACCGACCATCTGGTGCAGACCTGGCACGCGGACCCGAACCGGGTGTTCCTCACCGGCATCTCGAACGGCGGCGACATGAGCTTCCGGGCGGCGGTGGAGAGCACCGGCACGTTCGCCGCGATCGGGGTGGTCAGCGGTGGATACAGCGGAAACCTGACCACCGCCGACAGTTACGTGCCGAAGAGCCCGGTCTCCGTGATCACCTTCATCGGCGGCCAGGACCGCTACGCCTCGACCTTCCAGGCCGGCCTGCAGACCTGGCAGCAGAGGCTCAACTGCCGGCCGAGCCCGAAGGCGTCCGGGGTGCCGGGGGTGACGCACACGGTGGCGGGCTGCGCGGACGGCAGCGAGGTCAGCGTCTACACGATCGCCGACATGGGTCACAGTTGGCCGGGAGCGACATCGGGCCAACTCGCCGCATCCTCCGCGGGGCTGTCCGCCACGGACCTGATGTGGGAGTTCTTCGCCGCCCACCCCCGCAAAGCCTGACCTACAGGCGCAGCAGCATCCGGGTGTTGCCCAGCGTGTTCGGCTTGACCCGCTCCAGGTCCAGGAACTCCGCGACACCCTCGTCGTACGAGCGCAGCAACTGCTCGTAGACCGGTTGCGGCACCGGAGCGCCGTCGATCTCGCGGAAACCGAACGAGCCGAAGAACCGGGTCTCGAAGGTGAGCACGAAGATCCGCGCCACGCCCAGCTCGCGGGCCGCGTCGATCAGCTCACCGACCAGCCGGTGACCGATGCGCCGGCCCCGACAGGACGGGTCGACCGCCACCGTGCGGATCTCGGCCAGGTCCTCCCACATGACGTGCAGCGCGCCGCAGCCCACCACCACGTCGTCCTCGGCCCGGACCGCGACCCGGAACTCCTGCACCTGCTCGAAGAGGGTGACGGTGGCCTTGCTCAGCAGCCGCCGGTCGTCGGTGTAGGTGTCGACGAGACGTCGGATGCCCCGCACGTCCCCGGTGCGGGCCCGCCGTACCGTGATCTGATCCGCGGCCTGCGTGCTCATTCCGCCGCCGGCACGTCCACGCACGGCCCCGCCGACCACCAGGGCTCGACCAGCTCCAACGTCTCGTCGCCGAACGGGTTCACTCCGGGGCCAGCACCCAACGCGTGACCCAGGTGCACGTGCAGACACTTCACCCGGCCCGGCATCCCACCGGCCGAGATGCCGGCGATCTCCGGCACCTCGCCGATCGCCTCCCGGCGGGTGAGGTAGTCCTCGTGCGCCGCCCGGTAGTGGGCGGCCAACTCCGGATCCGTCGTCAGCCGGTCCGCCATCTCCTTCATCAGCCCCGCCGACTCCAGTCGGCTGCACGCGGCGGTGGCCCGGGGGCAGGTCAGGTAGTAGAGCGTCGGAAACGGGGTGCCGTCAGCGAGGCGGGGGGTCGTCTCCACCACGTCGGGAAGGCCACACGGGCACCGGTGGGCCACCGCGCGGGTGCCCCGGGGCGTCCGGCCGAGCTGCGCGGCCACCGCGGCCAGGTCGGCCTCGGTGGCCGGCTCGCGCTGCGGCAGGGGAACGGAATCCGCAGCCGGCTCCGACGGTGGTACGACAGTCACGGTGCCCATCTTTCCTGGTGTGCTGGTCGGTGGATCACTGGCCCGGCTGCTGGCTGTCCGCCGCCCGCACGCTCGACCAGAGCGTGTCGTACCAGGTCACCGGCCCGGCTGGCGGGGCCGCACCGGCCGACTTCCCGGCGTCCCGCGCCGCGCCCTCCGGGTCGTGCAGGACCACCATTATCTTCTCGCCCGGCTCGCCCATGAAGAACCGCTCACGAGCCTGCGTCTTGATGTACTCGTCGTCTTTCCAGTTGGCCGCCTCGGCGGCGAGCTTGGCGATCTCGCGCTCCTGCACCGCCTGGGCCGCCTCCATCCGCTCGATGTCGGCCTGCTGGTCCAGGTAGACCCGGACCGGATAGGTGTAGGCCAGAGCGAGCGCGATCAGGACCGCGAACAGCACTGTGGCCCGGCCGGTGAAGCGACGGGGGTGGGGTGCGGCGAGACGCTTCACCGAACCAGCGGCAGCGGTACGCCGAGCGGCGGCGGGACGATTCGCGGAGCGCACCCCGTCGGCGCCACGGGCAGCACCCGGCGCACGACCGGCGGCGCGCGGCTCGGCGCGTACGCCGGCCTCCCGGACCGATCCCCGCGTGGCACGCCCACCGCCCGGCCGACCGGACTGACCCGGCCGGCGGGCGGGACGCTGACCACCCGGTGTGCGGCGCTGCTGCATCGTCACACCCCTCCCCCGAGGCTTCGTGCGTCTCAGGCCGAACGGTAGCGCGGGAACGCGCCAGCGCCGGCGTAGCGCGCCGCGTCGGCCAGCTCCTCCTCGATCCGGAGCAGCTGGTTGTACTTGGCGACACGGTCCGAGCGGGCCGGGGCGCCGGTCTTGATCTGGCCGCAGCCGGTGGCCACCGCCAGGTCGGCGATGGTGGTGTCCTCGGTCTCGCCGGAGCGGTGGCTCATCATGCACTTGAAGCCGGCCCGGTGGGCCAGGTCCACCGCGTCCAGGGTCTCGGTCAGCGAGCCGATCTGGTTGACCTTGACGAGGACCGCGTTCGCGGACTTCTCCGCGATGCCCCGGGCGATGCGCTGCGGGTTGGTGACGAACAGGTCGTCACCGACGATCTGCACCCGGTCGCCGATCGAGGCGGTCAGCGTCTGCCAGCCGCTCCAGTCGTCCTCGGCCAGCGGGTCCTCGATCGACACGATCGGGTACTCGTCGGCCAGCTTGGTGTAGTAGGTGCTCATGTCCTCGGCGGACTTCGCGGCACCCTCGAAGGTATAGGTGCCGTTGTCGAAGAACTCCGTGGCCGCCACGTCGAGCGCGAACACGATGTCGGTGCCGAGCCGGTAGCCGGCCTTCTCGACCGCCTCGGCGATCAGGTCCAGGGCCGCCGCGTTGGTCGGCAGGTTCGGCGCGAAGCCACCCTCGTCACCGAGGCCCGTCGACAGGCCCTTCTTCTTCAGCACCGACTTGAGCGCGTGGTAGACCTCCGCGCCCGAGCGCAGCGCCTCCCGGAAGGTGGGCGCGCCGATCGGCGCGATCATGAATTCCTGGATGTCGACGTTCGAGTCGGCGTGCGCGCCACCGTTGAGGATGTTCATCATCGGCACGGGCAGGAGGTGCGCGTTCGGGCCGCCCAGGTAGCGGAAGAGGCTCAGCTCGGCGCTGCCGGCAGCGGCCTTCGCCACCGCCAGGGAGACCCCCAGGATGGCGTTCGCGCCCAGCTCCGACTTGCTGTCGGTGCCGTCGATGTCGAGCATCTTCTGGTCGATCAGCCGCTGCTCGCTGGCCTCGTACCCGATGATCTGGTCGACGATCTTGTCTTCGACGTTGGAGACCGCCTTCTCCACGCCCTTGCCCTGGTAGCGGTCGGCGTCACCGTCGCGCAGCTCGATCGCCTCGAACGCGCCGGTGGACGCGCCGGAGGGCACCGCGGCGCGAGCCACCGTGCCGTCGTCCAGGCCGACCTCGACCTCGACCGTGGGGTTGCCCCGCGAGTCGAGAATCTCCCGGGCGACGATTCCCTCGATGGTTGCCACTAAGTCGCTCCTCGTTGTTGTGATCCGGTCCGTGGGTGGGCCGCGACGGTGCGGCTGAGGCAGGTGTTGAACGCAGCGTATCGGGCCACGGGAAACGGCACGGCGTCGCCCGCGCACCCGAGTCGCCCCGCACTGACGGACATTCCCGGATTTCCGGGCGTCAACCGGCAACTGGTTTGCGCTGCGCGGACCAAATCCACCAGGCTGGTCGCCATGCCCGCCGCCTCGACCACCCTCCGCATGCTCGCCGTGTCGGTCATCGCGTCGCTCACGGTCACCGGCTGTCAGACATTCGAGGACGCCGGAGTCGCCATGGGCCGCTCGCAACTCGTCAACGACCTCGCCGCCCGGCTCGATCGGGCACTGGAGTTGACCTACTCGGCCGACTACCAGTTGCCCGGTGGCCAACGCGCCGCGATCGTGCAGGCGCAGGACCCGGCGCGATCCACATACACCTATCCGGGAGGCCAGCTCACCGTCACCCCGGAGGCCGTCACCCGGTGCACGACGACCGGCGCCCGCCCGCAGTGCACGCTGATCACTCCGCCCACCCCCGGCAGCAAGCCCACTGTGACGCTGTTCGGCGAGGCCAACCAGCAGGGCCTCGTCACGCCGCCGGTGGTGGTCGGGCTGCTCACCGCCGCCGCGCTCGACCCACAGGCGGTCATCAAACAGAGTGACACCACGGTCGCCGGGCACCACGCCGCCTGCGTCGCGGTGGAGAGCTCGTCATCCGGCGACTTCACCGCCTGCGTGACCACCGAGGGTGTGCTCGGCAGCTTCACCGGACCGGTCGACGGCAAGCCGATGGAGCTGGCGATGAGCAACTACTCCGCAGCCGTCGACGAGGGCGCGTTCGACCCACCCACCGGCGCCGATGTCGTCGACCGCCGCCCCGGCGGCTCGTGACCGACCCACGGTCGAGCCGGCGCAACTGCCGCCCGCGTACTCCAGCTCGCCCTGGTTGATCGACGCGACGGTGACCGCCGGGCGGCGCTGAAACCCGCGCGGCCCGGCGTTTCTCCTCAGAGACCGAGCAGGGTGCGCAGGTGGCGCGGGGGCGGGCAGTCGTGGGCGAGCATCGCGTCGTGCCAGTCGCGGACCGACACCCCGTCCGGGCGGGCGGCGGCGATCTCGGCCACCTCGCTGTACCCGACGAAATAGGTGGAGAGCTGGGTGGAGGTCAGTTGGGCGCGCCGCCACTTGCCGGCCGCCTCGCCCTCCTCCTGGAAGCCACGCCCGGTCATCAACGCCATCGCCTCGGCCTCGGGCAGGTCCTCGGCGTGCACCAACTGGTCGAGCAACGCGTTGATGGTCATCCGCAGTTGCATCTTGAGCTGCTGCAAGCGCACCGGCAGACCGCCGAAGCCGAGCCCCGTCATCATCTCCTCCGCGTAGACCGCCCAGCCCTCGATGAACGGGCCGGACTCGGCCAGCGCGCGAACCCGGGTGCCACCGACGTAGCGGCGGGCGTGGGCGAGCTGGAGGAAGTGCCCCGGCATCGCCTCGTGCACCGTCAGGTTGCGGATCATGTGGTCGTTGTATTCGCGGTAGAACGACTCGACCCGCTGCGCGGGCCAGTCCGACGGGGTGGGCGCGATGCAGTAGAAGGTCGGCACGACGGCGGTCTCCAGCGGGCCGGGCGCGTCGCAGTACGCCACCGCGACCCCCCTGGCGAACTCCGGCATCTCCTGGATGACGCACCGGTCGTCGACCACTGTGACCAGGTCGTGTGCGCGGACGAAGTCGGTCGCCTCGTCCAGTGTCACCCCGGCCAGCTCGACGATCGTCGCGTCGTTCGGGTGCTCGGCGGCGAGCAGGTCCAACGCCCGACGTACCGTCGCGTCGTCGGCCGGGCCACCGACCAGCTCGACGGCGGCCTCGCGGATCTCCGCGGTGACGCGGTCCAGGTTGGCCCAGGCGCGACGCTGGATCTCGGCGGCGCCCAGCTCGGTGTCAAGGGTGTGCCAGAGCCGGGCCTCCCAGCGGCGCCGGCCCAGTCGCGGGTCACGGCCGGGGCCGGCATCGGCGGCCAGGCCGGTGCGCAGCCAGGCGACGAACTCGTCCAGCGCGGCGATCGCGGCGGTGGCCGACGGCTCGACCCGGTCGAGCTGGCCCGGCGCCTGGGCGAGCAGTGCCGGCAGCTCGTCGCGGATCAGCGCGGCCGCGCCAGTGAACTGCCCTACCGCCGTCTCGGCGTGGATGCGCGGCATGTCCCGCAGCGTCGCGCGTGCGGTGGCGAGGGCGTCCGGTACGGCGGCGAGCCGGCCGACAAGCTGGGTCAGCCGCACGTCAGCGGGGGCGTACGGGCGGGCCAGCAACGGGTGCAGCAGCGGGCCGGGGTTGTGCCGCAGCGGGTCCCACTCGTGCGAGCGGATCTCGGTCAGCTCGAACAGCTCCCGGTCCACGAATGAGGTGAGCAGGGCGTGGTCGACCTGTTCGTCGACGTCGAGCGAGTCCGAGTCCAGTTCGGACAGTGCGTTGGCCGCGTCGAAGAGCATCGCCCGATCGGCGGCCAACCCGTCGGCGGACAGGTCCGGCAGCCGGTCGTCGAAGCGGTGATCACCCGCGGCGGTGGCAACCCCCGGCCGCGACTCCAGTAAAGCCTCGACAACCCGCTCAGCCAGCACCCCGAACGCTTCCACCGCACCACCCTACCGACCGCCGCACCCTCCTCCGCCAGTTCCGCCCACCGCCCCGCACCATCGGGTCGATCAAGAGGTTTCCGTCAGGCTCGACCCGAATCCTGACGCAAACCTCTTGATCAACGCGGGCTGGCGGGCGCGGGGGTGGGGGTGGGGGGTGTGGGGGTGGGGGGTGTGGGGGGTTCGGCTTGGCGGATGGCTTCGGCGTGGGCGAGGGTGGTGCGGCGCAGGGCTGCCTCGGGGTCGATGCCCGCCTCGCGGGCGGCGGCCACCCTGGCCAGCAGGTCGACGCCCAGGCTTGCCTCGGCATCGGCATCGGCCTCGGCGTCGGCCGACGGGAGTGGGACGTCGACGCCCCTGCGGGCGGCACGGTCCAGGATCTGCGTCGCCAGGGCCAGCGCGGGCTGGCTCAGGGCCACCCCGTCCAACACCGAGTGCCGAGCCTTCTCCGCGCGCTTGATCCGCTCCCAGTTCTCCGTAATCTCCTCCAGGGTGCCCGCCTCGGCACCGGCGAAGACGTGCGGATTACGCCGGATCATCTTGTCGACCAGGCCACCGGCAACGTCGTCGATGGTCCACCGCTCGTCCTCGGGCAACTCCTCGGCGAGCCGCGCGTGCAGCACCACCTGCAACAACACGTCGCCCAACTCCTCGCGCAGCGCGTCGGTGTCGTCGGCGCTGATCGCGTCGTACGCCTCGTAGCTCTCCTCCAGCAGGTAACCGGCGAGGCTGCGGTGCGTCTGCGCCCGCTTCCACGGGTCACCACCCGGAGAGGCCAGTCGATCCAGCACGGCCACCGCGTCGAGCAGCCGGGCACCCGGCGGATCCCACGAGCCGTACATCAACTCCATCTCGGCCAGCCCTGGCTGCCGGGCCAGCCGCAGACCCAACTCCCGGGCCAACGCTTCGTCACCCGCCGGACCGGCCAGCCACACCACAGTGCCGTGCGTCGCCACCGCGTCCAGCAACGGCTGCGTCGCCGGGCCGTCCACCACTGTGACCTCGGCGCCCGCCTGGCGAACGGCAGTGGTCAACTCGCTGTCCGCGCCGGCCAACACCGGGTGCTGGCGTACGACGTCCCAGGCCGCAGCCGTCAACAGCCCGGCGGGCAACCGGGGTGAGGTGACCAGGAGGACGATCCGTGCCGTCATGCTCAGCTGGCCGTGCCCTCGGCCTCCGGCGCCCCGGTCGGCCCCTCCGGGGTGGAAATGTCGGTGACCGCGTCGGAGCCCGGCTCACCCAGCGGCACGCTCACCGCGGGTGCGTCACCGGCGAAGCTGAGCAGCGGGAACTCGAGCGGACGGTACCGAGGGCTGACAGTGACGTCGTAGCGACCGGCGGCCTCGGCCAGGATCCTCTTGGTCGCCAGCGCGCCGCGCAGCTGCTCGCCGTCGAGCTGCTGGGCGGCGGCCTCATCGGTCACCTCAGCGGGGATCTTGCCGGCCGCACGACCGGCGGCGATCACGTCGGCGATCTCCTCCTTGGTCGGCTCGACCGGCTCGGCCGGCAACCCGGACAGGCAGGTGAAGAGCTTCGCCACCTCCCGCACGTGCCCGGTCTCCGGGTCGAGACCGAGCTGCTGGGCGGCCTGGTCGGCAGCCACCTGGCCGCGCGGCTGGTAGTTCTTCTCGGCGGAAAGCTTCTCGCACACCCTGGTCAGCACCATGGTCCGAACCACGTCGGCCACCTTGGGCAGGGTCGGTTGCGACGCCCCGGGCTGCCCACTGGCGGACGACTCCGGCGACGGGTTCTTCGTCCGCAGGTCCTTCATCGCGGTGGAGACCTGAACGTCGGTGATGCGCTGGTCACCGATGTAAGCGGCGATACCAGGCTCAGCACGGCAACCGGAGAGGGCGACGAGGCCGAGCGCCACAGTGGCGACGGCGGCAAGACGGCGAGCACGCATAGCCGTCACTCTCTCACGCCGTCACCCCGGGTTGTGACACCCCCCACCTTCGCTCAGCCACGACCAGGGACGGCGTCGGCGGGCTGACCGCCCCTGGTCGAGAGCACACTGCCGGCTCAGGCGCTCGCGGCGACGGCGAGTGGAGCGGGAGCACCGAGCACATCGGAGAGCAGTTGCGCGCACCACTGGAGCAGCGCCTGGTCACGCAGCGGCTCGCCACCGATCCGACGGGTGGTCGGTCGGGGCACGCTGACCTGATCGGTGGCCAGCTTGTAGACGGCATCCGGGTGGTAGCGCTTGAGCCGCATCTGCTTCGAGTCCGGTAGGGGCAGCGGGCCGAACCGTACGTGCTTGCCCTGCATGGACACGTCGGTCAGGCCGTAGCGGCGGGCCAGCAGACGGAACCGGGCCACCTCCACGAGGTTCTGCACCGGGGCCGGCGGCTCGCCGTACCGGTCGGTCATCTCGGCGATCACCTCGCCCAGCCGCTCCTCGTCGCGCGCCTCGGCGAGCTTGCGGTACATCTCCAGGCGCAGCCGCTCCACACTTACGTAGTCGTGTGGCAGGTGCGCGTCGACCGGCAGGTCGATCTTGACGTCGGTCTCCTCCTCCGGCCGCTCACCCTTGAACGCGGAGACCGCCTCGCCGACCATCCGCACGTACAGGTCGAAGCCGACGCCCTCGATGTGCCCGGACTGCTCGCCGCCGAGCAGGTTGCCGGCGCCCCGGATCTCCAGGTCCTTCATCGCCACGTACATGCCGGCGCCCAACTCGGTGTGCTGGGCGATGGTCGCCAACCGCTCGTGGGCGTGCTCGGTGAGCGGCTTCTCCGGCGGGTAGAGGAAGTAGGCGTACGCCCGCTCCCGGCCCCGGCCGACCCGGCCCCTGATCTGGTGCAGCTGGGCCAGGCCGAGCAGGTCGGCCCGCTCCACGATCAGCGTGTTGGCGTTCGGGATGTCGATGCCCGACTCGACGATCGTGGTGCAGACCAGGACGTCGAACTCCTTCTCCCAGAAGCCGACCATGACCTTCTCCAGGGCATCCTCGCCCATCTGGCCGTGCGCCACCGCGACCCGCGCCTCGGGCACCAGCTCCCGCAGCCGCCGTGCCGCCCGGTCGATCGACTCGACCCGGTTGTGCAGGTAGAAGACCTGCCCGTCGCGGAGCAGCTCGCGGTGGATGGACGCGGCCACCTGCCGGTCGTCCTGCGCGCCGACGAAGGTGAGCACCGGGTGCCGCTCCTCCGGCGGGGTGGCGATGGTGGACATCTCCCGGATGCCGGTGATCGCCATCTCCAGGGTGCGCGGGATCGGGGTGGCCGACATGCTGAGCACGTCGACCGACGCGCGCAGCGTCTTCAGGTGCTCCTTGTGCTCGACACCGAAGCGCTGCTCCTCGTCGACGATCACCAGACCCAGCTGCTTGAAGCGGGTCGCCGTCTGCAACAGCCGGTGCGTACCGATGACGATGTCGACGGTGCCGTCGGCGACCATCTCCATCGTGCGCTCGGTCTCCTTCGCCGTCTGGAACCGGGACAGCTGCCGGATCTGGACCGGGAACTGGCTCATCCGCTCGGCGAACGTGTTGTAGTGCTGCTGAACCAGCAGGGTGGTCGGCACCAGCACCGCCACCTGCTTGCCGTCCTGCACCGCCTTGAACGCCGCCCGGACCGCGATCTCGGTCTTGCCGTAACCGACATCACCGCAGATCAGCCGGTCCATCGGGACGGTCTGCTCCATGTCCCGCTTGACCTCGTCGATCGCGGCGAGCTGGTCCGGCGTCTCCTGCCAGGGGAAGGCGTCCTCCAGCTCCCGCTGCCACGGGGTGTCCGGACCGAACGAGTGCCCCTTGGACGCCTTGCGCGCGGCGTAGAGCTGGATGAGCTGCGCGGCGATCTCCCGGACCGCCTTGCGGGCCCGGGCCTTGGACTTCTGCCAGTCCGAGCCGCCCATCTTGTGCAGGGTCGGCTGCTCGCCGCCCACGTAGCGGGAGAGCTGGTCGAGCTGATCGGTCGGGACGAACAACCGGTCGCCGGGCTGGCCCCGCTTGCTGGCCGCGTACTCGATGACGAGGTATTCCCGGCTGGCACCGTTGACGGTGCGCTGCACCAGCTCGACGTAGCGGCCGATGCCGTGCTGCTCGTGCACCACGTGGTCGCCGGTCTTCAACTCCAGCGGGTCGATGGTGTTGCGCCGCCGGCTCGGCATCTTGCGCATGTCCCGCGTCGAGGTGCCCCGACCGCCGGTCACGTCGTTGCCGGTGAGCAGCACGAAGCGGGACGCCTCGTCGACGAACCCGCTGCTCAGCGCACCGCAGGTGACCACCAGCTCGCCGGGGACGGGCGCGGTCGGCACCTCCTCGGTCAACCGGGCACCCAGGCCGGCGTCGCGCAGCACCTCCACCGCCCGCTGGGCGGGACCGTGCCCCTCGAAGACCAGCGCGATCGACCAACCCTCGCCGGCCCAGCGCTTGAGGTCCTCCACCACCCGCGAGGTCTCGCCGTGATAGAGCGGCGCCGGTTGGGCGGCGAGGGTCACCGCGATGGCGTCGTCCGGGGTGACGGCGGCCTGTTCCGGCGCGTCCTCCCACGGCTGCCTCGTCTCGGCGGTCTCCCCCTCCACCAATCCGAACGGGGAGAGCGTCCACCACGGCTGACCGAGCTTGCCCGCGGCGGCGCGTACCTCGCCGAGGGTGCGGAAGGCGGCAGCGCCGACGTCCACCGGGGCCTGGCCGCCGACCGCGGCGGCGGCCCAGCTGGCCTGCAAGAACTCCTCCGATGTACGCACCAGGTCGTGCGCCCGCGTGCGGATCCGCTCCGGGTCGCAGAGCAGGACGTGGGTGCCGGCCGGCATGGCGTCCAGCAGCAGCTCCAGAGAGTCGGGGCCGACCAGCACCGGGGCCAGCGACTCCATCCCCTCCACCGGGATGCCCTCGGCCAGCTTGTCGAGGATCTCGGCCAGCTCGGGATGCTGCTCGGCGAGCGCGGCGGCCCGGTCGCGGACGGCCGGGGTGAGCAGCAGCTCGCGGCAGGGCGGTGCCCAGAGCAGCGGTACCTGCTCGATGGTCCGCTGGTCGGCGACGGCGAAGGTGCGGATCTCCTCCACCTCGTCGCCCCAGAACTCGACCCGGGACGGGTGCTCGTCGGTGGGCGGGAAGACGTCGAGGATGCCACCACGCACCGCGAACTCGCCGCGCTTGGTGACCAGGTCGACCCGGGCGTACGCCATGTCGATCAGCCGGCGGGCGACCTCTTCCAGGTCCGCCTCCTCGCCGGCGGCGAGCTGCACCGGCTCCAGATCGCCGAGCCCCTTCAGCTGCGGCTGGAGCAGCGAACGGACCGGGGCCACGACCACTCGCAGTGGCCCGGTGCCGCCGTGCGCGTCGCTCGCCTCCGGGTGCGCCAGCCGGCGCAGCACGGCCAGCCGCCGGCCGACAGTGTCGGAGCGGGGGGACAGCCGCTCGTGCGGCAGCGTCTCCCACGAGGGGAAGACGACCACCTGTTCGGCCGGCAGCAACCCGCCCAGCGCGGCGGCCAGGTCGTCGGCCTCCCGGGTGGTGGCGGTCACCGCCAGCACCGGTCGCCCGGCGCCGTCGTTGTCCGCGGCGACCGCCGCGACGGCGAACGGGCGCAGTGCCGCTGGAGCGGTGATGTCGAGGCCGTCGACCTGGGCGGCACCGGAGCGCGCCAGGTCACGCGCCCGGGCCAGCCCGGGGTCGGCCAGGGCGGCGGTGAACAGACCGGTGAGCAAGGGAAATCCTTCCCGGGGAGTCGACGCACACGACGGCGGCCCCTCGTCCAGCCGGACGGGGGGGCGCGACAACAAGCCTAGCTCCGTCGACCGACAGCCACCCCCTTCCGCCGAGGTCCGACGCCACTACGGCGCGTCGCCCCGCGCCCCGCGCCCCGCGCCCCGCGCCCCCCCACCCGCAGATGGCGCGGGCGTCGGGGAGGGATAGAGTGTCGG
>NZ_JBEZEX010000056.1:0-17884 GCF_040649115.1 Micromonospora sp. NPDC049049 | reverse complement strand
GGGGCCGCCCCGGGGGTGTTGTGTTTACCCCCGGGGGGGGGGGGTGGGGGGTGGGGGGGGGGTGCGCCCCCCCCCGCCCCCCCCCCGGGGGGGGGCCCCCCCCCCCCCACGCCCGGTTGGGCGGGCGTCGGTGGTGGCACACACTGCGCCGGTTGGCCCGGCACAACCTGTCGGCGGTGGTGGCGGTGTCCGTGCTGGAGTTCGTCCAGGTCTGGAACGACCTGGTGGTGGGGCGGCTGTTCAGCGCGTCGGGGTCCTCGCCGCTCGGGCCGTTCCTGGCCGAGCAGACCCGCAGTTTCGTGAGCAACAGTGGCGCGCTGGCCGCCAGCTCGGTGCTCGCCTCGGTGCTGCCGGTCGTGCTGGTGGTCCTCTCGCGGCGGCACCTGGTCGCCGGGCTCGTCTCCGGGGGCGTGCGGTGACCGGGCCGGGTGGTGCGCGCGGCGGCTCACGCTGGCCGGCGTTGATCGCGATCGGCGGCGTGGTCGGCAGCGTCCTCGCCAACGTGGCCAGCAACCTGGCCGGCAATGTCCTCTCCGAGCTGGCGGCCAGCGTGCTCGGGCCGGTGACCATCGTCCTGGCCTCCGGCGGCGTCGTCGGTTACGTGGTGTACGAGGTACGCCGCCGCCGGACCGGCCGGGAGGTCGACCCCGAGCCGACGGAGGTGCTCACCACCCCTGCCGCCGGGGCGCCCAACCTGCCCTACACGGCCGAGTTCACCGGTCGCGAGGAGCACGTCGACGCCCTGGTCGGTCTGCTCGCCCGGGAGCACGCGGTAGCGGTGCTGGGCCGGCGTGCGGTGGGCACCTCCGCGTGCGCTGTGCAGGCCGCCAACGAGTGCCGGGAGGAGTTCCCCGACGGTCAGTACTACCTGGACCTGCGGCGGCGCGGCCGACCCCGCTCGGCCCGGCAGGTGCTCACCGCGCTGGCCCGGATCCTGGGCACCGCCCCGCCGACCTCCGGCCGGCCGGACGCGCTCGCCGCCGCCGCCGACGCGCTGCGCGGTCAGCTCGACGGTCGCAAGATCGTGCTGGTGCTGGACAACGTCGACCGTCCCGACCAGGTGCGGCCTCTGTTGCCGCCCACCGCGCGCACCTGCCGCCTGTTGCTCGCCGGTGGTCCGGCGCTGGTTGGTCTGGAGGGTGTGGTCGCGCACTGGATCGCCGAACCGGGCACGTCCGAGGCGGTGGAGCTGTTCGCGACGGCGGGTGGGGCCGCGCCCGCCGCCCGGGTCCGTCGCGCCGACCCACGCACCGACCCGGCGGTACGCGAGATCGTCGACCTGTGCGGGCGGCAACCGCGTACCGTCCGGGCGCTCGGTTACCGCACCGCTCAGCACGGCTGGCGGCACTCCGACGTGCTGGACGCGCTGCGCCGCGCGGTGCAGACGCCACCGCACCAGCGGCTCGCCGTCTCACCGGCGGCCCGCCTGGTCACCGAACGGGACATCGCGTACCGGGTGTTGCCCCGCCAGGCCCGACGGTTGTACCGGCTGATGTCGCTGGTCCCCGCCCCGGTGGACCGGCCCACCATCGCCGCGCTGGCCGGACGACACCCCGAGCTGGTGACCGCACTGCTCGACCGGTTGGCCGCGGCGGCGTTCGTGGTCGGCGCGCCCGGCGACCGGTACGAGATCCGCCCCCTGCTGGCCGGCAGCGCCCGGCTGCACCTGCGGGACGCGGATCCGGTCCGGGCCCGGGTCGCCGCGCAGGCCCGGCTGACCCGGCACCTGGCCCGTCGGGCCGAACGGCACGCGGCCAACCTGGCGGTGCTCGGCTCCTCACCCGACCGGGAGTGGTCGCTGCCGTTGGACGACGACCCGTACGGCTGGTTCGACCTGCACCAGGAGCTGCTGCTGGCGGTGGTGCGGGTGCCGGCCGGCGCGAAGGAGACCCTGCCCCGGCGGGTGCGCCGGTGGTGGTTCCGGTTGGCGGTGGCGCTGTGCGGGTGGCTGGCGTACGCCGAGCGGCTCGACGAGTGGGAGCAGGTCTGCCGCACCGTGCTGGCCACCCCGACCGCCGACGACCGTCCGGAGATCGCCGGGTGGGCGCACAACGAGCTGGGGGTGCTGCGTCGACGCCGGCACGACCCGCAGGGGGCGGCGGCGGCGCTCACCCTCGCGGTCAACGAGCGGGGGCGGCGGGGCAACGCCCAGGCGCGGATGAACCTCGGTCTGGCCCTGCTCGACCTGGGGCAGCTCGACGACGCGGTGGAGCACCTGGAGATGTCGCGCCGACACCGCTCCGGCGCCGACCGGGCCGGGCACGCCCTCACCGAGCTGGGCCTGGGCGCCGCCCAACTGGCCCGGGGCGAACCGGACACCGCGCACCACCACCTGGTGCGGGCGGCCAACACGTTCCGGTCGGTGGGTGACGCGCGCGGGTACGCGGCGGCCCTGACGAACCTGGTGCTGGTGCACGCGGCGCTCGGCGAGCACCTGGACGCCGCTCAGGCGTGGCGGGCCGCACTGCGCGAATACGAGTCGGTCAACGACCCGACCAGCCGGGCGACGGCGCTGCTCAACGCCGGGGCGACCCTGCTGAGCAGCACCCCGGGGCAGGCGCGCACGGCGTACGAGCTGCTGGTCGAGAGCCGCCGGCTGCGCGAGGAGACCCGGCCGACAGCCGGGCTGGCGCGTACCCTGCTCTACCTGGGTGACGCCTGCTCCGCGCTGGGCGACCAGACCGACGCGCGGCGGCACTGGGCGGACGCGGCGGCCGTGGCCGAGGAGGTCGCCGACGCCCAGGGGCTGGCCGCCGCCGACGCCCGACTGGACAACGACGCCGACAGCCGGGTGACGTAGGTCGCTCGGGTTGGTCGGTGGTGTGGCTCTGGGAGACTCTGTGATCGTGGACGCGCTCTCGGTACGGGGACTCAGTCGCAACTTCGGCAACCTGGTCGTGCTCGACGAGGTGAGCTTCACGCTCCCGGCGGGCCGGATCGCGGTGGTGCTGGGCCCGAACGGCAGCGGCAAGACGACCCTGCTGCGGTGCGTCGTCGGCGCTGACCGGCCGGACGCGGGTGAGGTGCTGGTGCAGGGCCGCCGGGCCGACGAGACCGATCCTCAGGTGCGGGCGCTGGTGGCCGCCGCCCTGGACGACATCGACTTCTTCCCCGACCTGTCGGTGGTCGAGCACCTGGAGCTGGTCGCGTACGCCCACGGGGGTGACGCCGAGCCGGTCGAGGAGGTCCTCGCCGAGCTGGGTCTGGAGCCGGCCCGCGACCAGCTGCCGGTGACGCTGTCCAGCGGGCAGCGCCGCCGGCTGGCGCTGGCGTCCTGTTTCGTCCGGCCCCGCCGGGTGCTGATCCTGGACGAGCCCGAGCAGCGACTCGACGTCCGCGGGCGACAGTGGCTCGCCGACCGACTCCTGCGGGAACGGGCGGCGGGCACTGCCGTGCTGTTGGCCTCGCACGACCCGGAGCTGATCGACGCGGTGGTCGACGAGCGCATCGAGATCGGCAAGTGACCGCCGCGCCGGCCACGATCGCCGACACGCCGGTCGGGGTGCCGACCGCCCGGCAGGTGCGAACGCACCTACGCAAGGCACGCAGCCGGCACCACGACCATTCCCTCGGTGACGTGCTCGGCGACGCGTACGTCATGGTCCTGTTCGTGGGCATGTACGGCTGGTTCGCGATCAGCGCCAGCCGCGACCTGCTGGACTCCCCCTCCGTGGGTCAGGCCGAGCCGGGCGTGCGGTGGTGGCTGGCGGTCGCCGCGCTGCTGGCGGGCGCGGGGCTGGCCTGGCGTGGTCTGCGCGCGCTCGGCCCGCTGCTGGTCACGCCGGCGACGCAGAGCTGGGCGACCAGCGCGCCGATCGACCGACGGGCCTGGTTGGCGCCCCGTTTCGTCCTGTTGCTGCTGGGCTCGGCGGCCGGCACCGCTGCGCTCGGCGTGGCGGTGGCGGCGCTCGGTGGGGTCAGCGAACCGTCCGCCCTGGGCTGGGCGGCGGCGGCCGGCGCGGGGTGGGGCGCGGCCGCGCTGGCGCTCAGCGTCGTCGCCCAGGGCAGTCGGTCGGGGCGGCGCTGGCCGACGGTGATCGGGGCGGTGCCGATGGTGGCGGCGGCCGTGATCACCGCCCTGGTGGTGCTCGTCGGTCGCCTCGGCGACGGGCTGTCCCGGCCGGCGACGACGCCGACCGTCGCGTTGTTCGCCGCCGCGGTGCCGCTCGTGGGCGTGGGCGTGATCCTGGCGGTACGCGCGCTACCCCGGGTAGACCGGGCCACCCTGACCACCGGCGCGCAGTTCGCCAACGCCGCCGCCACGGCCACGATCCTGCTGGATCCGAGCCTGCTCGCTGGGCTGGTGGAGAGCCGCCGCTGGCGCCGGATCGGCCGGGTCCGCAGCCGCCGGTTCCGGCCCGGCCCCGGCTGGTGGGCGCTGTTGCAGGCCGACGTACGCCGGTTGCGCCGCCACCCGAGCGCCGTGCTGATCTGGGCGGCGCTGATCGGGGTGCAGTACGCTGCCGCGCTCGCCCTGCCCGGGTTGGCCGGTGCCGCGCAGGTGGTGTTCGCGTACCTCGCCGCCAATCGGCTGACCGGCGGTCTGCGGTCGGTCAGTCGCTCACCCGGGCTGCGCCGGGCGCTCGGTGGCAGCGACAACCTGCTGCGTGGGATCCACGTGGTGGTGCCGGCTGTCGGCGCGGGTGTGTGGTGGTTGCTGACCCTGCCGACCGTCGACCCGGGGCCGGCCTGGCTGGCGCCGACGCTGGCGCTGGGGGTGGTGGCCGCCGCGTTCCGGGCCGGCACCCGCCCGCCGATCGACTACGGCGGCGCGACGGTCAACACACCGTTCGGGATGGTCCCGGTCGACCTGATGCGTCAGGGGTCACGGGGGCCGGCCCTGCTCGCCGTGCTGGTCCTCGTCCAGCTGTTCCTGGGCTGAGGATCCGCCCGGTCGTTCCGGGGCCTGATGACGGCACCAGGCGATCCGGCGGCGCGTTCGGACCGGCTGTCGCTTCCGTCCAAGACAGCGCCACGTCAGCGATCTAGCGTGTACACGGCAGCTCGCTTCCAAGCCTGAGGAGACAACACGATGCGCGACCTGGTCTACACCGGTTTCATGTCGCTCGACGGCGTCGTCGACTCGCCCGGCGGCGGGCCGGGTGAGGAGCACCGCAGCGGCGGTTGGGTGTTCAAGGACCTCGAGTTCGTCCCGGAGGCCTGGTCGCTGAAGGGCGAGGAGCTCGCCGACACGACGGCGTTGATGTTCGGCCGCCGCAGCTACGAGGCGTTCGCGCGGGTCTGGCCCGGTTCGGAGGACCACGCCGACTACAAGGAGCTGCCCAAGTACGTGGTGTCGAGCACGCTGTCCGACGACGCGCTCGTCGACGGGTGGGGGCCGACCACGATCCTGCGCTCGACCGGGGACATCGCCGCGCTCAAGCAGGATGAGGGCGGAGCGATCTTCATCCACGGCAGCGCGGAGCTGGCCCGGCGGCTGTCCGATGAGGGGCTGATCGACCGGTACAACCTGCTCGTCTTCCCCGTGCTGCTCGGTGCCGGCAAGGGCCTGTTCGGCCGCGCCGACCGCGACAAGCACATGCTGACGCTGCGGGAGTCGGAGAGCTACCCGAACGGGATCCTCAAGGTGATCTACGACGTCAAGCGCTGATCCAGGTCGAGGGCGATGGCGCCGCCAGTGCCCTCGCGTAGCTGGCGAACGGTACGTCCGAGGTAGCGGCGCAGTGCCCTGGCCAGGTGCGGCTCGTCGAAGTAGTCGAGCTTGGCGACCACGTCGGCGGCCGCGTCTCCGCAAGCCAGCAGCTCCGCCGACGCGCGGGCCCGCTCGATCTGCCGGACCGCGCCGCGCGTCAGCCCGGTCGCGGCGCGGAACCGGCGTTCGACGGTACGCGCCGAGACGACCGGCCCGCGGCCCCGCAGCAGCTCGGCGACGAGCGGGTCACGGACCACGGTCCCGGCCCGGACGAGGCTGTCGACCAAGGCTTCCGCGTCGTCGGGGCCGGGCGTCTCCCAGCGAGCGCCGTCCAGCCGGAACGTCCGGCGCGTGGTGTCGGGGAGCTCGATGCCGCCGTCGACCAGCGTCGGCGTGGGCACGGCCCGCAACGAGGTGCCCACGGCGAACTCGATGCCGGTGAAGGTCGCGCCGTGCGGCACCGGCGCCGTGCCAGTGCGGGTCTCGGGACCGGTGATGCTCGCGTACGCCCGGCCAGCCTGCTCCCAGAACACCAGGCCCCAGCGCACCCCCGCCACGGACGTCATCGCGGTGACCTGCTCGCTCGTGCAGGTCCACACGGTGTCGACCCATGGCGAGTCGGACCCGCGCGTCTCGAAGCGCAGTCCCACTGGCGAAGGATACGCCGGATGGTCCTAGCCGGAGCCGAGCGCGGCGGCGACGGCGGCGACGCCGGCCTCGATCTCGGTGGGAGTACGGGCCGCGTAGCCGAGCACGAGGCCGGGCCGGTACGGCCGCTGGCAGTGCCAGGACAGCGGTTGCACCTTCACCCCGAGTGCCAGCGTCGCCGCCGCCCACTCGGTGTCGACGACGGTGTCGTCCAGCGTGATCATCAGGTGCAGCCCGGCGGCGGCGCCGTGCACTGTCGCCGACGGCAACGCGCGGGCCAGGGCGGCGATCATGGCGTCCCGCCGACGGATGTGTCGCCGGCGCAGCAGCCGCAGATGCCGCTCGAAGGCGCCGGAGGTCATCAACTCCGCCAGCACCAGTTGCGGTAGCACGGCGTTGCCCAGGTCGGCGTTGCGCTTGGCGGCCACCACTGCCTCGCGCAGCCGCGCCGGCACGAGCAGCCAGCCGACCCGCAGGGCGGGGGCGAGCAGTTTGGACACGCTGCCGGCGTAGCAGACCTGCTCGGGCAGCAGGCCCCGCAGCGCCGGCACCGGAGGACGGTCGTAGCGGTGCTCGGCGTCGTAGTCGTCCTCGATGATCAATCCGCCGGCCCGCGCCCAGGCGACGAGTTGGCGGCGGCGGTCTCCGTCGAGCACCACGCCGGTCGGGAACTGGTGTGCGGGGGTGAGCATCACCGCCGGTACGCCGCTGGCTGTCAACTCGTCGACCCGCAGCCCGGCGTCGTCGACGCTGATCGGCGGGGTGTCCATCCGCCAGTTGTTCAAGTGCTGGCGTACCCCGAGCGACCCCGGGTCCTCGACGGCGATCCGGGCGACGCCGGCAGCGGCGAGCGCCTGGGCGAGCAGCCCGAGCGCCTGGGAGACGCCGGCCACGATGATCACCTCGGCGGGGTCGACGCTGATGCCGCGGTTGCGGGCCAGCCAGGCGGCGACGGCCTGTCGCAGCACGGGCGTGCCACAGGGGTCTCCGTAGCCGAGGTCGGCCGCGGCGAGGCGGCGCAGCACACTCCGTTCGGCACGCAGCCAGTCCGCGCGGGGAAAGGCGGCCAGATCGGGTACGCCGGGCGTCAGGTCGATTGACGCGTGCGCCGCGCGTAACGCCTCGAAGATGTCGGTGCCCGGTGCCGGCGGAAAGGTCGTGACCGGTGCCGGCGCGGCGGTCGCTGTGGGTGTGGGCGCGACCGGCGCGGCGACGACGACAGTGCCGGCCCGGCCCCGGCCGGCGATGTGCCCCTCCTCGGTCAGGCGCTGATACGCCTCGGTGACCACGCCCCGGGAGACACCGAGGTCGGCGGCGAGCACCCGGGTCGGAGGCAGCCGGTCACCGACCGGCACCCGCCCCTCGGCGATGGCCTGCCGCAGCCGGTCGGTCAGCCAGTCGGCGCGCCCGCCCGGCGTCGCGTCGGTGATGGTCAGGTGCAGGAAGTCGGAGCCGGCCGATATGGACCTCTCGGACGCAGTCGGTTTGGCTCTGCCCATCGGACCATTGTGGCAGCAGAGTGAGGAGGAGCCAGACCTGCCGACTCCGCCGGAGGACGATCGTGACCATCCCGTTCCTGATCACCACGCTGATCGTGGTGGTCACCCCCGGCACCGGGGTGATCTTCACGCTCTCCGCCGGCCTGTCGCGGGGCGCGCGGGCCGGAGTGCTGGCCGCGTTCGCCTGCACGCTGGGAACGTTGCCGCACCTGCTGGCCGCGATGACCGGGCTGGCCGCGCTGATGCAGACCAGCGCCGTGGCGTTCGAGACCGTCCGCTACCTCGGCGTCGGCTACCTGCTCTACCTGGCCTGGTCCATGGCGCGCGACCGCGACGCCTTCGCAGTGACCACCGACGCCGCACCCCGCTCGGCGATCCGGGTGATCGTCTCCGGCGTGCTGGTCAACCTGCTCAACCCGAAGCCGACGATGTTCTTCGTCGCGTTCCTGCCGCAGTTCGTGGACACCACGGCACCCGGCTCGACCCGGGCGATGCTCGGCTGCGGCGCGGTGTTCATGTTGCTCACCATGGTGGTGTTCAGCGGCTACGGCATCTTCGCGGCCCGGGTACGCGACCGGGTGCTGACCCGCCCCCGGGTCACCGACTGGCTGCGTCGATCCGCCGCCGGCACCTTCGTCGCGCTCGGCGTGACCCTCGCCCTCACCGAACGATAGGAGCACAGTGCAGTTCGAACATTCTCCTCGGCTTCGCGACGCATACCCCGATCTGGTCGCCGGTGTGGTGCAGGTTGCTGGGATCACCGCCACCGCCGACGTGGCGGCACGCACGGCCGCCCATCTCGGCGAGGCGCGGCGGCGGTTGGCCGGTGGGGCCGAGAGCGGGTTCCCGGAGATCCAGGCGTGGCGGCGGGCGTACGCGGCGATGGGGCTGCGGCCCACCAAGTACCGGTGCGCCTCCGAGGCGCTGCTGCGTCGGCTGCGCCTCGACGGCGAACTGCCCCGGGTGCACCCGCTCGTCGATCTCTGCAACGCCGTCTCGGCCGCGTACGCCATCCCGGTCGCGGCGCTCGACCTGGACCGGGTCGACGGCGACCTGGTGGTCCGGCCGGCACACGGGGACGAGGCGTACCTGAGCTTCGCGGGCGACACCGAGCATCCCGAACCGGGCGAGGTGACCTTCGTCGACTCCGCCGGGCGGGCCCACGCCCGACGATGGACCAACCGGCAGAGCGGCTGGTCGGCCGTGCGGGCGGGCACCACGTCGGTGCTGATCGTCGCCGAGGCGCTGCACCCGGGCGGCGAGCCGGCCGTGACCCGGCTGGTCGCCGACCTCGTGACAGAGCTGACCGAGGTGTGGTCCGCCCCGACGACCGCCGCGGTGCTCACCGCCGCCGCGCCGCGTTTCCGCACCCCGGCGGCGGATGACGACCGGGGTCAGGCGGTCTCGCCGGGCAGCAGGTGACGGTAGCCGGGGATCGTCTCGGCGAACCAACCCGCGACACTGGCCAGACCGCGGTCGTTGAGCTGCGCGTCGTGGATCGGGTACGCCGCCGCCGCGCCCACGGCGCCGGCGAAGCGGATCGCCTCGTCCAGGCGCAGCCAGGACCCCTGGGCCGGGACGAGCAGGGTGCGCACCGGCTCGTCCGGCACGTGCAGGGCGTCGCCCGGGTGGTACAGCTCGTTGCCGATCAGGTAGCCGAGGTTCGGGCAGTCGGGCTGCCCCTCGTGGATCGCGGCATGCCGGCCGCCGTGCGCGCTGACCGGAATGCCGGCCGCCGTGAATCGCTCGCCCGCACGGACCCGGGTCACCGGTAGCGGGGCGAGATCCGGCAGTCGGGCGCCCTCCGGCGCGTACACGGGGACACCGAGACCGGCGAGCCGCAACACGTCAATGTGGTCGGTGTGCTCGTGGGTGACCAGGACGGCGTCCGCGCCGACCAGGGCCCGCGGCTCGCTCCACGTCCCCGGGTCGACGACCAGCACCCCACCGTCGTGCTCGACGCGTACACACGAGTGGGTGAACCGGGTGATCCGCATCAGCCGACCGTACGCCGCCGCGCTGGCGATCGACCTCAGTGGCACCGGCGGGCCGTCAGCGCATCCGTGCGGCCGACGCCCGGAGGATGTAGGCGAACTGCACACCGAACGCCACCACCGCGACCAGCACCCCGACCAGCACCGTCAAACCGGCCCCGGCACCGACGGTCGAGGCCAGCAGGGCGATGCCGAGCCCGCTCAGGACGGCGTTGACCGCGCCCACGAGTGCGGCCGTGGTCAGCAGGAACTCCCACCGCCCGGGACGCGTGCCGACCAGGTTCCACGCCGTGCTCATGGCGTCGTCGGCCGCCACCGCGTCGGCGAAGAAGTCGTGCTCGCCCGCGAGCTGATGGTGGTAGTAGGCCCGGATGCGCTGGATCCGCAACAGGTCCAACGAGTTCTCCACGGTGGTCTCCACCAGGCGCAGAAACGTCAGCACCCCGATGATGACCAGCGTCGGCAGCACCGCGGCCAGGTACGGCCGGACCAGCCTGTCGTTGCTGGCGACGAAGCCGAGGCCGATCAGCGCCGCCGACAGGACGGACAGGAAGATGGTGGCGCGACCGGTGGCCTCGGCGATGGTGCCGGCGCGGGACGTCTGCAACGCGTAGTGCTCGGTGGTCAGGACGGTGAGAAGCGCCTGCTCGCGTTCACTCTCGTCCATCCCGCCACCCTCCGTGGTCGCACGACTCCGTTACCGTCAGCCTATGAGCGGTGGATCGGGTCCGAGCGGCGAAATGCTCGGGTGGGCTGGTCGGGGCGGGCGGCAACGACGGGCCTTCGTCGTCGGTGGGGCACTCTTCGCGATCGCCGTCGTCATGCTGCTGGCCGCCTGGCGCAGCACCGGCTTCCTCAGCGACCTGCTGCTCAACCTCGGGGCCAGCGTGGTCCTCGCGGCCATCTCGTACGTCATCTTCGACCCGTTGTTCGAGGAGGCCCGCAAGGCGCGGGTGCAGGAGCACCTCAGCTTCGACCAGCAGGCGTTCGTGACACGGCTGCACCGCTCCGGGCGTCGGGTGCGCATCCTCGACACCTGGACGATCCTGCTGGAGCAACGGCACCGGGAGGAGACGCTGAGCGCGGTGCGAGCGGCGCTCGCCAACGGCGCCCAGGTGCAGTTGCTCCTGCTCGACCCCGACTGCACCGCCGCCCAGCAACGCTCCGAGGAGCTGGAACGGCAACGGGTGGACGTGCCCCGGCAGATCCGCACCAACCTGCGCCACCTGGCCTCGTTCGCCGACGCGCTCGACTCGCGGCTGCGCCACCGCCTTCAGGTCCGGCTCTACGACGCGTCTCCGTCGATCCAGCTCTACCAGTGGGACGGGCGGGCGCTGATCTCGTTCTTCCCGATCGGAAAGTTGTCGTTCAACGTGCCGCAGCTCGAGGTGGACATGGACAGCCCGTGGGGCGGGTTCGTGCACGCCCGGTTCGAGGAGCTGTGGGAGCACGAGCAGGCCACCCTCGACCTTGAGCGGTACTGGTCGGTCATGGTCACGCTGCGCCACGACGAGTCGGACGTGGTCGAGGTACGCGTGCCGTTCGTGACGGTGGACGGGCAGCACTACGTCGACTGCCGGGGGTTCCGGGTGACCGGGCCGCTGACGGTGCGAGCCGTGCTGCCGCCCCGCGCGCCCGGGGCGACGCCCGGCGTGTTCGCCCTGGCCGAGCCCGCCGACGGGGACCGCACCCCGGTCGCCGTCGTGAAACGGCACTTCGACCAGAAGTACGGGCACGACGACGGCGAGCGAGACGTCCGCCGGCTCGTGCCGCCACCGGGCGATGCCCGTACCCCGGCGCCCCGCACCGCGCCGGCCGGCGACACACACGCACGGTGACCCCCGACCGACCTCGGGGTTCGGCACAGGAAACAATGGTGGTCCACCCTGATCGCCAGGAGGACCGTCGGCGTGCCGCACCGCACCGCACCGCCGTCCGGGGCGGCGCAGCTGCGCGCCGACTGCGGACGCTGCTTCGGGCTGTGCTGCGTGGGGCCCGCCTTCGCCGCGTCGGCGGACTTCGCCATCGACAAGCCGGCCGGCTCGCCCTGCCCCAACCTGCGCCCCGACCACCGCTGCGGCATCCACACCGAGCTGCGGCAGCGTGGTTTTCCCGGCTGCACGGTGTTCGACTGCTTCGGGGCCGGGCAGCAGGTCGCCCAGGTGACCTTCGGCGGGCGGGACTGGCGGGACGCGCCGGAGACGTTGCCGGCGATGGCGGAGGCGTTCGCGGTGCTGCGACCGCTGCACGAGCTGCTCTGGTACCTCACCGAGGCGGTGGCGCTGCGCCCGCCGGCCGATCTGCGCGCCGAACTGGAACGCGCCCGCGCCGAAACGCTGACGCTCACCGAGGGTGACCCGGCGCAACTTCGCGCGGTGGACGTCACCGACCAACGGAACCGGGTCAACCCGCTGTTGTCCCGGGCCAGCGACGTGGCCCGCGCCCCCGGCGGCGCCGACCGGCGGGGCGCGCACCTGCTCGGGGTGGACCTGCGCCGCGTCGACCTCCGCCGGGCCAACCTGCGCGGGGCGCTGCTCATCGGCGCCGACCTGCGCGGAGCGGACCTCGGTCTGGCCGACGTCACCGGCGCGGACCTGCGCGGGGCCGACCTGCGGGGCGCGGACCTGCGGCGCACGCTCTTCCTGCACCAGACCCAGCTGGACGCCGCCCGAGGCGACACCCACACGGGCCTGCCACCGACGCTCACCCGGCCGACGCACTGGACGTCCCTGCCGCTCACCCCGATCCGTCAGCCCGCCCGGTCTCCCGCACCCGCCCGTCGGGGCCGGCGTCGCTGACCGCGAGGTTTCGGCCGGGACGACGCCGGGTAGCCAGCGCCGACGCGAACCGGCATCGACGGGGGGCACGGCGTGGGCTACCGAAAGCGCGACGGTGAGCTGCCGGGCGACCCGCAGCACAGTGAGGACGAAGCCGGCCAGGTGCCACTGGTGCAGGTCGAGGCGGACACCGAGGTCCCCGCACCGGCGGACACCGACGTCCGGCCGGACATCGTGACCGAGCCCGACAACTCGGGCCTCGCCGGTGGTTCATCCGGCAGCAGCGGCGGCGGTTCCAGCATGCCGGGGCACCCCGACGCGGCCCGCTGACCCGGGATCAGCGGCTGGTCAGCGCGCCCCGGGCCTCGGTCATGCCCTTGTTGGCGAGCCCGTCGGCCCGCTCGTTCTCCGGGTGGCCGTTGTGCCCCTTGACCCACAGCCAGGTGACCTCGTGCCGTTCGCAGGCCGCCTCCAGCCGCTGCCACAGGTCGGCGTTCTTCACCGGCTGCTTCGCGGCGGTCCGCCAACCGTTGCGCTTCCACGACGCCAGCCAACTGGTGATGCCGTTGCGCACGTACGTGCTGTCGGTGTGCAGCTCCACGGTGACCGGCCGGTTCAGGCTCTCCAA
Organism: Micromonospora sp. NPDC049049; assembly: GCF_040649115.1. Lineage (NCBI taxonomy): Bacteria > Bacillati > Actinomycetota > Actinomycetes > Micromonosporales > Micromonosporaceae > Micromonospora > Micromonospora sp. NPDC049049. Next base: position 4,685 of record NZ_JBEZEX010000056.1, on the reverse strand, counting down.
CGCCTGGATGGCCGCCATCAGCTCCATCCGGTTGTTGGTGGTGGGCGTGGCCTCACCACCGCACAGCTCCCGCTCGTGATCGCCGTAGCGCAGCAGCGCACCCCAACCACCCGGACCGGGGTTGCCACTGCACGCCCCGTCGGTCCAGATCTGCACGCCCCTGCCGGCCGCCGCGTCCACCATGCCCGGCAACCTACCGGGAGCGGACGTCGTCCTCCCCGCTCGGGGGGCCGGCGCGCCGAGCCGTCGGCGTCGGACCCACCACCGCGGGTGGGATGGCCGGCGCCGGGCGGGTGGGGCGCAGCCGGTCGCGGACCCGGTCCGCGGCGTCGCCGGCGGTCGCGGCGATCATCGGCAAGAGCCGGGTCGAATTCATGATGGCGACCTCCTCGGCCGGAGTGGTGCCGCCGTCGAGGAAGCGCAGCACCCGCTCGGCCGGGTTGCGGTCGAAGAGCCGATCGAAGAAGTCAGGACCGCCCACCCCGCCCCGGTCCAGCGCGCGCAGCGCCACCGCGTCCATCCAGCGGTGCCGGCGCGGGTACGCCGGCTCGGGCACCGGCGCGCCGCCCGCGGCGAGGGCGCGGGCCACCTGGTCGGCCTGGCGGTACATGGCGGAGAAGGTGAAGCCGGTGGAGGGGCGGGTCGCGCCACCGGCCGTGCCGAGCCGGATCACGCGGGGAGTGGGCCGGGCGGGGAACGGCGCGTCGGTCATCGGGATCACCCCGTTCTCCACCTCGCGCACCCGCAGCCCGGTCGGGTCCAGTCCGAGCAGATCCCGGTAGCCGGCCAACGCCGCGTCGTACCCGGCGTCGGTGAGCAGGTCCGGCGAGAACTCGGTGTACTCGACCAGGGCGTAGCGGTCGCTCACCGGCAGCACGTACCCGAAGGAGACGCCCCGGGGCGGCTGCGGGGTACGGAAGTCCATCAGCACCGCACGGGTCGGGTCGAACACCGGCCGGTCAGCCTCCAGCCACCACCCCCGGAAGTGCTGCAACCAGGTGGTTCGCCCCGCGCGCGACGGCGGGCGGGGGCGCGAGTCGAGCACCCAGCCGGCCCGGACGCCGCGCCCGTCGCCGGTGCCCACCAGCACCCGGTCGCCGTCGTCACGCACCGTCTCGGCGGGCGCGACGATCCGAATGGCGTCGAGGCGACGCTCGGCGTCGGCAGCCCGGTCGTAGACCGGGCCGGAGCGGAGCATGGCGTACCGCAGCGGGGTGAGGTCCAGGACGCGGCGTCGCGCCGCCGTCGCCACCTCGACCTGCTGCCAGCTCGCGCTGAGCAACGGGTCCAGGTCGCCGTCGGGGTGGCCCCAGAACGCCCAGGTGCGGTCCTGACCGCGTCGGCGCACCGGGTCGACGATGGCGATCCGCAGATCCCGGACGCCGTGGCGGTCCAGTGCGGCGAGCAGCAACGAGGCGGCGCCGCCGCCACCGAGCAGCGCGAGGTCGACGTCGAGCGGCGCGGAGTCGGTCACCCCCACCACGCTGCCACACCGCTGCCCGGCACCACCGAATGGGCCGCCGCGGCGCTCAGGCCACCGGCGCGGGCGACTCGACCGGGGGCGGGTCGGCATAGGCGCGCGCGACCGCGGCGCGGTTGAAGACCCGCCAGGTGGCGGCGGAGACGCCGATCGCCACCACCAACCCGACCCAGTACGGCGCTGTGATGCCGAATCGGCTGGCCAGCAGCCCGCCCAGCAGTGCGCCCACGCAGTTGCCACCCGCCGCCACGAAGAGGTTCGTGCTGGCCACCCGACCCTGCAGGTTCGCTGGGGTGAGGCGTTGGCGCAGGGAGTTCGACACGATGTTCCACAGCCCGCCGTGCACGCCGAAGGCGAACAGCGCGAACCCGACCACGATGGTGCTGCGGGACGCGGCCAACGCCAGGTGCAGCCCCGCCTCGACGAGCAGGCCGATCCGGATCGTCCAGGTGGCGCTGATCCGGGCGATGATCCGGTCGCCGAGGAGGGCGCCGAGCACCCCACCGGTGGCCATGCAGGTGAAGAGCAGTCCGTAGCCGACGGATCCGAGGCCCAGCCGCTCGCCGGCGAGCAACACCAGCACCGCGAGCGCGGCGGTGAGGGTCACGTTGAGCAGACCGATCAGCAGGGCCATCGTGCGCAGCAGCCGCTGGTTGGCCAGCCAGCGCAGGCCTTCGACGATCTCGCCGCCCATCGAGCGGGTACGGCGTGCCTGCGTGTCGCCGACGGCGGCCCGGAAGTCCCCGCCGATCAGCGCCACCAGTACGGCGCTGAGGGCGTACGTGACGGCGTTGACCAGGAACGGGCTGCCCGCCGAGAGCGCGAACAGGAAGCCGCCGAGCGGGCCGGCGAGCATGCTGTGCATGAGAGTGGCGCCGCCGCTGAGCCATCCGTTGGCGCGCTCCAGGCGGTGCCGCGGCACCACTACCGGAACCATGGCCTGGCTCGCCGCGCGGAACACGATCTCACCGGTGTTGACCAGGAACAGCACCGCGAACAGCAGCACCACCCCGCCCTTGCCGCTGAGGATCGCCGTGGCCAGAACGGCGAGCGCGACCACCCGGACCAGGTCGATGACGATCATCAGGCGGCGCCGGTCCATCCGGTCCACCAGCACCCCGCCGGGCAGGGCGAAGAGCAGCCACGGCAGCCACGCCACGGCGGACGCTCCGGCGACCACGAGCGGGTCGTCGGTGCGCGACGCGACGAAGAGCGGCGCTGCGACGGTGGCCAGGCCGCTGCCCAGGGCCGAGAGGGTGCTCGCCGCCCAGAGTTTGGCGAACACCGGTCCCAGGCCAGCTCCCACATTCCGTGTCACGGCGAGCGAACCTACCAGCGTCTCTCCGGGCGGCACGGGGATTTATCCCTCCGGCAGAAGCCCGCCCGCGGCCAGGTTGACAGGCAACCCGGTAGTTGCCTAACTTGACAGGCAACCGAATGGTTGCCTGTTGTGGGAGGGTCGATGGACGACGCGTTCCGGGCGCTGGCCGACCCCAGCAGGCGTCGACTGCTGGACCGGCTCAACGAGCGCAACGGCCAGACCCTGCGGGAGCTGTGCGACGGGCTGGCCGGCACCCGACAGGCCGTCAGCAAGCACCTGTCGGTGCTGGAGGCGGCCAATCTCGTCACGACCATGCGGCGCGGCCGGGAGAAGCTGCACTACCTCAACGCCGCCCCGATCAACGCCATCGCCGACCGGTGGCTCAGCCGCTACGACCGCGAACGCGCCGCCACGCTGGCCGACCTGACCACCGCATTGGAGCGACAAGCCATGGAGAGCCCGACCTTCGTCTACACCACCTACGTGACCACCACCGCCCAGCGACTGTGGTCCGCGCTCACCGAACCGGCGTTCACCCGTCGCTACTGGGGTGGGGTCGCGCTGGTCTCGGACTGGCAGGTCGGGTCACCCGTGCTGTGGCAGGACGCACCGGACGGCGAGCCGCGCGACCTCGGCCAGCGGGTGCTCGTCGCCGAGCCGTACCGTCGCCTCTCCTACGGTTGGCACGGCTTCCAACCCGAGCACGCCGAGCACTTCGGCTGGTCCGACGAGGAGCTGGCCGCGCGGCTCGGTGAGCGCCGCTCGAAGGTGACCTTCGAGATCGAGCCGCACAGCGGGTCGACCGTCCGGCTGACCGTCATCCACGACGACTTCTCCCCCGACAGCGAGATGCACCGGGCGATCAGTGGCCAACTCGACGGCAGCGGCGGCTGGCCGGAGCTGCTGGCCAGCCTCAAGACCCTGCTGGAGACCGGCGAGCCGATGCCCGACCCGAGCCAGGCCCAGGCCCAGGCCCGCTGACCCGAGCGCGAATCACCTCGGCCAGGTGGTGCATTCCCGCCCTCTTCGGCAATACCTCGCCATCGGCCCAGCGGCGACAGCTCGGCCGGAGCAGACATCGATCGGAGCACCCGTGCCGGTCGGGGCGTCCGGGCCTTTCGGCAGCTCACCCCGCCTTCGGGTGGACACGTGACGGCAACGAGGATTTCTCATTTTCACCTGATCGAGGACCCAACCCACCTAGTGTTGGGCACACCGGTGCTAGTCACGGAGTTGGCCACCCGAACGACGTCCCACGCAGTCAGCGGACGAAAAGTGAGGGAAGACGCGTATGAAGGTCTCAACAGCACTCTGCTCGGCGGCGCTCGGCGTGGGCCTCGGCACGCTTCTGCTGCCAGGCGCCGCACTGGCCGACACCACTGTGTCACCGGCCACCACCCCGGTCGGTGGGACCGTCGTGCTCACCGCGACGACCTGCAACCCGAAGTCGGGTGACGCCCTCTTCCGGGTCACCGGGCCCAACCGCGACCAGAACGTCCGATCCACCACGGCCGCCGCCGGCGGCGGGCTGAGCGCCGAACTCTTCACCGCCGGATTCACCCTGGGCACGTACACGGTGGCGGCGACCTGCGGCGACGGCAGCTCGGCCGGCACCGCCACCTTCGCCGTCACCCCGATCGGCGGCGCGCCGGCCGGCTCCGGCGGCGACAACCGTGACACCGGCGCTCTCGCTGCCGGCGGCACGCTGCTCGGCACCGCCCTCGCCGGCGCGGTGATCCTGATCCGCCGGCGCCGTCCGGTGTCCACTGTCGCCTGATCGGCGACCGTTCCATCCCTGAGACGGGTGCCCGCGCCGGTGACACCGGCGCGCCTGTTCGAGCCCGTGCACGGCTCCGCACCCGACATCGCAGGGAAAGGTATCGC
>NZ_JBEZEX010000055.1:6849-19545 GCF_040649115.1 Micromonospora sp. NPDC049049 | reverse complement strand
TCCGCGTCGGGCACCTGGACGTCGACGGACGCCGCGTCACCCGGGCCGACGTGGGCGTGCCCCGGCCGGGGCAGCGGTTCGCGTTCGTGATGGACACCGGCCTCTGCGACGGGGTGTACGCCCTCGCCGAGCACGCCGACCTGCTGGTCATCGAGTCGACGTTCCTGGAGTCGGAGGCCGCGCTCGCCGCCGAGGTCGGTCACCTGACCGCGGCGCAGGCCGCCCGGGTGGCGACCGAGTCCGGGGTACGCCGGCTCGTGCTCACCCACTTCTCCCAGCGCTATCCCGACCCACGCCGGTTCCACGACGAGGCGCGCGCGCACTTCGACGGCGAACTGATCATCGCCGAGGATCTGACCACGGTGCAGGTTCCGCCCCGCCGGGTAGCCTCGGCCGGGTGACCGTCACGCTCCGCCCCGCGACCGAAGGCGACCTGATGGCGGTGGGTGCCCTGCACCAGCGCTCCCGGGTCGCCGCGTACTCCGCCTTCGTGCCGGCCGAGGCACTGGCCGACCCGACACCGGAGGCGATGGGGCGGTACTGGGTCGAGCGGTGGATCTGGGAGCGGGACACCCACCGGATGACAGTGGCCGAGCGGGCCGGGACGCTGGTCGGGTTCAGCCACCTGGGCCCGGACGACGAGGACGACCCCGCCACCGGGCTGCTCAACGCGATCCACCTCGACCCTGCCGAGCAGGGCCGCGGCGTCGGCCGCACCCTGATGGTGGACGCCCTGGACGCCATGCGGGCGCAGGGCTGGCGGCGCGCGGTGCTCTGGGTGCTGCGGGACAACGCCCACGCCCGTTCCTTCTACGAACGCGGCGGCTGGACCCCCACCGGCGCCGAGCGCGCGGAACACATAGGCAACGCCCTAACGCCCCAGATCCGCTACACCCGCCCCCTCTAACCCACCCCACCCCACCCCCGCCCTCGCACCCCACCCAACCCGCGCCGATCTTGCACTTCCTGTCGGGACAAAACCTGACAAGAGCCGCGTTCGGGCGACAGTAAGTGCAAGATCGGCGGGGCGGGGGCGGGGCGGGGGGCGGGGGGCGGGGTTAGTGGGCTCCCAGGTGGGACAGGAGGTCCTGGCGGGTCAGGACGCCCTTGGGCTTGCCGTCGACCAGGACCAGCGCGGCGTCGGACTTCTCCAACATGCCCACCGCCTCGCTCACCGGCTGACCACCGCCGATCATCGGCAGCGGGTCGCCCATGTGCCGCTCGATCGTGTCGTGCAGGTGGGCCTGGCCGGTGAACAGCGCGTCGAGCAGGTCCCGCTCGGCGATCGAGCCGGCGACCTCACCGGTCACCACGGGCGGCTCGGCCTTGAGCACCGGCAGCTGCGAGACGCCGTACTCGCGCATGTAGTCGATCGCGTCGCGGACGGTCTCGGTCGGGTGCACGTGCACCAGTTCGGGCAGCCCGCCCGGCTTGCTGGCCAGCGCGTCGGCCACCGTCGGCTCTGCGCCCGAGTTGTCGAGGAAGCCGTACCGGGCCATCCACGAGTCGTTGAAGATCTTGGAGAGGTAGCCGCGACCGCCGTCGGGCAGCAGCACCACCACCACGTCGTCCGGGCCGGCCCGGCGGGCGACCTCCAGGGCGGCGACCACCGCCATGCCGCAGGAACCGCCGACCAGCAGCCCTTCCTCGCGGGCCAGTCGCCGGGTCATCTCGAAGGACGCCTTGTCGGAGACCTCCACGATCTCGTCGGCGACACCCCGGTCGTACGTTTCCGGCCAGAAGTCCTCGCCGACGCCCTCCACCAGGTACGGACGGCCGGTGCCGCCGGAGTAGACCGAGCCCTCCGGGTCGGCCCCGATGACGCGCACCCGACCCTCGGACGCCTCCTTGAGGTAGCGGCCGATGCCGGAGATGGTGCCGCCGGTGCCGACGCCGGTCACGAAGTGGGTGAGTTCGCCGTCGGTCTGCTTCCACAGCTCCGGACCGGTCGTCTCGTAGTGCGAGCGCGGGTTGGCCGGGTTGCTGTACTGGTTGGGCTTCCAGGCGCCGGGGATCTCCCGGGTCAGCCGGTCCGAGACGTTGTAGTAGGAGCGCGGGTCCTCCGGCGCGACGGCGGTCGGGCAGACCACCACCTCGGCGCCGTACGCCCGGAGCACGTCCTGCTTGTCCTGGCTGACCTTGTCGGGGCAGACGAAGACGCACTTGTAGCCCTTGAGCTGGGCCACCAGGGCCAACCCGACACCGGTGTTGCCGCTGGTCGGCTCGACGATGGTGCCACCGGGCTTGAGTAGGCCGGCGGCCTCGGCGTCCTCCACCATCCGCAGCGCGATCCGGTCCTTCACCGAGCCGCCCGGGTTGACGTACTCCACCTTGGCCAGCACTGTGGCCTGGATGCCCTCGGTGACGTTACGCAGACGCACCAGCGGGGTGTTTCCGATCATGTCGACGACGTTGTCGTAGTACTGCACGGTGTGCCCTTCGTTGCGGCGCCGGCGGTGGGCGACCGGGAAGACGATTGCTCACCGCCCAGCGTACGTGTCGTCAGGGCACCAACCCCCCGGGGATGACCGAGCTGCGGCGGGCCTCCCACTCAAGGAACCGGTCGGTCTCGGCGAGCACGCTGCCAGCCAACCAGGTGACCATCACCGCGTCGTCGGCCAGCCCGAAGATCGCCAGCGGGATCTCCGGGAGCAGGTCGATCGGCGAGACGATGTACGCCGTCGCCGCGGTCATCAGGGCCAGCCGAAGACCGCCGTCGTACTCCCCCTTGGTGGTGGCCCTGATCATCCGGGGCAGCGCTGCCAACCGCGTGCCGATCGACGGCCCGTTGCGCGCCCCGGCCGCCAGGGCCCGCGCCAGGGCCGTGAACGCCGCGCTGCGCTTCAGTGTCTTACCCATCGTCGCGCTCCTCTCCGCCGGATCAGCGTGGCGGGTCGGCGCAAGTCGGCCGGCCTCTGGAACCCAGGTACCCCGTCGCGTCGGTTTCCAGGCACCCGGGTGCCGTCACGACGACAGCGGTGTGTCGGGCCAGCGCGATAATGTCGAGACATGGGGGTGGCAGGTTTCGTCGTACCCGATGAGCGCTGGCGGCAGGCCAGGCGCGTCGCCCTGCTGGCGGCCATCGGGACGGGCGCCACAGCGGCGGCCGTGGTGGCGACCGGCGGGGTGCTGGTCGGCCAGGCCCGCCAGGCGCGACGGACCATCCCGATGGCCGAGGCGCCGCCGCCCCGCTGCGACGGAATGTACGGCGCGAAGTTCCCCGGCCCGGCGCTGACCATGGTCGTGCTCGGTGACTCGTCGGCGGCCGGCTACGGGGTGCACCGCCGTCGGGAGACGCCCGGGGCGCTGCTCGCCACCGGCCTGTCCCGTCGACTGCACCGGCCGGTGCAGCTGCACCGCTTCGCGGTGGTCGGCGCCATCTCGGCGGCGCTGCGCCACCAGGTGGAGGCGGCGCTGGAGTGCCGACCCGACATCGCGGTGATCCTCATCGGCGGCAACGACATCACCAACCGCACCCCGCGCGGCCTGGCGGTGCGCTACCTGGTCGAGGCGGTGCACACCCTGCGTGACGCGGGGTGCGAGGTGGTCGTCGGCACCTGCCCCGACCTGGGCGCGATCCGCCCGATCCAGCCGCCTCTGCGCTGGCTGGCGCACCGCTGGAGCCGCCAGCTCGCGGCCGCCCAGACGGTGGCCGTGGTCGAGGCGGGCGGGTGGACGGTCTCCCTCGGTGATCTGCTCGGCCCCCGGTTCGTGGCCGAGCCGACCCGGATGTTCGCCTGGGACCGGTTCCATCCTTCCGCCGAGGGGTACGCGATGGCCGCCGCCGCGCTCCTGCCGACGATGCTCTCCGCCCTCGGCGCGACCCCGGAAAGACGGGCCACACCGACACTCGGGGACGGCGTACGGTCGCTGCCGAGGGCCGCGCAGGAGGCGGCCCGACACGCCGGCACGGAGGTCAGCGGCGTCCAGGTGCGAGGCCGCGATCGGGGGCCGGCCGGCCGGTGGGCGCAGCTGCGCCGACGGGCGTTCTTCGGTGTCGGCGCGGTGCCGCAGCACGGGTCCGCCTCGGACACCTCGACAGTGGAGGGACTGGCATGAACGAGCGCAGCGCGCGGAGCGTGACCTCCGGCGTCGCCGGCCGACTGGGTCGGGCGGCGGCGATCTCGCTGTTCGCCGGCACTGTCGGGGGCGCCGCCGTCCTCGCAGGTGAGGCGTTCATCGCCCGGCACCGACGCTACGCCGAACCGGAGCTCGGCCTTGCCCTGCGCGCCACGATCGGCCGGGCGGGCGCTGCCCCGCTGCGGCTGGTGTTGCTGGGCGACTCGTCGGCACTGGGCGTCGGTGTCGACCGTCTGGAGGACACCATCGGCGGGCAGTTGGCCAACCTGCTCGCCGAGGGCCCGGCCGGCCGCCGGGTGCACCTGTCCAGCGTCGGCGTCTCCGGGTCCCGCTCGACGGACCTCGCCACCCAGGTGGCCCGGGCCCTGCTCGGCGAGCGGCCAGACGTGGCGTTGATCCTGATCGGCGCGAACGACGCCACCGGGCTGCGCCGGCCCTCCGACGCGGCGGCCTATCTCGGCGCTGCGGTGCACCGCCTGCGCGAGGCGCGTGTCGAGGTGGTGGTGGGCACCTGCCCCGACCTCGGGGCCGTGCGTGCCATCGCGCCTCCGCTGCGCCAGGTGGTCGGCTGGTCCGGGCGTCGGGTGGCCCGCGCGCAGACCACTGCCGTGCTGGAGGCGGGCGGCTCGGTGGTCGACCTGGCCACCGAGACCGGGCCGGTGTTCCGGGCCGATGCCGGGACGCTCTGCCAGGACGGCTTCCACCCCTCCGCCGACGGCTACCGGGTGTGGGCGCACGCGCTGCTGCCCGCCATCGTCGCTGCGGCGGCGGCCACGACCCGGCGCTAGATCGCCCCGACCAGGGTGACATTTCCCGCCGCGTCCGCTTCTTCCGCGCGATGTTACCGGCGGGTTAACGTTGGTCCATGCCGATTGAGTCGTCCCGCGACGCCGTCATCGTCGCCACCGCCCGCTCCCCCATCGGCCGGGCGCACAAGGGTTCACTGCGCGACGTCCGCTCCGACGACCTCGCCGCGACCATCGTCCAGGCCGCGCTGGACAAGATCCCCGCGCTCGATCCGACCACGATCGACGACCTCTACCTCGGGTGCGGCCTGCCCGGCGGCGAGCAGGGCTTCAACATGGCCCGGGTGGTGTCCACCCTCCTCGGTCTGGACACTGTCCCCGGTGCCACGCTGACCCGCTACTGCGCCTCCTCGTTGCAAACCACCCGGATGGCGATGCACGCCATCCGGGCCGGCGAGGGCGACGTGTTCGTCTCCGCCGGAGTGGAGATGGTTTCCCGCTACGCCCGGGGCAGCTCCGACGGGCTGCCGCCCGAGGCGCAGGCCCTGGTCGGCGGCCGCTGGGAGAACCCCCGCTTCGGGACGGCGGCTGAGCGCTCGAAGCGCCGCGCGCAGGGCGACGCCGAGGTGTGGACCGACCCGCGTGAGGCCGGCGAACTGCCCGACATCTACCTGTCCATGGGGCAGACCGCGGAGAACCTGGCCCAGGTGTACGACGTCAGCCGCGCCGACATGGACGAGTTCGGCGTACGCAGCCAGAACCTCGCCGAGAAGGCCATCACCGACGGTTTCTGGGCCCGGGAGATCACCCCGGTCACCACGCCGGACGGCACAGTGGTGAGCACCGACGACGGGCCCCGGGCCGGCGTCACCCTCGACGCGGTCGGCGGCCTGAAGCCGGTGTTCCGCCCGGACGGTCGGATCACCGCCGGCAACTGCTGCCCCCTCAACGACGGCGCCGCCGCAGTGGTGGTGATGAGCGCCCAGCGGGCCGAGGAACTCGGGCTCACCCCGCTGGCCCGGATCGTCTCGACCGGCGTGACAGGCCTGTCGCCGGAGATCATGGGTCTCGGGCCGGTCGAGGCGTCCCGGCAGGCGCTGCGCCGAGCCGGCATGACCATCGACGACGTCGACCTCGTCGAGATCAACGAGGCGTTCGCCGCGCAGGTCATCCCCTCCTACCGCGAGCTGGGCATCCCGGAGGAGAAACTGAACGTGATGGGCGGGGCCATCGCGGTCGGCCACCCGTTCGGCATGACCGGTGCCCGGATCACCGGCACCCTGCTCAACTCACTCGAGTGGCACGACAAGACCATCGGTCTGGAGACCATGTGCGTGGGCGGTGGTCAGGGCATGGCAATGGTGCTCGAACGGCTCAGCTGAGCCGAGCTGCCCTCAGAGTGCGCTGCGGGTCGCCGTCACCTCGGCGGCGGCCCGGGCCAGCGCCTCGGGCCCCGGGTGGGCGGCCAGCAGGTCCGCCGTGACCACCCGCAACTGATCGGGTAGGGCCAGGTCGTTGTCGAGCCGGGGCACCACCCGACGGGGCTCCCCCTCGGCGTCGGCGGCCAGGTTGGCGACCTCCTGCACCAGGCGGTGCACCAGGTCGGCGCGGGACACGTTGCCGGCGGTCGCGGCCGCCGCCCACCGGGGCTGCTGCCAGTGCGCGATCTGACGGACCAGCAACTGCACGGCCTTGTCCAACTCCGCTGCGCTCATCGCCACCGAGTCTACGGCTGACACCGGCCGCGTCCGGGTCGGGCCGGTCAGCGGCGCAGGTAACTGAGCAGCCGCAGCAACTGCCAGTAGAGGAATACCAACCCGGTGAGCAGGCCGAACGCGCTCAGCCACGCGTACCGACGGGCTCGGCCGTCCCGCACCGAACGCTCGACGAGATCGAAGTCGAGAATGAAGCTGAACGCCCCGGCGATGATGGCCACCACCGAGAAGGCGTACGGCAGCCAGCCGACCTGCCCGCTGACGCTGTAGACCGCCAGGCCCGACCGCCCGGTGATCAGGTACGACACCAGGTTGACCACGCTGAGCACGGCGATGCCGAGCAGGGTGCCGATCACCAGGCGGGCCAGGCGGGGCGTCGCCCGGATCACCCGGGCCCGGTAGAGCGCCGCCATGCCGAGGAAGACGCCGAAGGTACCCGCCACCGCCTGCACCACGATGCCCGGATAGACCTGCTCGAAGGTGCGGCTCGCCACCCCCAGCAGCAGCCCCTGGAGGATGGCGTAGCCGACGATCGGCACCGGGTTGGTGATCCTCCGCAACGAGATGACCAGGACCAGCGCGATCGAGGCGAGCGCGCTGCCGGCCAGCGCTGCGCCCAGCCACACCGCGTCGGGGATCACCGCCCAGGACACCGCCGCGGCCGCGCCGGTCACCAGCAGCAACCCGACGGTACGGACCACCACGTCGTCAACGGTCATCGGCTCGACGTCACGGGCGCCGAGCACCCGGGCCTCCACCCGGCCGGTTTCGTCCAGCCGGTTGAGCACCGGGTTGTTGCTGCGCACCGCCGCCTCCTTAGCCCGCGTACCCCCCGAAGTCACTCTGCCCCCGGCGGACCGGCGGCGGCGGGCAAACGGCGCGGACGACGGCGCCCGCCCTCACCGGAGTGGGGGCGGGCGCCGGTCGGCAGTGCGGACGAGGTCAGTCGTCGCCCTGGAAGTAGCTCAGCAGGCGCAGGATCTCGATGTAGAGCCAGACCAGGCTGACCAGGATGCCGAACGCGGCCACCCAGGAGTAGCGCTGGGGCAGGCCCATCCGGACGCCGTCCTCGATCTCCTTGAAGCTGAGCACGAAGCTCAGCGAGGCGACCACGATGCAGACCAGGCTGAAGCCGATGGCGAGCGGGCTGCCGTCGCGCAGACCGGTGTTGACGCCGAACAGCGCCAGCACCAGGTTGATCATCATGACCGCGAAGAGGCCGACCATCACGGCGATCATGCCCTTGACGAAGGCCGGGGTGGCCCGGATGACCTTCGCCCGGTAGAGCATCGCCATCAGGAAGAAGATGCCGAAGCTGGCTGCGGCGGCCTGGAGCACGATGCCGTCGTAGGCCGTCTCGAACGCCTTGCTGACCATGCCGACGAAAACACCCTCGACGACCGCGTACGCGATCACGAGCGCCGGGTTGGCCATCCGGGAGAACGAAATGATCAAGCCGAGCACCAGGCCGACGACCGCCGCGCCGATCCAGGCGGTACCGACCAGCGCGTCGGGAACGAGCACCCAGGCGGCCGCGGCGGTGATGCCGAGAATGCCGAGCAGAGCGACCGTCTTGACGACCACGTCGTCGACGGTCATCGGCGCCACAGTGGGTGGCGCGGCCGGGTAGTCGGCCTGGGACGGGTACTGCTGGGGAATGCCGGGCTGTCCGTACGGCCCGGCCGGGGCGTACCCGGCGGAGCGCTCCCGCTCGGCCGCTTGGCCGAGCCGGGCGAGCACCGGGTTCGAGGTCTTCACTGTCTGGCCTCCCTCAGGGGGTCGTTTGCACGTGAACGTGCCCTCCAAGAGTAAACGGCAGAGCCAAGTCCTGGAGATCACGAATGAGAATGTGTGAGTCGACCGGTGCCCGGGGCGGGGGTCGAACCCGCACGCCTTTCGGCAGCCGCTTTTAAGGCGGCCGTGTCTGCCTTTCCACCACCCGGGCGAGTGGCACCGGCGCGCCGACACGCCTGGTGCAGTGTCACCGTAGCCGGTCTACGGCGACCCGGCGTACCCCGCCGGCCTGGCCACATTAGGGTCGATGCCGTGAGCAGCGCAGCCCCCACGGCCCCCGACGCCGCCCCTGAGCAGGCATTCCGCCTCGCCGATCGGGCCAACCGCCGACCCCGGGCCACCCGGCTGCTGGCCGCCGTCCGCCGCCACCGGGCGGATCTGCTGGCCGCTCTGCTCTTCGCGGCGCTGGCCGGCTGGCTCACCCACGGGCTGTGGCCCGACCCGAGCGGGCGCATCCTGGCACTCAACCCGGCGGACCAGACCCTCTACGAGTGGTTCCTGGCGGTGGACGCCCGCGCGCTGCTCGGCGACTTCGACCTGCTCACCGACCGGCTCAACGCTCCCGACGGTGTGAACCTGATGGCCAACACCACTGTGATCGCCCTCGGCGTCCTCTTCGCGCCGGTCACCCTGCTGCTGGGCGCGCCGGTCACCTTCGCGCTGCTCGCCGCCGGCAACCTCGCCGGCACCGCACTCGCCTGGTACCTGCTGTTCCACCGGACGCTGCGCGTCCGCCGGCTGGCCGCCGCACTCGGCGGCGGGCTGTGCGGATTCGGACCCGGCATGGTGTCGCAGACAAACAGCCACCTGCACATGACCGCCCAGTGGCTGGTGCCGGTGATCGTCTGGCTGGTGGTCCGGCTGCTGCGGGCGGCCGACCCGGGGCCCGGCACCCCCGACGAAGCCGGCAGTACCCGGGCCACCGGGCCGGACCGTCGGCGACTGTTCACCTCTGCCGCAGGGCTGGCCGGCGCGGTCAGCGCGCAGGTCTTCATCGGCGAGGAGGTGCTCTTCCTCGCCGCGATCACGCTGCTGGCGATGGCGATCAGCTACGCCGTGGCGGACCGGGACCTGGCCCGCCGGGCACTTCCCGGGTTCGCCGGCGGGTTGGCGATCGCCGCCGGGCTCGCCCTGCTGGTGCTCGGCTATCCGCTGTGGTTCCAGTTCGCCGGGCCGCAGGGAGTCGCCGACGGGATGTTCACCCCTGCCTATTTCTCCGCCGACCTGAGCAGCTGGTGGGCGCTCTCGCCACTCTCGGTTGCCGGCAGCGGCGAGTCCGCCCGGCTGACCACCGGGCCCGCCGAGTACAACACGTTCCTCGGCTGGCCACTGCTGCTGGTCGCCGCGGTCTGCGCGATCTGGGCCGGGCGACGCCGGCTGGTCTTCGCCTGCGTCGTGGCGGGCCTGGTGATGGGGGCGCTCTCGCTCGGCCCGGAGGTGGTGCTCGGCGGCACCAGGACGGCGGTCCCCGGCCCGTACGCCCTGATCGGAGGGCTGCCGGTGGTGGACGGGGCGTTGCCGATGCGGTTCGCGCTGGCGTTGCTGCCGATCGTCGCCACGCTGCTGGTGCTCGCGGTCGACCGGGCCCTGCGCAGCTCCGGCCGGGCGCGGCGGCTGGTGCCGCTGGCCGTCGGCGCGGCGCTGCTACCGATCTTCCCGACCCCCCTGCCGACCGCCGGACGACCCGCAGTGCCGGAATTCATCACCGGCGGCCACTGGCGGCAGTGCGTACCGCCGGGCGGGGTGCTGGTCCCGGTGCCACTGCCCACCCCGAAGGAGCCCTGGCCGATGCGCTGGGCGACCGCCGCCGACGCGGGTTTCGGGCTGCCGGAAGGCTTCTTCATCGGCCCGTACGGGAGGGGCGGCAGCGCGGCGATGGGCACCTTCAAGCAGCCCACCTCCGCACTACTGGCGGATGTCGCCCGCCGCGGTGACCAACCGGCCATCGGCGACGAGCAGCGCCGCCAGGCCGTGCGCGACGCGGACTTCTGGGGCGCCTCCTGTGTGGCGCTCACCGACGAAACCCCCCACGCGGACGCTCTGCGAGCAACCCTGGAGCAGCTCTACGGCCCGCCCACCCGCATCGCCGACGCCTGGACGTGGCGGGTCTAGACCAGCCAAAACCCCGCCGATCTTGCACTTCCTGTCCGGACAAGACGCACCAGAAGGCGCATCACGGCATCCGGAAGTGCAAGATCGACGGGGTTGGCGTCTGTCTCTGGTCAGACGCGGGGCGCGCCGACAGGCTGGGAGGCCTCGACGAACTCCTCGCGCGGGTCGTGCAGCTGGCCCAGGGCGACCACCTCGCGCTTGAGGAAGAACGCCAACGACCAGTCCACCACCACGCGGACCTTCCGGTTGAACGACGGGATCCGGCTCATGTGGTACGTCCGGTGCATCACCCAGGCCGGCCAACCGGTCATCTTGATCCCGTACACCTGGGCCACGCCCTTGTGCAGGCCGAGGCTCGCCACACTGCCGACGTGCTTGTGCTTGTAGTTCACCGGCTCGCGACCCCGGATCACAGCCGCGATGTTGTCGGCCATCCGGGCGGCCTGGCGCACAGCGTGCTGAGCGCTCGGCGAGCAGAAGTTGCCCGGCTCCTTGGTCAGGTCCGGCACGGCGGCACAGTCCCCGGCGCTCCAGGCGCCCTCGAGCACCCGGTCACCGTCGACCACCTGGAGCGTGGGCAGGCAGGTGATCCGTCGACGGTCGTCGCGCGGGAAGTCGGTCGAGTCCAGCATCGGCGACGGCTTCACACCGGCGGTCCAGACGATCGTGTCGGAGCGGAAGCTGTCACCGTCGGAGAGCTTCACCACCCCGTCGACGCAGGACTCCAGGCGGGTGTCCAGCCGGATGTCCATGTTGCGCTTCATCAACTGCTGCACGGTGTACGCACCCATGTCCCGGTCGACCTCGGGCAGCACCCGCTGGGTGGCCTCGACCAGGACCCAGCGGACCTCGTCCTGCTTGAGCTCCGGGTAGTACCGCAGGGCGTCGCGAGCCATGTCCTCCATCTCGGCGAGCGCCTCGATGCCGGCGTACCCACCGCCGACGAAGGTGAAGGTCAGCGCCGAACGGCGGACGTCCGGATCCGGCGTGGCGGCCGCCACGTCGAGCCGATCCAGCACGTGGTTGCGCAGGTAGATCGCCTCGCCGATGGTCTTGAACCCGATGCCCTGTTCGTGCAGACCGGGGATCGGCAGGGTGCGGGAGACCGAACCCGGGGCCACGATCACGTGGTCGTAGGTGATCTCCCGGGCCGGGCCGCTGATCGGCTGGACGGTGGCCACCTTGCGGTCGTGCTCGATCCGCGTGACCGTGCCGGCCACCATCTTGCACCGGCGCAACTCCCGTCGCAGCGGCACCACGGAGTGCCGCGGGGAGATGTTGCCCGCCGCCGCCTCCGGCAGGAACGGCTGATAGGTCATGTGGGGTTGGGGGTCAACCACCATGACCTCAGCCTCACGGGAGCTGAGCTTCTTCGACAGGCGCAGCGCCGCGTACAGACCGACGTGCCCTGCACCAACCACAAGGATCCGCTTCGGATTCACGTTGTCTATCTTTCCCCGGCCGGCTCAGGTAATCCCGCTCGCGGCCCCCATCTGTGACGGAGCACAACCCATGTGACCTGCGTAACCCTCGGAACGCAGTGGTCACCGACGTCGCAGGAGCCAGCCCAGCAACACTGCCGTCCCCACCGCCATCAGCAGCCCCAGCACTGTCACCCACTGGTGTCCGGCACCCCCGCCCGTACCCGTCGCCTGCAACAACAGCACTCCGAGCACTGCGGAACCCAACAGCACGGCCGACGACCGCACCAACCACCGGGTGATCAATTCGGGGTCCACCATCGCGTCATAGGGCAGCAACGCGGCCAGCGCGCAGAGGGTGTGACCCAGGTAGAGCAGGGCCGCGACGGCGAGCAGCCGCCAGAGGGCGACCGGACGGCCGTACCCATCGGTGGCGAGCAACCAACCGCCCACCGTGACCAACGCCGTGAAGGTCGTCCAGACCTTGCGCGGCCCGAACGCGGGCAACAGGGCGGCCACCGCCAGGAAGAAGATCGACCGGCCGGAAAGCACCTCCGCGGGGAACGCCAGAGCGAACCCGGCAAACACGATGACGAAGATCCCCACCCGGACCAGCAGCGGGGCCACGCTGACGCGAGCGACGGCGTACTGCGCCGCCCGAACCCGCTCCACCAGAGCGCTCACCGCACCCGCCTTCCGTTCGCGACTGCGGGGCTCGCAAGCTCACTCCTCGCGCTCACCGCACCCGCCTTCCGTTCGCGACTGCGGGGCTCGCAAGCTCACTCCTCGCGCTCACCGCACCCGCCTTCCGTTCGCGACTGCGGGGCT
>NZ_JBEZEX010000055.1:0-6752 GCF_040649115.1 Micromonospora sp. NPDC049049 | reverse complement strand
GCTCGCGAGCTCACTCCTCGCGCTCACCGGCCACCCACCCTTGGGGCCGTCGCCAACCGGGCCACGTCCCGCAACACCTGGTCCAGGCTGCCGGCACCGGCCCAGCGCACCACCGGTACGCCATGCTCCCGGAGCTGCCCGATCATGGTCTCCCGGTCCAGGCGCCACAGCCGGTACGCCACCTCGGCCCAACCCCGGTCCTTCGGCGACGCCAGGTCGGTCGGCAAGGTGTCGACCGCCACCACGAACCGCCCACCGCGGGCCAACCGGGCGAGCATCTGCGCCGACCGTTCGTCAAGCAGCGGGGTGAGCACCACCACCAACGCGTCCGACGAGAGCAACTGTGGGCCGAAGACCTGGTCGTACGGTTCGTGTGCGGATGCGTGAACCCGGACGTCGAGCAACCACTCCAGGACGGTCAGGTACTGCCGCCGCCCGGCGGCCGGCCGGAGCCGGCGGGCGGCCGGCCCGTACTCCAGCAGCGAGACCCGGTCACCACGGTGCAGGTAGTGCTCGGCGATCGCGGCGGTGGCCCGGACTGTGGTGTCCAACACCGAGGCGGCACCGTCAGCCCCACCGGAGCGGCCCGCCTCGGCGAGCACGTCGAGCAGCACCACCACCTCCGCGTCCCGGTCGGAGAGAGTGGCGGCCACGTGCAGCTGCCGGGCCCGCAACGAGACCCGCCAGTCGACCCGGCGCAGCCGGTCACCGGGAGCGAAGACGCGTACGCCGGCTAGTTCGCCGCCCTCTCCAGGTCGGCGCGAGTGGTGCGCCCCGACCAGGCCGGCGGCGCGGGGCATCGCCTCGACCGCCTCGAACGGCTCGGTACGGGGGTACACCCGCACCCGTACCGGCTCGGTGATCACCGCGCGGGAGACCAGCAGACCCCCGGCCGTGGCGACCCGCGCACCGGCGGGGCCGACCGGGTGCCGGCCCCAGCGCAGGGCCTTGCCGGCCAGCTCCAGATCCACCGCCGCGCCACTCGGCACCGACGTCACGAACGGTCGGTCCGCGACGGATCGGCGCCTGCCGTCGCCTGGCACCGTCGCACCGGTTCCCGGGATGGCGCTCGGCTCCCCGTCGTCGGCGGCCTCGTCGCGGGCGAAGCCGGCCCGGTCGATCCGCAGCCACTGCGACACGCGGGTACGCGTCACCACCAGGTCGTAGTCGACAGTGTCCGGGTTGCCGACGCTCACCGCCGCAGCCACGTCACCGCCCTCGACCAGCGGCCCGCCGTCACCCTGGGTGATCCACACCTGTGGCAGCGCAGTGGGTCGTCGGCGCAGCGCGTACGCGGTGCCCAACGCGAACGGGGCGGCGAGCACGATGAGGTCCACCCGGCCCAGCAGCACCCCGGCCACCAGCAGCAGGCCGGCGAGCAGCACCGCGCGGCCGAGCGCCGGGGTGGGCGCCCAGCCGGCAGCCGGTTCCGCCTCGGTGGCCGTCGGCACTGTCGGTCCGGTCATCAGTGCCGGGGCCCGCCGGCGGCGTAGCTGGGCAGCGCGCCGCTGGCCGGGGCGGGAGTCGCCTCCAGCACCTCGCCCACCACGAACGCCGGGTCGACCCGGCGCAACCACATCTCCGGACGCAGGGTGATCCGGTGGGCCAGGGCGGGGGCCGCCACCGACTTGACGTCCTCCGGCACCACGTAGTCCCGTCCGCCGAACACCGCGCGGACCCGGGCCAGCAGCAGCAGCGCCAGCGAACCGCGAGGGGAGGCGCCGACCAGCACCGACGGGTGCTCCCGGGTGGCAGCGGTGAGCGACACGATGTAGCGGCCGATGGAGTCCTCCACGACCACGTCCTCCAGTGCGGCCTGCATGGCCCGCAGCGTCGCCGCGTCGACCACCGCCTTGATGTCCGCCTCCTCCCGGCGACGGCTCATCCGACGGCGCAGCACCTCCCACTCCTCTTCGTGCTGCGGGTAACCGAACGAGACCCGCAGCAGGAACCGGTCCAGCTGCGCCTCCGGCAGCGGGTAGGTGCCCTCGTACTCGATGGGGTTGGCGGTGGCCAGCACGTGGAACGGCTCGTCGAGCTTGTAGGTCACACCCTCGACCGACACCTGCTTCTCCTGCATCGCCTCCAGCAGCGCGGACTGCGTCTTCGGCGGCGTCCGGTTGATCTCGTCAGCGAGGAGCAGGTTGGTGAAGACCGGGCCGGCCCGGAAGGTGAAGTCACCGTTGCGCTGGTCGTACAGGAAGGAGCCGGTGACGTCGGCGGGGAGCAGGTCGGGAGTGAACTGCAACCGACGGAAATCCAACCCGAGGGCCTGGGCGAACGAACGGGCGGTGAGTGTCTTACCGAGCCCTGGCAGGTCCTCCAGGAGCACGTGCCCGCCCGCGAGGATGCCGGCGAGGACCAACTCCAACGCGTCCCGCTTGCCGACCACCACGGTGCCGACCGCGTCCAGGACCGCCCGAGCCAGGTGCCCGACCTCGGCGGGGGCAATGCTCCGGTCCACGTCGTTCATCAGATGCTCTCCAGTTCGGCGACGATCACCGCGAGATCGCGCGGCGACGGGGTGCGGCGAGGCGGGGTCTCCAGGAACGTCCACAGGCGGTCACCCAGCAGGACGCGGGCGCGGGCGGGATCCGACTCACGGGTGACGCCGTGTTTCAGCCGCATCCGCTCGTCGGCCAGTTCACCGATCCGGGGCAGGACCACCTCGGTGAAACGTTCGGTTCGGTTCGAGGACCAGTCCAGGGGCCGTTCCCACTGGTTGATGGCGCCACGCAGCGCGTCCCGGGCGTCCCAGTTGTAGCTGCCGTCCTCCTCGCCCGCGCCGGCCCGGCGAGCCGGCGGCGGCGGAGGTGGCGGCGCGAGCAGGGCGGTGACCCGGCGGACCGCCAGCACGGCGAGCACCCCGGCGATCAGTACGGGAAGCGAGACCTGGAGGCCCACCGCGCGGAAGCCGACCAGCAGGACCGCGACCAACGCGGCGGCCCACGCCAGCGAGCGCAGCACCGGACGCCAACGGGACGGGCGCGCCTGCGGACCCGCCGGCGCGGCCTCCTCCTCGAACGCGAGCAGATCGTCGATGCTGGTGCTGCTCATGAGGTCACCGCCGCGGTGAGCTCTCCGCGCAGCCGACCGAGCGCGGCGCGGGCCTGGTCCCGGGTGCGTTCGCCGACCGGGTGGGTGGCGTAGCGGGCCTCCCGGTAGACGTGCGCGAACTCGGCCAGCACATCGGTGCTGGCGATGGCCGGCACGCCCGCCGACGGGTCACCCTGCAACAGTCGGCTGACCAGGTCGGTGGGGGTGTCCCCCGCGAGCCTCGGCACACCGGCCGCAGCGGCGGTCTCCTCCAGGCGCACCCAGCAGGCGATCACCGCCACCCGGGGGTCGGTGTCCCGGTCGTCGAGCTCCACCAGGCCGGCGTCGAGGGCGGCGACCACCTCGCGGGCGGTGCCCTCGGCGGTACGGCGGGCCCGCTGCGCGGGTAGTGCCCGGGTGGTGCGGCGCAGCGCTCCCCGGATCAGGACCCAGCTGAGGTAGCCGAGCGCGGCGAGGATGGCCAGACCGAGCAGGACCACAGCCACGGTGCCGACCCACTGCGGGATGTGCGCCTGGGTGGCCTCGCCGGCGTCGCGGGGCTCGATCGGAATGGACGGCGACGGCTCGACGGTCGGGTACTCGGGAACCCACGGCACGTTGTCCGCGGCCGGCGGGATGCGACTGGCCCCGATCGACGAGTGGGCGGACGCCAGCGCGGCACCGGCGAGCAGGGCCGCGACCGCGCCGACCGGCCACCACCGGCGCAGTAGGCCGAGCACCGGCCGCAGCACACCCGGCTCGGCGGACGGTACCGGTGTGGGCGGGCGTGTTCCGTCTGTCATCGCCACCACCCCACGCGTCGCCTCAGTCCACTCCGGCCAGCTGTTTGGCCTGGCCGAAGACATCGTCCAACATCTCTGGTGTCAACCGCCCGGTGAAGGTGTTCTGCTGACTGACGTGGTAGCAGCCGAGCAAGTCCGGGGCGTTCGTGCCGGACCAGTGTGCCCCATGACCGAACGCCGGTCGCGGGCTGGGCGGGCGCTGCCCGTACACCGCACGGAGCACCGGCCACCACGCGGCCCAGGCGAACGCGCCCAGCGCGACCACGACCCGCAGCGTTGGCCGGATCATCGTGACCTCGCGGTGCAGCCAGGGTGCGCAGGTGTCCCGTTCCAGTGGGGTCGGCTTGTTGTCCGGAGGCGCACACCGGACGGCCGAGAAGATCCGCAGGTCGCGCACCGTGAGCCCGTCGTCGGCGGCGACGCTGGTCGGCTGGTTGGCCAGCCCGGCCCGGTGCAGCGCGGCGAACAGCACGTCACCCGAGCGGTCACCGGTGAAGATCCGGCCGGTGCGGTTGCCACCGTGCGCGGCGGGCGCCAACCCGAGGATGGCGATCCGGGCGTCACCGGTGCCGAAGCCTGGCACCGGTCGACCCCAGTACTCCTGGTCGCGGAAGGCGGCCCGGCGGGTGCGGGCGACCTCCTCCCGCCACTGCACCAGCCGCGGGCAGGCGAAGCAGTCGCTCACCGCCGCGTCGAGGTCAGCCAGGTCGGTCGCCCGCGCTGCGCGGGCGACCACCTGTGCGGGGGTACGCGTCTCAGCCAAGCTTGGCCCGGAAGAGTTCCAGGGTGCGGGCCCAGGCGCTGGCAGCGGCGCGCTGGTCGAACGCCTCCGGCCGGTCGTCGTTGAAGAAGGCGTGCGAGGTGCCCGGGTAGTCGTAGAGGTGGCAGTCGCCGCCGGCCTCCTCGATGGCCCGCCGGGCGGTCTGCACGCCCTCGGCGGCCGAGGTGCCGTCTTCTTCGGAGCAGTGAATGACAGCCGCCTTGCCGGCGTAGTCGGCCCAGTCGGGACGCATCGACTCCCACGGCAGCACGGGATAGAAACCGGCGGTCGCGACGATCCGCTCGGAGATGGTCGCCGACCAGAGGGCCAGGCTGCCACCAGCGCAGAAGCCCACGGCACCGACCTTACCGGTGACCTCGGGCCGCCCGGCCAGATAGTCGGCCGCTCCGGCGATGTCCTTCGCCGCCTCGTCCATCCGCATCGCCAGCAGGAGCCGCTGCGCCTCGTCCGGCTCGCTGGTCGTCTCACCGTGGTAGAAGTCCGGGGCGAGGGCGACGAAACCGGCCTCGGCGAACCGGTCCGCCACCGACCGGATGTGCGGGACCAGACCCCACCATTCCTGAATGACGATGACGGCGGGGCTGGCCGTGCCGCTGGCGGGTATCGCGAGATACCCCTCGCTCGCGCCCCCGTTGCTGCGGTAGCTCACCATTTCGCCCATGGGCCGTCCTCCTAGCGGTCAGTCATCGTTGGCTGGTCGCCCAGTGGTCCTACGTGCCGGTAGCCTGCCACGCCACGCGGCCCTCGGGAAGACGCCGGAACAGTGGCATTCACCTCCTGTTCGCCCCCCGGTGGCTCGGGGTACGCCGACGGCGGCGGGGTCTGCCCCCGCCGCCGTCGATGTCCAGCTACCGCTGTGGTCAGACCTTCTTGGTCAGGCAGAGCACGTAGCCCGTCTTGCCCGGCTCGATGCTGGAGAAGATGTACCCCTCCTGGCCCTCCTTGAAGAACTGGGTGCAGGTGGTGTCGGCCTTCGCCTGCGCCTCGCTCTGGCCGTCCACCCGACCGACCACGTTGTACGCCGCGTCGGTGGAGGTGCACGCCACGACCTTGGCGCCGTCGACCTCCTCCTGCTCGGTGCCGGTGACCTCGGGCAGCTCGGCGATGCAGTCGCCGGTCTTGGCGTCCGCCGTCGCGTCCTTGTTGAAGAAGTTGCCGATCGCCGAGGCGACACCGAACTTCAGGCCGGCGATGACGACGACGACGAGGATCGCGCCGACGATGCCGAGGACCTTCTTCGCACCGGACTTCTCCGCCTTCGGCTCGGTCGCCTGCGACGTCTCGGCCGCCTGAGTCTCGGCGGCTTGCGGCGTCCCGGTCCCCGGCGTGCCGGCCTCTTGCGGCGTCTCGGGGGTCTGGGGCGTCTCGGGGGTCTGGGCCGTCCCGGGGGTCTGGGGCGTCCCGGCCGGCTGGGGCGTCTCGGCGGCTTGCGGCGCCTCGGCGGCGACAGGCGTCGCGGCGGCCGGCTCCGGCTCGACCGACCGCTGCTGGGGCACGGCAGGCTGCGGCGCGGCCGCTTGCGGCGTCTCGACGACCGACTCAGGGTTTGCGGCGTCGGGCGCGGGGGGCGGTGCGACCTGCTCTGGCACGGGGGTTCCTTCCGAGGGGTTGATGAGCAGACGACACCGTAACGATCATTGATTTCCGGTGCCGTCCCGCTCGCCTCGTCCGTTCAGCCATTTCCCAGCATCACCCGCATGATCCAGTTCACACCGTGGTTCAGCTCGTCGGGGTGGGGGTTGGCGTTTCGCTCGACGGCACGCCGGTGGCCGTACCGGTCCCCAGCGGTGGCCCGGTCTGCCCGGCCGTGTCGCCCGGCTCCGGTGGGCTGGTCGGGTCCACCGTGCCGCTCGGGTCCGGCGTGGTTGCCGGTGACACGGCCGGGAGAGGCGCGCCCGGCGCACGTGGCACGAAGGGCGCCTGCTCCGGACAGTACGGGTACGCCCGCAGCGCCTGGTTCACGTAGGCGCCTCCCAGGCAGTCCGGGTAGCCGAGCCGGATCGGATTGCCGTTCTGGTCGAAGAGCCGGGCGTTCTCCACCAGTCGGCCCTCGCTGTCGTAGACGAAGACGTCCCGGACCCGGTCGTACTGGCTGTCGACAGCGGTCGGGTCGTAGCCGTAGTCGCCGTAAC
>NZ_JBEZEX010000054.1:0-25292 GCF_040649115.1 Micromonospora sp. NPDC049049 | reverse complement strand
CGAGGCCCGGCGAGAGACGTCCATGCCGTGGACGGTGGCAACAACTTCATGATCACCGGGGTGGGGCCGTCGGATCGCGGCGAGGGCGTCGCCCGGCCCCAGCCTCAGGACTTGGACTGGCCCAGCAGCCAGCGCAGGATGCTGGCGTCCTCATAGGTCGGCCCGAACGCCGCGTGGTAGTCCGGCACCGAGAACGCGGCGTCGGCGTACTCGGTGTAGCGCACCAGATCGGCGGTCTGCTCGGGCGTCTTGCCCCGGGCGGCGTACGCCTGCCGCAGCAGCGTCGTGGAGTTGCGTGCGCCCGAGACGTTGAGCAGGTGGTCGTGCTCGCCGTGCGTGACCCACACCGGCACCTCGGCCGCCGCGATGGCGGTCGCCTGGGTGGCGTTGACCGGGAAACCACCGGTCACCAACCCGCCGGCGAACAGGTCGGGACGCTTGGCGAACGCCTCCCAGAGCAACTGCGAGCCGTACGACACAGTGGTCGCGTACACCCGACGGGTGTCCACCGCGAACTGCCCAACGAACTGGTCGAGCAGCTTGACCAGCAGGTCCGCCTCGGCGACGCCACCGACCCGCTGGTGCTGGGGCGCCAGGACGATGACGTCCTCGGCCGTACCGGTCCACTGCGGTTGGAGCCACGCGGTCGCCGGGATGTCGGCGGCGAGTTGGACGCCGAGGTTGTCGCCGTCCCAGCCCATGCCGTGCCCGGGCAGGACGACCATCAGTGGGTATCTGCGGCCCGGCTGGTAGTTCTTCGGCAGGTGGTAGTGGTACGGCAGAACCATTCCGCCACTCAGGAACGAGCCGTAGGTGAACTCGTCGACCAGTTGGTTGACCGGCTTCTCGGTGACGGGACGGGATTCGCGCGGGGTGGCCCGGGCGAGCACCGGCCCCTTGCCGGCCCCACGGCCGGGCTGGCCGTGCACGTCCTTGCGTTGCACGACCCGGGTCGGCAGCTCGGGATTGACCTTCACTGTGCAGAGGAAGGTCGGGCACTTGGAGACGATGACCGTCGAGCCGCCGGTGTCGACGGGGTTCAGTTCGACGATGACGTACCGGCCCGGCGCCGATCGGTGGTCGGCGCGGGTGCCGGGTGTTCCGTTGGTGTAGGTGTGGGTGACGGTCCGGTCGGCGAGCTTCGGCAGGTCCTCGATCGGGTTGAAGCGGAAGTTGTAGATGGTGTCGGTGACCGAGAACGTGCCGGTGTCGAGGGTGCGCGGGTTGACAGTGGCCGCGTACTCGATCGCCACCGCCGAGACCTTTTGGCCGTAGGTGTAGACGGTGGTGATCGGGGTGATGCTGCGGATTGCGTCAGTGCTGCCCGGGCCGCTGCCCGCGCTGCCGTACGCCGTGCCGGAGGCGCCAGCCAGGACGAGGGTGGCGGCGAGCGGGATCAGTCCTTTTCGCAGTCTCATGGGGGTCCTTTCTCGGGGGTGGTGCGCTCAGTCAGCGATCCCGCCGGGGGACCGGGAGTGGGACGGGTCGGAGCGAGCCGGTCGCTAAACTGATTTAGCAGAGCATCGATTGCGGGCCCGGCGGTGTCAATACCGAGCGCGCAACGAGCCCGGAACCCGCGCCCGCGCCGACGGCCCAGACCGCTCTGGCCGCGCGGTCGACCCCTCCCGCGAGCACTGCAACAAACCTGCAAGCGTCAGCTATTGCCTTTCCGGAAACCGCTTTCCTACGATTGCGTTACATCGATGTTCCATTTGACGGTCGTGTGAGCGATGACACCGGGCGCACTCCGCTCGCACGAAACAACCCTGCTTCTACCAGGGCATGTGCGATCTCGATGAAATCTGTGCGATTGACCGTCGCCAATTCTTGAATGTTGCCGTCGGCAGGTGTGATCGCGATGTCCGTCGAGTCGAAACCTGGAACGAGACGAATGCGAAGGTGAGGCGACATGAGACGACCAGTCGTGTTGCGACGTCAGGCGGCGCTGGCCGCGGTAGCCGTGGTGATCGGGGTCGGGGTGGCCCTACCGACCCCGCAGGCTTCGGCGGCGGTCGGCAGCGCCACCGGCTACGCCACCCAGAACGGCGGGACCACCGGCGGCGCGGGCGGGCAGACGGTGCGGGCCACCACGGGCACGGCGATCCACGCGGCTCTGTGCGGTCGGCCCAGCAGCAGCACCCCGATCACCATCGAGGTGAGCGGGACCATCAATCACGGCAACACCAGCAAGGTGTCGGGGTCGAGCTGCAACACCGCAGCGGGAGTGATCGAGCTCAAGCAGATCAGCAACGTCACCATCATCGGGGTCGGCAGCGCCGTCTTCGACCAGCTCGGCATCCACATCCGCGACTCCAGCAACATCGTCATCCAGAACGTGACGGTGCGGAACGTCAAGAAGTCGGGCTCGCCCACCTCCAACGGTGGGGACGCCATCGGCATGGAGAGCACGGTCCGCAACGTCTGGGTCGATCACGTCACCCTGGAGGCCTCGGGCGGGGAGTCCGAGGGGTACGACGGCCTCTTCGACATGAAGGACAACACCCAGTACGTGACGCTGTCGTACAGCGTCCTGCGCAACTCCGGTCGGGGTGGCCTCGTCGGGTCCAGCGAGAGCGACCTCTCGAACGGCTTCATCACGTACCACCACAACCTCTACGAGAACATCGACTCCCGCACGCCGCTGCTGCGTGGCGGGGTCGCCCACATCTACAACAACCACTACGTGAGCCTGCACGAGTCGGGGATCAACTCCCGGGCGGGGGCCAGGGCCAAGGTGGAGAACAACTACTTCCGCGACTCCAAGGACGTCCTGGGCACCTTCTACACCAACGAGCGCGGCTACTGGCAGGTCGCCGGCAACGTCTTCGACAACGTGACCTGGTCCAGCGCAGGCAGCGAGAACTACCCCGCCGGACCGAACCCGACCTCCAACACCACTGTCAGCATCCCGTATTCGTACCGTCTCGACGGGGCGAGCTGTGTGCCGGACGTCGTTCGTCAGACGGTCGGCGCCAACACGGGCCTGAAGGTGTCCGACGGCAGTTGCACGCCGCAGACCCCGCCGCCGACCACCCCGCCGCCGACCACGCCACCGCCCACGACGCCCCCACCCACGACGCCCCCACCCACGACGCCCCCACCCACCACGCCACCGCCCACCGGCGGGACCAACCTCAGCCTGGGTGCCGGCGCCGACGGCTCCAGCAAGGCCAGCGGAACCAGCTACGGCAATGTGCGTGACGGCAACCTGAGCACCTGGTGGTCGCCGGCCGGCTCGACCGGCACGATCTCGATCAAGTGGGGCTCCGCGACCCAGGTGTCCCGGGTGGTGATCCGCGAGCCGTCCGGCACCCAGGGATCCATCGGGTCCTGGCAGCTGATCAACAACGACAGCGGAGCCGTCCTGGCCTCCGGCAGTGGGGCGGGTTCGATCACCTTCCCGGCCACCGCGATGAGCAAGGTCAACTTCAAGATCAACAGTTCCGGCGGTACGCCACGGGTCGGTGAGTTCGAGACGTACGCCAGCTAGAACCTGTTTCATCAGGACGGTCGCCGTCGGTCACCCTCGTCGGGGGCGGATGCGGTTCGGAGCGGTATACCTCAGGGGTGTGAATCTGCCTCTGAGGTATACCGCTCCTCGGCGGATCGACGTGGGCGAGGCGGCCGAGCGCGCCGTCACGAATCCGTGGACGGCAGAGTGTCCATGAAGGAGCTGACCGAGAAGACCGCTCGCCCGGGCCCGGCCGGGCCGTACCCGGGCGGACTGGACAGGCCGTGCGCGTCCATCGTCGCCCGGTAGGCCTCCAGCAGGCGGACGTGGTATTCGAGCGGCGCGCCCTGCGGGTTCGTCCGGCCCAGCGGTGTGGTGGGCTCCGGGCACCAGGTGGTGAAGCGGGGCGTGATCCCCCGGGACATGAAGTAGTCGAGCCCCTCGGTGGTGGAGGCGATCGCCTCGTCGACGCTGGTGAAGCCGTGCGGGGCGGCCATCTCGACGCCCGCCACGAAGTTCGGGATCACGTTGCGCGGGCCGAACACCTCGGCCGAGTCGAGGATGCGCCGGTGCCACTCCTCCCGACCGACGTAGCGCTCCTTGCCCGGGCAGTACAACTCGAACAGCCGCTTGTCCCACACCTCGTAGTTGGGGTGGTAGATGCGGATCCCGTAGTCGTGGAACCGCTGCACATCGGCTCGGGGGAGCGCCTGGGCCACCACCTTGCCGATCCACCGTCCCGGAAACCGATCCTCGATCGCCTGCGCGTACTGGCCGTAGAAGTCGGCCTCGGCCAGCCCGTTGACCTGCGAGGTGATGCTGCCACCGGTCAACGTGTACGCCTGCGACGCGCGATCGACGTCGTGTCGGTTGATGATCTCCAGGGCCTCGAGGACCTCGTCGACGGGCTTGACCCCGGTGTAGGGCCGGCCGGCCTGCTTGTGCTGCCGCCAGTTGTGGTTGATGTCGCAGTACTGGCACTCCTCCTTGGCGCCGAAGTACTGGCAGACCCGGAACGCGGTCAGGTAGATGAGATAGCCCCACTGGATCGTCGGGGCGACCTCCATCACCGACTTGCCGTTGGCGAGCGTGTGACGGTAGTACGCCGGCATGGGGGGCAGCCCGACATCGGCGATCGGCCGTCCGTCCAGGAACAGGCGCAGTCGACCGTCGCTGTCGGTGCCGACGCGGTACGGCGAGCTGGGGTTGGTGCGGACCGAGACGACGGTACGACGCAGCTCGTACGGACCCCCGGTGAGCACGATCTCCTCCGGTGGCCGGCGCAGCGCAGCCGTCCCCAACTCGGGCAGCGTCCGGTGATCGAAGGAGAAGATGAAGTACGACTTCGGCTTCACGTCGCCGTGCTCGTTGTCGGTCAGTGCCGCGTCGTCGAAGGCGAGCCCGCCCCGCAGCAGGTCCTCCTTGAGGACCGCCTCCCGCGGCACGTGTGGGAAACGGCTCATCAGATCTTCGACGAGGTCGGTGCGCGACGTCATGCGGTTCCTCCCGAACGCGGTACGCCGCACCGGGTGGCCGGTGCCACCCGGTGCCGGCTGATCAGCTCTGCTTGGTCTCCCAGAAGATCTTCGAGATCTCCTCGATCTTGCCGAGGAGCTGCTCGGCGACCGCCGGGTCCGCGGCGCCCTTCGCGCCGCCGGCACCTGCCAGCTTCGTCGCCTCGTTGAAGAGACCGTGCAGGTGGGGGTACCTCTCGAAGTGCGGCTGCTTGAAGTAGTCGGTCCACAACACCCAGAGGTGGTGCTTCACCAGTTCGGCGCGCTGCTCCTTGATGAGCAGCGCGCGGGTGCGAAACTCCGGGTCGTCGCTGGCCTGGTACTTCTCGGAGATCGCCTTGATGGACTCGGCCTCAATGCGGGCCTGCGCCGGGTCGTAGACGCCGCAGGGGAGGTCGCAGTGCGCGCTCGCGACGGTGCGTGGGCGGAGAAGGCGGGACAGGAACATCGGAATCCCTTCGACGGTGGCGTTCGGCCGACGTACGTCAGGGCGCGGCGGCCCGGACGTGATCATCTAGGGACGCTAGAACCTCAACCGCACTTCATGTCAAGACCGGGTCGATGGCGGGCCCTGTTTCCGGATGAGCGTCAGCAGGGCGGCGTGCGTCCGCTCGTCAGCGGCCACCACGAGACCGTCCCCACCGGTGTGCAGGGGCTGGCCGTCGAGCCCGGTGACCACGCAGCCAGCCGCCTCGCAGAGCGCGATTCCGGCCGCGAAGTGGACGCTGTTGCGCAGGTCGTGGCGGTCGGTCACATAGGCGGCGCGGCGGCCGGCGGCGACCCAGGCCACGGCCAGGCTGGTGGAGACCACCCGGGGCCGGAACTGTTCGACGAAGCCCTCGTCGGCGAGCAGGCGGGCGGCCAGGAAGACGTCCCGACTGGGAAAGGGCGGGTCGAGGTTCAGGTCGACAAGCGTCGACTCGGCCGACGGGACGAGTCGCTCGTCCGTCCCCGCAACCCCCCGGACGTAGGCGGCGGTGCCGTCGGTCCAGAACACCTCATCGGCGAACGGGTCCACCGACGCCGCCACTGTGACGTCCGGCCCGACCCGCAGGGCGACGTTGACCGAGGCCAGCATGGTCCGCGCGGCGAAGTTCAACGTCCCGCACAGCGGGTCGACCAGCCAGGTGCGCCCGTTGTCGCCGGCACCCGTGCGCCCGCTCTCCTCGGCCACCACGGCGTCGTCCGGCCGTGCCGCGCGAAGGACGTCGATGATGGCGTGCTCGGCCTCGACGTCGGCGGCGGTGGCGAAGTCGCCGGCGGTCTTCATGACACGCGTCAGTGTTGAGCCGTACCGGGAGCCCACAACTGCGGCTCCAGCTTCGGCCGCCCCGATGGCCAGCGCCTGGTCTGTGATCGACATGCCCGAACCATAGGAGCCAAGTGCAATGTCGATGACAGCCCCGCATCCGGGCCGTGGGTCACCGGGCAGGTCAGTCCGACAGTTCGATGATCGGTAGTTGACTGACGACAGCTGTCATGATCATGGGAGCGTCGCCGTCACACTGGTTGACCGAGACCGCGACCCACCGCCCCTCGGTCACCGTCGGCCCCCACACGGTCAGGTCGCCGTAGCAGTCCAGGTCACAGAGCGACTGGAACAGCGTCGGCATGGGTTCACCGGCCTGATCCCGAAACAGTGGCACCCGCATGGAGACAGTGCGGTGCGCGCCCCACCTCCGGGTCAACTCCGCTACGACGAGGGCCAGGTTCGCCTCGGCGGCCTCCTCTGCCTGGTTCCATTCGGCGCCGTACACACCCGTGAGGGCGTCGCTCTCCCAGAGCGGGGCGATCCGAAAACCCTCGCCCCGGGTGCCGGTCCACTCACCGGTGACCGGGTCCCCCTCGCTGACCGGTACGCCGCCCGTGGGCAGCTCCGCGGCGAGCAGCGACTCGATGTCGGACACCGTCCGACCCGTGTCGAAAACTTCGCCGGCCCGGCCGGTCATCGGGGGACTCGTCGTACCGCCGCCGGCCCACACCGCATCGTCCGCACCACCTGTCTCCGTCGACTCCGGCCCTCGATCATCGCACCGTGAGCGAGCCGACGAGGGGGCGGGCGTCGGTCAGGAGACCGCTGTCCGTACCAGCTCGGTGAGCTTCTTCTCCACAGTCGGGCTCCACTGCTGCAACGCGTACGCCACCGGCCAGAAATCCCCGTCGTCGAGGTTGGCCGGGTCCTGGAAGCCCACTGTCGAGTACCGGTAGTTGAACTTGCCGGAGTCCTGGAAGAAGACGACGATCTTGCCGTCCTCGTTCGCGTAGGCGGGCATCCCGTACCAGGTCTTCGGCGTCAGCCCCGGGGCGGCGGCGGTCACCGTCACGTGCACCCGCTCGGCGAGCGCGCGGTCCTCCGGCTCCATCTGCGCGATCCGGTCGAGGACCGCTTGCAGCCCGTCCGCCTTCTTGGCACCCTTCTTGCCCTCGGCGCGCAGCTCGTCGGCGCGCTCCTTCATCGCGGCCCGCTCCTCGGCGCTGAAGCCGTCGGACCCGGTCGTGGTGGTCTTCGCGGACATTCTCGGGCTTCCTCTCGTCGTCTGGCCCGGCGCGCTGCCGACTGCCTGGGGAAAGGCTAGGCCGGGTGTCGCTCGCGAGCTTCTCGATTCCTGATCGTTCGACGACCGTGCGCCTGCCAGCGAGGTGCCGCTGCGGGGTGACCTCGGCCTCTCGAAGGTGCTCACCGACCCGAGCGGTGGCTAGGTTGCTGGGCGAGGGCGAGCGAGCGTTCCGGGGGGAACCAGACATGAGCACCACCGCCGACCAGATGGCGACGTCGTACTTCGACGCGATCCAACTCCTCTGCCAGGTGACGCCGAAGGGCTGGTACGCCGAGCGGGGCACCGCTCGCGCGGGGCTCACCCACGCCAGCGTTGCGACGCTCAACGGGGTCCTCGAGACGGCCACCGAGCCGGATCTCGCGGCCATCGACGAGTTGGCGACCGAGGTCAGCCGGCAGACACCGCATTGGTCGATCATCATTCGCGGTGCGGCGAGCGACGAGGTCGCCGAACTGGCGGCCCGGCACGGGCTGCGCGGACGCAGCGACCTCCCCCTGATGGCCTGCGCCACCGACGACATCGTGTTCCAGGCCGACTCGACCCAGCAGGCGCTGGTCCGCCGGGTCGGAGCCGCCGAGAGCGACAGGTACACCGACGCCCTCACCCGGAGCTTCGAGGCGCCCGACGGCCTCTTCGGCCCGCTGATGGGCGGCGCGGTCCTCGATACCGACGCCATCACCGGCTATCTGGCCGAGGAGTCTGGCAGCCCGGTCGGCACCGGGCTCGGCATGCGCACATCCGGCGTGATCGGGGTGTTCAACATCGCCGTCGTACCGTCCGCCCGGGGTCGCGGCCTGGGCCGGGCGCTCACCGAGGCGGCGCTGCGCGACGGCGTCGCCGGCGGCGCGGACGCCGCGTACCTGCACGCCAGCCCGATGGGTCGACCGCTCTACGAGGCGATGGGCTTCGTGCTCGTCGAGACCTGGACCGTGTTCCAGGCGGCCTGACCGACGCGACCGGCCAGAAGGAGGAAGACCTGTGAGCTTCAGCGAGAACGTCCGCTCGGCCTTCCGGCGCGGCGAGACCGACGCCGTGGTGCGGATGAGCGAGGCCGAGATCGAGCGGGCCCAGGCGGCCGGCGACCTGGCGGGCGAGGTGGAGGCCCGGTACAGCCTCGCCCGGGTCGCCATTCGCGGCGGTGACCTGCCCGGTGGCGAGGCACGGGCCCGGGAGGCCCTCGCGGTGGCGCTGCGCTCCGGCGACCGTGCCCTGGAGGAACGACCGAGGCACGTGCTGGCCGGCGTCGCGAGGATGTCCGGTGACCTGCTCCGCGCTCGGAATTTGTACCGGGAGAGCATCGCGCTCAACGAGGCGCTCGGCCAAGCCAGGACTGTCAACTCCGAATTCCACAACCTCGCGTTCTGCGAGTTGGGGTTGGGCAACCTGGACGTGGCCCGGACGCTGTTCGCCGAGAACCGCGAGCGGGTGTTCCACAACGGCTGGGCCGACTTCGTGCCGTACGTCTGCGTGGCGGGCGCCGCGCTCGCGACCGCGGAGGGGGACCACTCCCGCGCGGCCAGGATGATCGGTGTCGCCGATGCCGCGTTCGCGGCACTCGGCCAGGTGCCGGACCCGGACGACGCCGCGGACCTCGCCAGGATGCGCGCCGCCGCCACCGAGGCGCTGGGCCCGGCCAACTTCGACAGGGAGTACGCCGTGGGCCGCCACCAGGAGCCCAGGGCGGCCTTCGGCACCTAGGCGGCCTCGGGTGAGGTCGAGGCTCGGGCAGCGGTGATGATCCGTCCCCGCTCCGACTCCGGGAAGCGGTCGAGCATGGCGCGTACCTCGTCGGCGCTCACGTTGGCGCCGAACAGCTCGCTGCCCGGTTCGAGTCGTACCCCCTCGGCCAGAGGGCCGGCGACGACCGGGTCGAAGCCGAGCGCGTCCACCAGGGCCGCGACCTCGGTGAGGTCGGCGTCCTCGTCGCCGGCGATCGCGATGGCCTTGCGGCCGGTCGCCCCCGCCGGCCGGGCCTCGTCCTCCAGGTCGTGATAGCCCATGTGGTTGAACGCCTTGACGACGCGCGAGCCGGACAGGAACGTCTGGACGGTCTCGCTCGACGAGGTCCGCGGGTTGGTGAGGTCATCGCGGATGCCGTCGATCTCCCACCAGTAGTTCATGGCATCGACGACGAGCTTGCCGCGTAACGCCTCGGCGGGGACGCTGCGGTACTTGCCCAGGGGCAGGGCGAGGATGACGACGTCGGCGGCGGCCGCCGCGTCGACCGCCGTGGTGGCCTCGGCGCCCGGGGCGAGGACCTCGACGGTGAGGGCGATCTTCGCCGGGTCGCCGGAGCCGGCCACCCGTACCCGGTAGCCGGCGGCGACGGCGAGCCGGGCGAGCACAGTGCCCACCTTGCCGGCCCCGAGAATGCCGAGGGTCGTGGGCCGGCTCCGGTCGTTGTCGAACATGGTCGTCCTCTCGCTTGGGAAGTGCTGATCAGGCCAGCAGTTCGCGGACCATGGGGATCACCTTCGAGCCGTAGAGTTCCACCGCGCGCATCCGGGCGCTGATCGGTTGCGCGCCGGCCGAGTAGATGAGGTCGAACCGCCCGACGCCGAGGCTGCGGATGGCACGGGCCATCCGGCGGGCCACCGTCTCCGGTGAGCCGATGTAGAGGGAGCCGTTCTCCACTTCGGAGTCGAACTCCTGACGGCGGATCGGGGGCCAGCCCCGCAGTTTGCCGATCCGGTCCCGCATGATCCGGTAGTGCGGCCAGTAGATCTCCTTGGCCTGCTCGTCGGTGTCGGCGATGAAGCCCGGCGAGTGCATGCCGACCGGGTGCGCTGTGGTGCCGAGCTGATCGGCGGCCCGGCGGTACAGGTCGATGTAGGGCGCGAAGCGCTCGGGGGCGCCGCCGATGATGGCGAGCATGAGCGGCAGCCCGTACTGGGCGGTGCGGACGACCGACTGCGGCGAGCCACCCACACCGACCCAGGTGTCCAGGTGACCCGACTCGGTCTTCGGGAACACGTCGGCGTTCTCGAGCGGGGCACGCAGGGTGCCGTTCCAGGTGACCGGCTTCTCGTCGAGCAACTTGACGAACAGTTCGATCTTCTCCTCGAACAGCGTGTCGTAGTCGCGGAGGTCGTAGCCGAAGAGCGGGAACGACTCGGTGAACGAGCCGCGACCGAGGATGACCTCGGCTCGGCCGTTCGACAGCGCGTCCACTGTGGCGAAGCGCTGGAACACCCGTACCGGGTCGTCGGAACTCAGCACTGTCACGCCGGAGGCCAACCGGATCCGCGAGGTGCGGGTGGCGATTCCGGCCAGCACCGTCTCCGGTGTGGAGACCGAGTACTCGGGCCGGTGGTGCTCGCCCAGGGCGATGACGTCGACCCCGAGTTGGTCGGCGAGCACGGCCTCGTCGACGACCTGCCGGATCGCCGCCGCGTGGGAGACGAGTTTGCCGTTGTCGTCCTCCGGTACGTCGCCGAACGTGTCCAGGCCGAACAGCAGATCAGACATGGTTGGGCTCCTTAGCCAGCAGCTCCCGGACCCGCGGCGCGACCTCACTGCCCAGCAGTTGGATGGTGCGCGCCCGTGCCTCGCGGGGCAGGTGCATGATGTCGTACTTCAGGTCGAAGCGGCTCAGTCGCAGGTCGCGAGCGACAGTGGCGATCTTCTGCGCCACCGTCTCGGGCGAACCGACGAAGAGCGCCCCGTGGTCGATTTCCGCCTCGTAGCGCGCGCGGTCCGGTTTGTAGAAGCCGCGTTCCGCAGCCAGGGCCGCCACCACCGGCTGCCAGTACCGCCACCACGTCTCCACCGCCTCCTCGTCGGTGTCTGCGACAAGGCCGAGTGAGTGCTGCCCGATTGGCTGCAGGGTATGCCCGAATTGTTCGAGCGCTCTGGTGTAGAGGTCGACGTGACCGGCGAAGCGCTGGGGCCGCCCGCCGATGATGGCGAGCATGAGCGGCAGTCCGTGCCGGGCGGCGCGGATCACCGAGTTCGGGCTTCCCCCGACACCGATCCAGGTCGGGATGCCGCCCGGCTGCATCCGTGGGTGCAGCCGCTGTGCGGCCAGTGGGCTTCGTACCGTGCCGGACCAGGTGACCGGTTCGTCCTGTTGAAGCCGCAGGAAGAGGTCCAGCTTCTCCTCGAACAACCGCTCGTAGTCGGCCAGGTCGTACCCGAACAGCGGAAACGACTCGGTTGCGGATGCCCGCCCAAGGACGATCTGAGCGCGGCCGTCGGAGACGGCGTCCAGCGTGGAGAACTCGTGGTAGAGCCGTACCGGGTCGTTGGTGCTGAGCACGGTGACCGAGGTGCCGAGGCGAATTCGCTCGGTCGCCGTCGCGACCGCGGCCAGCAGCACCGGTGTTGCCGAGTCGTTGTGGCCCTCGCGGTAGTGCTCACCGACGCTGAACACGTCGAGTCCGGCCGACTCGGCGAGCCGTGCCTCGTCCACGAGTAGCCGTACGGTCTCGGCGTCGCTCAGGACCCGGTCGCCGTCGGTGGCCACCTCCCCGAACGAGTTGAGCCCCAGCTCGAAGTCTGCAGCTGCCATCGTCTCCTCCTCGGTGCAATCCGCCGGCGACCCACGGGAGCGGTCCTACCGGTTGACGTGTCAATGATGCTAACTTGGTGATTGACACGTCAATTCCCGGGAGAGTGAGATGACGGAGGCCACACCCGGCGGGCGGGGCGGACGCCAACTTCCGACCCCCGACGAGCTACGAATCTGGCGGGACTTCATCGAGACGACGGCAGCGCTCGGCTCCCGGCTCGAGTCCCGCCTACAGGGCGACTCCTCGCTCTCGACCGGAGACTACGCAGTGCTCCTCGCTCTCAGTGAGGCTGAGGGCGAGACGATGCGGTCGTCCGAACTCGCCTCGCACATCGGGTGGGAGCGGAGCCGGCTCTCCCACCACCTCGGGCGGATGGAGCGGCGCGGCCTCATCCGCCGCCAGGAGTGCGCCACTGTTCCCCGCGGGGCGGAAGTGCTGCTCACGAAGGCCGGCGGCGAGGCGTTCAGGGGAGCCACCTTTCCCCACCTGCGCGCCATCCGGGAGTTCTTCGTCGACGCCCTCACGCCGGAGCAGATCGTCGCGGCCGGCGAGATCGCCACGGCGCTGCGAGCGCAGCTCGACACCCTGGGCAAGGGCTGACCGTCACAACGCGAACCTGGCCGAGGGTAACCAGCACACCTGAACCGTCCAGTCGGACCTTCTCCCGCTCATTCGCGGGAGGCTAGGCTTCGGCCCATGTCAGGGTGGCGGGGCCGGACGGCGGACGTGGTCCTGGTGCCCGCCGTGGGTCTGGTCGCCGTCGTGGGCCTGGTGGTGCAGTCGCGCGGCATCTCCACCGTCGCCGAGTGGGCGGCCCTGCTGGTGGTGCTGCTCTCCACCGGCGCGCTGTACGTCCGCCGCCGTCACCCGGTGCCGGTGGGCGTCGTGGCGCTGGCTGCCATCGGCGCGTACGGGGCGTTGCTGCACCGGCCCGGCCCGATCATGCTGGTGTTCGTCGTCGCGCTCTACACCGTCGTCGACGAGGGACATCTCGCGGTCGCCATCGGGCTCGGTCTCGCCTCGGTGATCGCCTTCGCCGTGGCGGACAGCTACAACCGCTCCCCGAACACCATGAACGGGGCGACGCTGCTGCACGCTGGTTGGCTCGTCGCGGTCATCGTCGGCGTGACCCGTAACCGCCGCGCCTACCTCGCTGAGGCGCAGGCCCGGGCGGTCGTCGCCGAGCAGCGAATGGAGGAGGAGGCCCGACGACGGGCCACCGAGGAGCGGCTGCGCATCGCCCGGGAGCTGCACGACGTACTCGGCCACCACCTGTCGTTGATCAACGTGCAGGCCAGCGCCGCGTTGCACCGACCCGATCCGGTCCGGTCCGAGCAGGCCCTCACCGCGATCAAACAGACCAGCAAGGAGACGTTGAGTGAGTTGCGCGCGACGCTGGGCGCACTGCGGCAGGCCCCGGCGGTCATGCCCGCACCCGGTCTGAACCGCCTCGGTGATCTGATCAGGACGGCCGCTCGACCGGAGTTAAAGATCCGCACCGAGCTGGCCGAGACGCGGTCGCTACCGCCGGAGGTCGATCTGGCGGTGTATCGGATCGTTCAGGAGGCGCTCACCAACGTGGCGCGTCACGCACGTGCCACCACCGCCGTGGTCCGGGTCCGGCCCGATCACGACGACGTGCTCGTGGAGGTCGAGGACGACGGCACCGGTCAGCCGGGTTCGCCGGGCAGCGGGATCCTCGGAATGCGGGAGCGGGCCCTGGCACTCGGCGGTTCGTTGACCACTGGCGTCCAGCCGGACGGGGGCTTCCGGGTCCGCGCCCGGCTGCCGATGCGACCCGACCCGGCGCCGGTGGGGGAGCAGATGTGATCCGGCTGCTCCTCGTCGACGACCAGACCCTCGTACGCGCCGGCTTCCGGTCCATCCTCGACGGTGAGGACGGTCTCCAGGTCGTCGGCGAGGCTGCCGATGGATTCGAGGCGGTGCGGCTGGCCAAGCACCTGCGGCCCGATGTCGTCCTCATGGACATCCGGATGCCAGGGCTCGACGGCCTGGCCGCCACCGGTGAGATCGTCGCGCACTCCGACGCCCGCGTCATCATCCTGACAACGTTCGACCTGGACGATTACGTCTACGGCGCGTTGCGTGCCGGTGCCAGCGGCTTCCTGGTCAAGGACACCGAGCCAGCGGAGTTGATCCACGGAGTGCGGGTGGTGGCCCGGGGTGACGCGTTGATCGCGCCGTCGATCACCCGGCGGTTGATCGCCGAGTTCGCGGCCCGGGCCAGACATCCTGACCCCGGGCCGCGACTGAGCGTGCTCACCGAGCGGGAGCGTGAAGTGCTGACGCTGGTCGCCGCCGGCCTCTCCAACGACGAGATCGCGGCACGGTTGGTGCTGAGCCCGGCGACCGCCAAGACACATGTCAGCCGGATCATGACCAAGGTCCATGCCCGGGACCGAGCCCAGTTGGTGATCCTCGCCTATGAGTCCCGTCTGACCGTGCCGGGTTGGCTCGCTCGCTCCTGACTCAGCCCGCCAGGCGGCCGGTGCGGCGCGCGCGAACCAGGGCCAGCCCGCCGAGCACCACCGCGGCCAGTCCGACCGCGAGCGCCACATAGGCCCCGCCTAGCCCGTTGCCCGTGCCGATGCCACTGTCGGCGGTGGCCGCCACCAGCCCGCCGAGCGCCATACCGATCAGCCCCGTCGCCAGGGCCAGGACGGCTCCGAGGCTCCCCGAGCCGGTGCCGAGCCGACTGGCGGGGCGGGCCACTGCCAATCCTCCGATGATCGTGCCGGCCAGCCCCAGCAGGACGGCCACACTGGCCCCGAAACGCCCGGAACTCATGGATAGAGCAGCGGCTGCGGTTGGCTGGGCGGACACGTGCGCGGCTGCCGGTACGGCCAGCTCGATCCCGACGAGCGGGGCGGTTACGGCGGCGGCGAACAGGTGACGGACGGACATGGTGGATCCCCTCGGTCGCATGGCGATTACAGGTGGCAGCCTAGGAAGCAACCAGCTGGTGAGTCGTCATGCCGGAGTTGCCGATGGGCCTACCACCCGGGATGTACGCGTCCGGCACCTCGTACCGCCGCAGTTGTCCAGCGGGCACGAGGTGCGCGCTCACGCCACGTCGTCGTCACCCGATGCGGGCTCCAGCACCACCACTGTCGTCTCCGACGATCGCCGTGCCGCGTGGGCGTCGAAGTTCTTGTCGGCCGCGCGCCACCGTGGCCACAGGCGCGACCGTTCGTCGTCGGTGGCGACGCGACCGCGCACCAGCCGGCGCCCGTCGGCCAACTCGACGGACGCGTCCGGATGGGCCTGGAGGTTGAGCCACCAGGCGGGGGCACCCTCGCCCCACCCGTTCATCGCCACGCCGACCAGGTTCGGGCCGTCCTCGAAGTACGCGAGAATGACGCTGCGCTGCTGGCCGGTGCGGCGTCCGGTCGTGGTCAGTCGCAGCGTGCCCCACCGGTGCTCGCGTGGTCGCCACAGCCCGACCCGGCTGCCGCTGACCCGGTACAGGCCCCGGTGCACCGACCAGGCCAGCCGGATGAACCACCGCGGCGGAAGCCACGGCGCCTTCGTGTCCTGACCGTCCGACATGACGACCTCCTCCACCGACCAACGCTGATGGCCCGGGTGGCTGCTTCACACTGTCGCGACCGCCACTGTGGACCGGGATCCCCAAGTCTTGCGGCGCGAGCGCGACTCGCGTCGGGGTGTCCATGATCCGACCGAGGATCGAACCGATCGGTGGAAGCCCCGCGTCGGGGCGGGCGCGTTACCGCTGCCAGGTGTCGATGGCGCGTACGCCGTCGCGGACGACCCGGTCCAGGATGGCGGGGTTGCCGCTGGTGCCCTCCCACCCCTGGTCGTCGAAGACCGTCACCGCGCTGTCGACGCGGGCCACCGCGATCTGGCTGGACGCGGTGTCGCCGGTACGTTCGCCGTTCATGCTCGTCTCGGGCCACGTCCGGGTCAGCAGCAACGCCTCGTCGCCGACCCCGGGCAGCGCCTTACTCTTGACGGTGACGCGGTTTCCGGACTGGTCGTACGAGGGGCACGCCTGCACGGCGGTGCGGAGCCGGCTCAGGTAACCCGGGGCGCCGTCGCCGTCGAAGGTGAAGATGGTCTGGTGGATCATCCCCTGCGGCACGTTGCTGGAGGGCTCGCCGGCCTTCTGGTAGGTGACCGTCATCGCGGCGCTCGCGGTGACCTGCCGGCCGCCGGTGCCGAACTCGTTGCCGCACAGCTTCGGCAGCGCCTCCGCGACGGGCGTCGTTCGTCGCGGGGACTTCCGCAGTTCGGCGGGCAACTCGACGAAGGCCGAGGTCGGGATCGTCACCTGGGTGCTCGCGCTCGGCGATGGCGGATCTGTCGGGGGCACTGACGTCGACGTGGTGGCCGGTGCCGTGGTCGCCGGGGCAGAGCCGGGCGGATCCTCGGTGGCGGTGCAGGCAGCGGCGAGCGTGACAGCGCCGAGCAGCGGGAGCAGCGGGAGCAGCGCGAGCGCGCGTCGCGTACGGGTCACCGGCAGTGATGTGTACTGGCTCATCGTCACCCCTCGTCTGTCCCTGGGCAGTTCCCTGCCCGGTGTACAACGAAACGACCACGCCCCGGGCACCGACCGGACCACTGGAATCGAGGTGTCGTCGCGTCGGCCGGGCCGCTAGGCTGCCCCGCATGACCAGCGTGATCGCTCAGTGCACCGGACTGTCGTGTGACGTCCAGGTCGGTGCGGGGCGACGCCGGCGATCCGTCGCCCGCCCGCGCTGACCTGTTACCTGCGACCGGCGGATCGAGCCGCCGGTCGTTCGCTGGTCGTCCTCGGTCCGCCCGTATCTCCCCGTCAACGGCTCGCGTGACAGCGCGGGTCCGAGCGAGATCGGCGTACTCATGGATCTTGAAAAGTTGTTGTCCGACCGGCTGGCACCGGCGTTCGCGGCGGTGGCCGGCGGCCCGGTCGATCCGCTCGTGCGGCGGTCTCCGCGTGCGGACTTCCAGTCCGACGCGGCGCTGGCGCTGGCCCGGCGGCTCGGCCGCCCGCCGCGCGACATCGCCGCGGCGGTGCTGACGCACGCGGTGCTCGACGACGTCGGGGTGTCGGCGGAGGTCTCCGGGCCGGGCTTTCTCAATCTGACGGTTGCCGACCGGGCCCTGGCCGACATGGTCGCCGGGCTGGCCGGTGACGCCCGGCTCGGCGTGCCGTCGACGGCGACGCCGCAGACAGTGGTGGTCGACTACTCGGCCCCCAACGTGGCGAAGGAAATGCATGTCGGGCATCTCCGCTCCACAGTCATCGGCGACGCGGCGGTGCGGCTGCTGGACTGGCTCGGGCACCGGGTGGTGCGGGTCAACCACCTGGGTGACTGGGGGACACCGTTCGGCATGCTGATCGAGCACCTGATCGACCTCGGCGAGGCCGAAGCCGCGCAGAACCTGTCGATGGGGGACCTGGACACCTTCTACCGGGCGGCCCGGGTGAAGTTCGACGCCGACGAGGCGTTCCAGGAACGGTCGCGGCTGCGGGTGGTCGCGTTGCAGCGCGGTGACGAGCGGACCCGCCGGTTGTGGCGGCTGCTGGTGACGCAGTCGGAGCGGTACTTCCTGACCGTGTACGACCTGCTCGACGTGACGTTGTCCGGGGCTGACTTCCGGGGCGAGAGCGCCTACAACCATCTGCTCGCGGGCGTCGTCGACGACCTGGACCGGTTGGGGCTGCTGCTGCCCAGCGGTGGGGCCGAGTGCGTCTTTCCGCAGGGGTTCACCGGCCGGGACGGCGAGCCGCTGCCGCTGATCGTGCGTAAGAGCGACGGTGGGTACGGCTATCCGGCCACCGACCTGGCCGCGCTGCGGCAGCGCGTCGGCGAGCTGGGCGCCACCCGGCTGCTGTACGTCGTCGGCCTACCGCAGCGGCAGCACTTCGCGATGGTGTTCGCCGTCGCCGAGGCGGCCGGCTGGCTCTGCCCGCCGGCCCGGGCCGAGCACCTCGGCTTCGGGTCGATCCTCGGCGCCGACGGGCGGATGCTGCGCAGCCGGGCCGGTGAGTCGGTGAAGCTGGTCGGGCTGTTGGAGGAGGCGGTCGCCCGCGCCACCGAGCTGGCCCGGAGCAGGAACCCGGATCTGGACGCCGGGACCGCCGCCGAGATCGGCCGCGCGGTGGGCATCGGCGCCATCAAGTACGCCGACCTGTCCGTCGACCGGACCACTGACTACGTCCTGGACTGGGAACGGATGTTGGCGATGGACGGCAACACCGCTCCCTACCTTCAGTACGCGTACGCCCGGATCCGGTCCGTGCTGCGGCGGGCCGGGACCG
The DNA here is from genome assembly GCF_040649115.1 of Micromonospora sp. NPDC049049. Taxonomy (NCBI): domain Bacteria; kingdom Bacillati; phylum Actinomycetota; class Actinomycetes; order Micromonosporales; family Micromonosporaceae; genus Micromonospora; species Micromonospora sp. NPDC049049. Next base: position 6,972 of record NZ_JBEZEX010000054.1, on the reverse strand, counting down.
CCGTGCGGCCGGACGCGCCCATCGTGGTGGCGCAGCCGGCGGAGCGTGCGCTCGCGGTCGAGCTGCTCGGCTTCGCCGCTGTGGTCGGCGAGCTGGAGCGGAGTCTCGAGTTTCATCAGCTCGCCGGTTACCTGCACCGAATCGCGACGGCGTTCAACGCGTTCTACGAGCGCTGCCCGGTGTTGCGCGCCACGGATGAGCTGCGGGAGAGCCGGCTGCTGCTGGCCGAGTTGACCGCCCGGGTCCTGCGGCAGGGGCTGCACCTGCTGGGCATCCGCACTGTGGAGCGGATGTGACGCGCCGGGCTGGGGGCCCGGTCAGCGGGCCCGCTTCGTCGCCCGCTTCCGGGGCGGCGTCAACAGGTCGGCGATCTGCGCGATCGCGGAGGGCACCAGGCGGTAGTACGCCCAGACCCCGCGCTTGTCGCGTTCGAGGAGGCCGGCCTCGGTGAGGATCCGGAGGTGATGACTCACCGTCGGCTGGGAGAGATTGAGCGCCGCGGTGAGGTCACTCACTGAGGCCTCACCTTCCGGCGCGGACTGGATCAGGCTGAGCAACCGGAGTCGCGCCGGATCGGCGAAGGCCTTCAGCACCCCCGCTAGCCGCTCGGCATCGGCCCGCTTGATGGGATCGCCGGTGAGCGGCGAGATCGCAGGCATGGCAGTTTTCGCAGTTCCCACGCCTGCAATAGTGACACCAACACCATCAATAAACCGGCAGATCCGGCACCAGCCCTCCGATGGCGTCCGGATGGCGCGACGGAACCACCGAACGTGAGTCGAACGGCGACGTCCGTGGCGGCACACGGGCCGTGTGGAGCTTCGGGAAGCTCCACACGGCCCTGGGCGTCAGCGGCGGGGTTTGGGTGCGATGCGGGGCAGGACGTACGGCGGCCCTGCGAAGATCAGGTCGGACTTCAACTCCTGGTACGCCCGCTTGGGCTGGTAGTTCTCGTCGTAGATGGTGGCCAGGCCCTCCGGCGGGTCGTCGAACCAGCCGGGCACCCACGAATGGTTGTCACTGAAACCCCAGACCGTGTACGACAGGCAGCTCCGGACGGCGAGGCACGCCTTCATCAGCACGCTGAAGTTGGCGGCCGACGCCTGGAGCCGGGGGTTGATCTCCTCGGAGTTGCCCGCCTGGACGCCCTCCGTCAGCTGGCTGCGCACGTCGACCTCGGTGAACGCGGTCGCGACGCCGAGCCCGCTGAACTTCTTCAGCGCGGCGGTCACCTGGAGGGTGTCGAAGTTGCCGTACTGGGTGCCCAGGTGGCCCTGGGCGCCGACGCCGTCGATCGGGACGCCCTGAGCGCGCAGGCTCTTGGTCATGTCGTAGACGAACTGGGTCTTGTCGTCCGCCGGGTTGCCCGAGCCGAACGCCTCGATGTTGTAGTCGTTGTAGAACAGCAGGGCCTTGGGGTCGGCGGCCCGCGCCCAGCGGAACGCGTCGGCGATGTAGCCGGGCCCGAGGTTCTGCGCCCAGAAGCCCTTGTAGTGCAGGGTCGACGGGGTGTCCCACGGGTCGCTGACCGCCTCGTTGACCACGTCCCACTGCCAGATCTTGCCCTTGTAGCGGTTCACGACTGTGGTGATGTGCTTGCGCAGCAGCTCGCGCAACTCCTGCTTGCTGATGGAGCCGTCGGCGACGCCGCTGGTCAACCAGGCGGGCAGCTGGTTGTGCCAGACCAGCACGTGACCGCGCACGCTCTGCCGGTTGCGCTTGGCGAAGTCGACGAACTGGTCGGCCGGCCCCCAGTTGTAGGTGCCGCGGGTCGGCTCCAGGCTCTCCCACTTCATCACGTTCTCGGCGGTGACCGAGGCGAACTCGGAGGAGGCCAGTCTGCGGTACTGCGGGTCGCTGGCGTCGTTGAGTGCATCCATGCTCACCGCGGTGCCGACGTGCAGACCGTGGCGCAGGCCGAGGGTGCCGAGGCTCTGCGTCGTGGGGTCGTACGGTCGACTCGCGGTCGCCGGCACCGTGTTCAGCGTGGCGATGGTCGCGACGGCGACCAGGCCGACGCTCGACCACTGTCTCAACTTCATGTGCCTGCCCTTCCAGACGATCAATAGATAGATGTCGATCTAGGAGGTGAGGGTCCGGTCCTGCTCGGGTGGGACGCGAGATGGCTGGGTGACGCCGGTAGTTCCGGCCGGAAACCGGAAACTTGCTCGAAACGTTAAGCCGATCTATGTCTGGCCGTCAACGCTGAAAACTTCCGGAAATTCATCACATGACCTGCCCAGCGGTGAGTGGCCGGCCGGCGAAACTTTCGGCGACCGGAGGCCGGAGGTCGGCGACCGGTTCGGGTGGCGAGGTCGTTTGCGGCGCACGCCACCAGACACCGTCGAACCGGTGGCCGACGATGTCAGGTGGCGCTACCGAAGAGTGATCAGCGCAGACCGGCGAAGAGGTCGTCCTCGGGGGTCGGCGCGCCCGTCCGGTCCCGCACCCGCAGGAAGGTCTCCACGCCCATCAGCTCGGTGAACCGCTCCTGGCCCAGTTGCAGGAAGAAGATGTTCTCGGTCTGACTGGCGTGCGTGGCCAGCGCGGCGAACTTCTGCGCGCCGTACTTGCTGGTGTCGACCCAGGTGGTGATCTCGTCGTCGGGCAGACCGAGCTGCGGCCCCGGCTCCGACTCCGCGTCCGGCTCGGCCCACTCGACGCCGAGCTCCTTCATGATCCGACCGAACTCCGCGAACGCCGTACGCGGCACAGTGGTCCAGTAGACCTTCGCCGGGACGTCCGTCTGCTCGACAGCGGCCATGGTGATTCGATGCGCCTGGATGTGGTCCGGGTGGCCGTAGAAACCGTTCTCGTCGTACGTGACGATCACGTCCGGCCGATACTGCCGAATCAGCTCCGCGAGCCGGGCCGCCGCCTCCGCCACCGGCGTGATCCAGAACGCGCCGGGCTGGTCGTTCGTCGCCCAGCCCATCATCCCCGAGTCGGCGTAGCCGAGGGTTTCCAGATGGGTGACGTTCAACGTCGCGCAGCTGGCCTCCAGCTCGGCCTGGCGCATCGCCACCACGGCGGCCGGGTCGTGCCCCTCCTCGCCCGGCTTGACCCCGCCCGGGCCGTCTCCACATCGCCCGTCGGTGCAGGTCACGAGCACCGTCGTGACCCCTTCGGCGGCATAGCGGGCAAGGACGCCGCCAGTGCTCGTCGCCTCGTCGTCGGGGTGGGCGTGCACCGCCATCAGGGTCAGAGGTCGCTCAGCCATGCCATCACCCTACGGTCATCCGGCTACGGGCCCACGACCTCCACCGCGAACATCCGCGGGAGCGGGGGCATCGTACCCAGTCCGGCATCCGTCGAGCGGTCCTTGTGTGAACGGCGCTCAGGCTCCGGGCAGGTCGCTAGATTCGGGCGTGATCGGCACATCCGAGCAGGTCAGGAAGCGGGGAGAAGTCAATGGCAAAGGCCGCTGGCGGGTTCACTGACCTGCGACAGATCGACGCGGGAGTCCTGAACGTCGGATACGTGGACGCCGGTCCGCCCGACGGGGACGCGGTGATCCTCCTGCACGGCTGGCCCTACGACATCCACAGCTTCGCCGACGTCGTACCGCTGCTCACCGCGGCCGGCAAGCGGGTCGTCATCCCCTACCTGCGGGGCTACGGCACGACCCGGTTCCTCTCCGACGACACGATGCGAAACGGCGAACCGGCGGCCATGGGGCTCGACCTCATCGCCCTGATGGACGCCCTGAACATCGACACCGCGAAGCTCGCCGGGTTCGACTGGGGCGCGCGGACCGCCGACGTCGTCGCCGCGCTGTGGCCCGAACGCTGCCGGGGGCTGGTCTCGGTCAGCGGCTACCTGATCGCCAGCCAGGAGTCCGGTAAGGCGCCGCTGCCGCCGAAGGCGGAGTTGGCGTGGTGGTACCAGTACTACTTCGCCACCGAGCGAGGGCGGGAGGGTTACGACAAGAACCGGCGCGCCTTCAACAAGCTGATCTGGCACACCGCGTCCCCCCAGTGGACGTTCGACGACGCGACGTACGACCGCAGCGCGGCGTCGTTCGACAACCCCGACCACGTCGACATCGTGATCCACAACTATCGGTGGCGGATGGCCCTCGCCGACGGCGAGGCACAGTACGACGACATCGAGAAGCGCCTGGCCACGCAACCGAAGATCGCCGTGCCCAGTATTTCCATGGAAGGCGACGCCAACGGCGCGCCCCACGTCGAGCCCACCGTCTACGCCAAGCAGTTCAGCGGCCAGTACGAGCACCGGACCGTCGGCGGCGGTGTCGGGCACAACCTGCCGCAGGAGGCGCCGCAGGCATTCGCTGACGCCGTGCTGGAGGTCTGAGCCGCTAGCGCGTCGGACGTTCCACCCGGACCGGGTCGCCGCGAACCAGCCTGTCGTGGACGCGCCACCGGGCGGTGGTGACGGCACGCCGCGCCGCCTCGTCGCCCTGCTCGATGCGGTGGCGCAGCAGGTCCAGGGCGATCCGACGGTTGAGGCTGAACTGCCGCTCCTCGTCCACGACGACCACCAGGCCCGACGGGCGGTGCGTCGCGCGTACCGCCGTGCTGGCCTTGTTCCGGTGCTGACCCCCGGGCCCGCCGGTGCGGCAGGCGACGATGTCGACGTCCGCCTCGCGAAACGTCGTGGGCCGAGCGTCGCGTTCGGGCGGCTGGGCGGTGACGTACCAGTTCTTCCGGCCGACGCCCGAGCGGTACGGGCTGGGGGCCTGCCAACACAGTGTCCCGGTCCACGAGGCCGCGAACGCCTCAGCGTCCACGCCGGAGATCCGGATCAGCACCGCCCGGTGGGTGCCGGCGCGGTCACCGGGCACCGCCTCGACCTGCTGGATCGTCAGACCTCGGCGGACGCCCTCGTCGCGCAGCCGGTGCAGCAGTTGACTCAATGCCCAGGCGCACTCCTGCGGGCCATGTCCGGCCGACAACAGCAGGAACGCGGTCATGAGCGGCCTCGCCGGCCGCGGTGGCCCCGCCGCTGCGGGCGTGCGGCGGACCCAAGGTCGGGCGTCTTGTAGGTGACCACTGGCGTCGTGCTGACCACCGGGGTGGCCAGCCGGTGTTCGACCAGGTCGGCGATCACCTGCTCGATGCGCTTGTACGCCGTGGGTGCCTCCTCGAAGAGCAGTTGCCGGTCACCGCACACCACCAGCGAACCCACCGGGGTACGGCGTAGCTCCTCGACCGTGTGCTTGGCCCGGCCCCGCCGCAGGGCGTCGGCGCGCGACATCTTGCGGCCGGCGCCGTGGGCCACCGAATGGTTGGCCTCCGGCCCGGCGTGCGCGGCCACCAGGTAGGACGCCGTTCCCCGGGTACCGGCGATGAGGACGTCGCGACCGTCACCCGGCGCCGCGCCCTTGCGGTGCAGGTAGACCCCGTCCCGGACCTCGACCAGGTTGTGGCACTCATCGACGATCGGCGCGGTGGGCTCGGCCCCCAACGCGTGCGCCACCCGGGCGGCCAGCACCCGGCGGTTGAGCGAACCCCAGCGCACGGCGTCGTCGTGCCTGCCCAGGTAGGCGGCGGGGTCGGGTGCCGCCCCGGCGCCGTGGACCTCGGTGTGCGCCCGCAGGATCCGCTCGCCCAGACCACGGGAACCGCTGTGCACGATCAGCACGAGATCGCCCGCGTCGAGCCCGAGCCGGCCCGCGTGCCGCACGTCGAGGACGGTGTCGACGCGGGCCAACTCCACGAAGTGGTTGCCCCGACCCACCGTCCCGAGGCCGTCGAAATGGCCGGCTGGAACGTCACAGTCGACGGCGGCCCAGGCGGGGTCGTCGGCGTCGCGTACCGGGTCGAGCGCCTGGTCGAGATCGGGGAACCGGACGGCGAGCCGTTCCGGTACGGCCCGCTTGAGCTTGATCGGAAACACGGCGATGCCGCAGCCGATGTCGGAGCCCACCAGGAACGGGTACAGCACTGTCGACGCCATGGCCGCGCCGATGGGCGCACCCTTGCCGGGGTGCAGGTCCGGCATCGCGGCGACGTGCCGCATGCCGTCCAGGGCGGCGACCTGCTGGCACTGTGCGAGCGCATCGGACTCGATCCAACTCGCGGGAGAGGCGAACACCGTGACGGTGGCCGGGGCGGACGGGGGCAGGGGCTCCCGAGGGAGGTGGTGCTGGGACAAGGAGGCTCATCTCTGGCTGCCAACGTGAAAAGCGGACGGCGTCACGGCCCCCGGGACGCATCACCGGTGGCGCGGAGCAGGGGTGGAGTCCGTCAGTACGTCATGGACGTCACTCTGGTCGAGGCGCGCCAGGCACGACAACTGATTTTTCTTCACGACGTACGCTGCCGCGATGAGCGCACCGCGTCGCATCCTGGTCTACGGGGTGTACGGCTCCGGCAAGTCCACCCTCGCGGCGCGACTGGCCGAACACCTCGGACTGCACTGGTATCCGGTCGACGACCTGCTCTGGCAACCGGGCTGGGTCGAGGTGCCGGTCGCCCAGCAACGCAGCCGGATCGAGGAGATCTGCCGACGGGACCGCTGGATCATCGACGGCGCGTACCACGGTTGGCGGGACGTCCCGATGGCCCGCGCCGATCTGGTCGTCGGCCTTGACTATCCACGGTGGCTGTCGTTCGGGCGGTTGCTCCGCCGCACCGCCCGCCGGGTGGTCACCGGCGAGGTGATCTGCAACGGCAACCGCGAGTCGCTGAGCAGTGTGCTGTCCTCGGACTCGACCCTGGTGTGGCACGTCACCGCGTTCGGCCGGGCCCGACGGCGGATGCGGGCCTGGCAGGCCGACCCGTCCGCGCCGCCCGTGGTGTTACTGCGCTCCCCGGCGGAGCTGGAGGTCTGGCTGGCCGGGCTGCCCCGCCCTTGAGGCACCGACCTACGTCGTACGCCTCGGCGACCCCGGCCACCTGCTCTACCTGTCCCACGAGCGGGAGGACGAGGCCATGCGCGAGCTGGGGATTGTCGACCGACCATCCACGGTGGACGCGTCGTCGGCCCGCTCCCGGTGGGGAGCGG
>NZ_JBEZEX010000053.1:0-28609 GCF_040649115.1 Micromonospora sp. NPDC049049 | reverse complement strand
GACAAGAATGACCACGACTCGCTGGGCCTGTTCCAGCAGCGCCCGACCAGCGGTTGGGGCACACCCGAGCAGATCACCAACCCCGAGTACTCCACCACCGCGTTCCTCAAGGGCCTCAAGCAGGTCGACGGGTGGCAGGACATGCCCCTGACCGAGGCAGCGCAGACGGTGCAGGTGTCGGCCTACCCGGACGCCTACGCCCAGTGGGAACAGCAGGCCACCGACCTGGTCGGCCAGTACTGGAACAGCTGACCCGCACCACCGCACGGCAACAGCACACCTGCCGCTGGCCGGCACCCGCAACACCGGGGTGCCGGCCAGCGGCATCTCCGTGCCCCGCACAGACCGCACCACGACACCGACCGCTGGCCGGCACCCGCAACCCGGGGTGCCGGCCAGCGGCGTACACCGGTCAGTTCTTGTGGTTGTGGGTTCGCCAGATATCGATCAGCGCAGCGATCAACGCGAGGGCGATGATGCCGGTGGCGAGCATGAGGGACTGTTCGAAGGCGTCGGTCCAGTCCCCGCGGCTGTCGGCCAACGTGGAGAAGAACAGCGAGCCGACGGCGGCGATGCCGGCGGCGGCGCCGATCCGCTGGCCGGTCTGGAGCATGCCGGCGCCGCTGCCCGACTGCTCGACGGGCACCTCGGAGAGGGTGATCGTCTGGTTGGGGGCGATCACGAGCCCGCTGCCGATGCCGGCGACGAGCAGTGGGCCGGCGGTGACCCAGGGCGCCGGGGCGTCCGGGAAGAGGCGCAGTGCGATCACCGTGGCGGCCAGTCCGACCACCACGGTGAGCAGTCCGATGGCGACCAGTGGTCGGCCGAAGCGGTTGACGATGCGGCCACCGAGCACGGCGGCGGCCGCGGAGCCCAGGGCGAACGGGGTGATGGCCAGGCCGGCGACGAGGGCGCTGTAGCCGAGCCCCATCTGTAGGAACAGGGTGAAGATGAAGAAGATCGCGGTGAAACCCCCGAAGTAGACGAGCGCCAGGATCGAGCCCAGCGTGTACGACTGGAAGCTGAACAGTCGGAGGTCGAACAGGGGTTGATGGTGGCGTGCGTAGCGTCGTTCCCAGAGCCCGAAGGCGACCAGCACTGCCAGGCCAACCGGGATGAGGGCCCACTTCCACGGGGTCCGCCACTGCTGCTCCTGCACGAGTGGCAGCAGGACCAGGACGACGCCGACGCCGAGCAGCAGGACCCCGACGGGGTCGAGTCGACGCCAGCCGGGTTGACCGGTGGGGCGGCCGGGCAGCAACCGCCAGCCGAGGATCACCGCGAGGACACCGACGGGCACGTTGACGAAGAAGACCCAGCGCCAGCCGTGCTCCTCGCCGCCGACGGCGATGAGCAGCCCACCGAGCAGCGGCCCGACGGCGGTGGAGATGCCGATGGTGGCGCCGAGGATCCCGAACGGGCGGGCGCGTTCGGGGCCGCGGAACAGCTGCTGGATCAGCCCGATGACCTGCGGGTTGACGATGCCGGCGGCGGCGCCCTGCAACAGTCGGGCGATGACCAGCCAGGTCGGGGAGGTGGCGAGGCCGGCGAGCGCGCTGGTGATGGTGAACAGCGAGATGCCGAAGACGAAGGCGTTGCGCCGGCCACGGGCGTCGCCGAAGCGGCCGGCGGGCACCAGTGCCAGGCCGAAGGTGAGCGCGTACCCGGAGAGAATCCACTGCAGGTCGCTCGACGACGCGTGCAGCGCCCGGTCGATGGAGGGCACGGCCACGTTGACGATGCTCACGTCCAGCAGCGTCATGAAGGCGGCGACGAGTCCGACGCCGACGGCCTGCCAGCGCCGTCGGTTCTCGGCAGCGGTCACCGGCTGCGGCGTCTGCGCCGCGCTCATCGTGCCCCCCGTCGACCCTCGGTCACGCATGGTTGACCGCTACCCGGGTCTTCGGGGGGCGAACCGTGCCAGGTGGTTCCGCTGGTCACGCCATCTGGCGGGCGCAGAACCGGGGACCGAAGTCGAGGCCGGCCATCGGCGAGTCCTCGCGGTGCAGCAGGCCCTTCTCGGTGAGCAGGTGCAGAGGGCTGCCCACCTGCTCACCGGTGAGCCCGGATTCCTCGGCGATCAGGTCCGGGTAGGGCACCTGCCCGCGTGCCTCAAGGGTGGTGACCGCCTGGTACACCCGTTGCTCGGCCTCCGACAGTTGCACCTGCTGCATGGTTCCTCCTCTGCTCGTCCGCCACTACGGTGGCGGTTGCCGTGCGCGGGTTACCCCCTCGGTGCCCGAAGATGCACACCCGATCGGGCGGTCGTGCCGGTGGGCGGGTCCGGCGGGCGGGCCGGGGAGGTGCCCTAGGCTGCTTTCGTGATCGTTTGGGATCTCGTCGTCGTTGGCGCTGGCCCCGCGGGGCTGTCCGCGGCGCACGCCGCTGCCCGTGCTGGCGTCTCCACCCTTGTCGTCGAGCGAGCCGTACACCCGCGGTACAAGACCTGCGGCGGTGGCCTGATCGGCACCTCGCTGGCGGCCGTCCAGGATCGGATCGAGGTGCCCGCGCACGACCGGGTGGACCGGGTGACGTTCACCCGCGACGGCCGTCGGGAGTTCACCCGCCGCAACGGCAGCCCGGTGGTGACGATGGTGCGCCGCGAGGAGTTCGACGACCGGCTGCGCGCGGCGGCGGTCGCCGCCGGCGCGCAGCTGCGGGAGCGGGTCGCGGTCCGCGCGATCGAGCAGGACCCCGAGGGGGTACGCCTGCGGCTGGCCGACGGTACGACGATCGCGGCTCGTGCCGTGATCGGGGCGGACGGCTCGTCGGGGGTGACCGGGCGGCACGTCGGGGTTCGGTACCGGCAGGTGGATCTGGGTCTGGAGTTGGAGATTCCGGTGCCGCCGGTCGAGCAGGAGCGGTGGCGGGGCCGGCTGCTGTTGGACTGGGGCGACATGCCGGGCTCGTACGCCTGGGTCTTTCCCAAGGGCGACCGGTTGACCGTCGGCGTGATCGCCGCGCGGGGGGCGGGGGAGGGGACCCGTGAGTACCTGCGGCGGTTCGTCGACCGGTTGGGTCTGACTGGGCTGCCGGCGGAGCACGACTCCGGTCATCTGACTCGTTGTCGGGCGGAGGATTCACCGTTGCGCAACGGCCGGGTGCTGGTAGTGGGGGATGCGGCGGGGTTGCTGGAGCCGTGGAGCCGGGAGGGCATCAGCTTCGCGTTGCGCTCAGGCGAGTTGGCCGGAGCTGCGGTCGCGGATGGCGACCTGGCCGGGTACGAGCGGACGGTGGCCGAGCGTCTGCTGCCGGAGATGCGGGCGGGTTTCCGGCTGCTCGACGTTTTCACCCGTCGCCCGGACGTGTTCCACGCCCTGTTGGCGACCCCTCCGGGCTGGCGGATGTTCGTGCAGTTCTGCCAGGGACGGGCGAGCTTCGACGAGATGCTGAGCCGCCGGTCGATCCGGGCGGCGCTCGCGGTGTTCGATCGGTTGTCCCATTCGTCGCGCCAGGCCACCACCGCTCACCCAGGATCCTAGGATGCCTTAGAGGGTGTGCGTCCGGCTACTGGTGTCGACCGGCGGGGCCGCCGGACAATCACAGCGGAGCAGGGGGAGGCGCTGATGACCGAGCAACAGTTCACCGACGACGAGTACGCGTTTCTGCGCCACGCGCGGTTCGGGGAGTTGCCGCCCGCCGTCCGTCCCGACGAGCGGGTGGCCCTGACCGAGACCGATCCCGGGCGCGACCGGCCGGAGGAGTCCGAGGACCCGATCCGCTGGAACGTGCAGGGCTGAGAACGCGCGACGGGCCGCGGGTGTCGCCACCCACGGCCCGTTCGTGATGCGCTGCGGTCAGAAGACGGGCACGCCCTCGCGTACCAGACGCCAGTTGGGCTGGAAGAAGTCGGCCGGGTCGATCGTCCCCCTGGCCTGCGCCCAGTCGATGAGCAGCTGACGGATCTCCTGCTGCGCGTTGTACACCTGGGTCTTCACGATGCCGGGGAAGTTGCCACCGCCGCTGCGCCGGTAGTTGTTCACCGCCACCACGAACTGCGCGTTGTCCGCCACCGGGGTGTCGCTGCCGGCCAGCACCAGCCGGGTGATCCGCTGCCCGACCGGCTTGGAGATGTCGATGTCGTAGTCCAGGCCGGAAAAGACGTCGTAGTTGTAGTCCGGCACCGCCGGGTCGTTGATCTGCTCCGGGTCGACCGGGGCGCCCGGCGCGACCGTCCGGAAGTACTTCGCCGAGTACTCCAGGTAGGCGCGCACCTCGGCGCCGCTGAGCACGACCGCCTCGAGGGTGTTGTCGTACACGTACAGGCCGGCCACGTCGCGGATCTTCACGTCGCCGGCGGGGAACACGGCGGTCCGGCTGAACGGGGCCGCGATCGACAGCACCGGCAGGTCCGCGTACGCCGTGCCGGCCAGCGCCGCGCCGACCACCTCGGTCTGCACATGGTTGATGAAGTCCAGGATCGGCGTGTCCTTGTACCGCGACTCCGCCGCCGACAACTCCACAGTGGACGTCGCGACGACCTGGTTGACGTACGCCACGGTCTTCTGGTGCTGCGCCCGCACGGCGGCGAGCACCTTCGGGTCCTCGACCACCGTGTTGGTGTTCAGCATGGTGGCGGCCTTCTTGGTGATCGCCCACCGGCCACGCTCGCGGGTGAGGGTGAAGTCCATCCGGGTGAGCCGCTGGCCCCACTTCGACGGCTCGGAGAGCAGCACCTGAGTGCCGGTGCGCTCGTTGGTCACGAACCGCTCGACCACCTCGTTGTGCGCGTGACCGAAGAGGATCGCGTCGATTCCCGGCACCTGCTGGGCGATCAGCGCCACCGGGTTCTCGTTCGGCAGCTCGGGGCCGTAGCTGGAGGTGCCGCTGTCACCGCCGTGCGCGGAGATCAGCACGAGGTCCGCGCCGCGGGCCCGCATGATCGGCACCCACTTCGCGGCGGTCGCGATCATGTCGTCGAAGCGCAGCTTGCCCTCGACGTTGCCCTTGTCCCAGATGGCCACACCGGGGTTGGTCAACCCGAGGATGCCGACCCGCAGGGTCGGCGCGGCGAAGCCGAGGGAGACCTTCTTGATGACGTACGGCAGGAAGGCCGGCTTGCCGGTCTTCGCGTTGACGGCGTTCGCGGCGAGCGCCGGGAAGCCGAGCTGACGGATCCACAGGTCCAGCAACGGCAGACCGTAGTTGAACTCGTGGTTGCCCAGGGTCACCGCGTCGTAGTCGATGACGTTCATGGCCCGTGCCATCGGGTGCTTCTCCCCGGTGGCGGTGATCGGCTCCTGCTTGGCGTAGTACGTCGCGAGGGGCGTGCCCTGGATCGTGTCGCCGGCGTCGAGCACCAGCGTCGCCTTGCCGCGCCGCTCCCGACGAATCTGGTTGATCAACGTCGCCAGCTTCGCCACGCCGATGTCGTTCTGCTTGCTGTCGTCGTACTCGGCGTCGCGGTAGTAGTCCCAGTTGTAGACGTTGCCGTGCGTGTCCGACGTGCCCAGGAGGGTGAGATCCCAGGTGCGCGGCCGGGCCGCGCCGGCCGCCTGCGCGGGCGCGGCGGCGATCAGCGGGGTGGTCGCCGCGGCTGCCGCGGCTGCCGCGGCGACGAGCACCTGGCGGCGCGACGGGCCGGAGGAAGAGGTCATGACGTGCCTTTCCATGGGGGTGGACGCGCCTCGTGAGCGCCTTGCGCACCCTAACCAGCAGCGGGCACCGCCGCACCACAGCCCCGGTCGTTGCAGCGGTTTCCGTAGGCCGACGCAGGGTAGGGCGGTCAGGGACGGCATTCGCGGGAGACCCCCGCTTCCCGCGCGCAGCGAGGAGAGTTTTCAGTGAGCGAGGACCAGCACACCCAGCAGGACCCGACCAGCCAGTACGGAGGGCAGTCCGGTCAGCCCGCGCAGCAGCAGTCAGCGCCCGGCTCGACCGCGGAGATGAACCCGCGGCCGGACCACGGTGAGGAGTCGTACCGGGGCAGCGGCAAGCTCGACGGCAAGCGGGCGCTCATCACCGGTGGTGACTCGGGGATCGGCCGGGCGGTCGCGATCGCCTTCGCCCGGGAGGGTGCGGACGTGCTCATCTCGTACCTCAGTGAGGAGGAGGACGCCGACGCCCGGGAGACCATCCGGCTGGTCGAGGCCGCCGGCCGGCGGGGCGTCGCGGTACGCGGCGACGTCACCGACGAGGCGCACTGCCAGGAACTGGTCGATCGGGCGGTGCGCGACCTGGGTGGTCTCGACATCCTGGTGAACAACGCGGCGTACCAGATGTCGCAGGACAAGGGGATCCTCGGGATCAGCACCGAGCAGTTCGACCGGGTGTTCAAGACCAACCTGTACGCGATGTTCTGGCTCTGCAAGGCGGCCATTCCGCACCTGGCCGAGGGGTCGGCGATCATCAACACGTCGTCGATCCAGGCGTTCGACCCGTCGCCGCAGTTGTTGGACTACGCCACCACCAAGGCGGGGATCGCCAACTTCACCAAGGCGCTCGCCGCCGACCTGGCCGAGCAGGGCATCCGCGTCAACGCGGTCGCACCGGGCCCGGTGTGGACGCCGTTGATCCCGGCCACCATGCCGGAGGAGAAGGTGAAGCAGTTCGGCACCGACACCCCGGAGGGGCGTCCCGGGCAGCCGGCGGAGCTGGCACCCGCGTACGTCTTCTTCGCCTCGCAGGAGTCCAGCTACGTGACCGGCGAGATCCTGGGCGTCACGGGCGGTCGACCGACCAAGTGAACCGCCGTCGGGTGGGCGTCCGCTCGGGATGCCCACCCGACGCTTGTGGCCTGCTCGCGTCGCGTGGCCCGTTGGTGCGGCTCGTTCTTGTGGCCCGCTGGTCAGCGTGGCCAGGCGGCGAAGCGCTGCCGGATCTCGGCGACGTCGACGGCGCCCAGGCCGTACCGGCCGAAACGCTGGTCGGAGAGCCGGTCCAGATAGCGGCCGGCGGCGCGCACGTCGTCCGGGTCAAGCGCGGGGTCGACCTGCCGTGCCAGCACCAACAGTTCGGTCACGTCGTAGTGGTCGAGAGCCGCGGCCACGTCGATGAAGTCGCGAACCTCCCGCCGGTTGACCAACGCCGCGATCTTGTTAGCCACCAGGTCACGAACGTCCATCACCGGGCCGAGGTCCATCACCACCGGACTCTGCTGGCGGTCCAACCGGGCGAGGCTGAGCCGGATCTGCCGTCCGTCGCGGCTCACCACGAAGTCCTTCATGTCCTGCTCGTACCCGTCGAACAGTTCGGCCAGCTCACTGTCCGGGTCGGCGTCACTGACGATGAACCCGGCCCGCTCCAGGGCCACCCGCACCCCGGCGGACGCCGCCGCCGCGGCACCCTCCACGTCCGCGAAGAGGTCCACGTCCTCCGTCGGCCGGGCGACCAGCCCATGCGCCGCCCACGCCACCCCACCACCCAGAACGAACCGGTACGGCCCGGCGGCGGCCAGCGCCACCCGGGCCACCTCCCGGTAGAACTCGTGCAGATGAGGTTCGATCACGCCGCGCGCAGGCCGCGGTGCCGGCTCTCCCACGCCTGGCGTACGCCCCGAGGCAGGTTGAGCAGTCGCCACACCCGACGCAGCGTCCGCCCGTTGATCAGGGCGCGCAGATCCTCGGCTCGAGTGGTCTCGCGAAGCACGTTTTCGTACATCCAGAGCAGCTGGTCCGGGTCGCCGAGGTCGAAGGTGCGCTCGGCGTTCCACATCAGCCGTACCGGCAGTTCCACCACACCTCGGGTGGGGCCGGCAAGCTCGGCGAGGGTCCGTGCCACCACAGCGGGGCGACCCGGGCGGGCCAGAAAGGCCACGCCGGTCGCGGTGGGGGAGACGGCCTGCATGGTGTCAGGGTAACGCCCGCCAGAGCCGGTGTCGCTCAGGACGATCCGACCGCGCTGCTCCACGCGCGCCGACCTGACCCTGCCCGCTGCGAAGTGTGTCCGGTTTGTGCGGCCTTGGCACGGTCGGTGCGTTCCTGATCGACTCGGGCTTCCTGATGTCGGGGTGTCCGGGCGTCCGGGATGCCCCGCCTTCCGTGAACCCGAGTGGATCACCCGGAGAGGGCTGGTCCGATGGCGTGGAGCCCGGTGCCGTGTGGGTTGTTTGTCTGTATCTGGGTGTGGCCGGGTGCACTCGCGGGCCGGAATCATGGCCGGGCCGGGGTCGTTACATACCCTGACGATCGCAGCACCACCGCCGGCCTCCGGCCTGGTCACCCGGGTTGGAATGCCAGCCACCACCCGGTCGTTGCAGTCCGCACGAACGACCGAACGGGCACCGCCGCGATGAGGGTGCCGATGGATGGGCCGACCCCGGAATGACCCCGGCCCCCCGGTCGTTACACACAGACCCGGCGCCACGAGCCCCCGCTCGCCAGGCCGCCGACCCTGACGCCCGACCAGGCGTCACCCCCCCAGACTTTTTTCCCTTTGTGAAGTGCAGCGCCGGACGAGGTGCTCACACCTTCACCGCCGTCCCCCCCTTTGACGGTGTGGGTGTTCTACCCCCGAAGGAGCTACCCCCATGAACACGATCATTCGTAAGAGCATGTTGTCTGTTGCTGGTCTCGCGTTCGCCGGTGGTGTGTTCGCCGGTCCGATCGCCGCCCACGCCGCCAGCCCGGCCGTGGACGCCAAGCCCGTCGCGGTGGCCGTCCAGTCCGCCGCGCCGAAGCCGCAGGGCGACCAGTCCCACATCAGCCTCAACGACGAGCAGACCGCCAACGTGAAGGCGATCATCGCCGCGACGAAGAAGGCTGGTCTGCCGGAGCGGGCCGCGGTCATCTCGATCGCGACGAGCCTGCAGGAGTCCAAGCTGGAGAACCTCGGCCACCTCGGCGAGAAGAATGACCACGACTCGCTGGGCCTGTTCCAGCAGCGCCCGACCAGCGGTTGGGGCACACCCGAGCAGATCACCAACCCCGAGTACTCCACGACGGCGTTCCTGAAGGGTCTGAAGCAGGTTGACGGGTGGCAGGACATGGCGCTGACCGACGCCGCGCAGACCGTGCAGGTGTCGGCCTACCCGGACGCCTACGCCCAGTGGGAACAGCAGGCCACCGACCTGGTCGCCCAGCACTGGAACAGCTGACCCGCACCACCGCACGACAGCATCAGCCGCTGGCCGGCACCCGCAACACCGGGGTGCCGGCCAGCGGCATTTCTGTTGTGGGCCATTGTGGTTCATCCAGCCCGCCTGGTCGGTGCACCGGGGCCATGCGCTGACCTCCGGTCGTTAGCAGTCGCCGGTCGCCGGTCGCCGGCCGCCGGTTAGCCCGACCCCCGACGCCAGCCGCCGGTCGCTGACTGCCGGCCACGGGCGTTCGGGGTCGGCGGTTGGACCTAGAAATGGATCCCGCGGTGCCGAAGCCCTCGCGGGATGTGGATAGCGAGATCCAACCCGCATCCGCCCGCGGATCTTGGACACTTTCCGTCACGTGCGAACGGAAACTGTCCAAGATCTCAAGGATTGTGGCCGAAGCGCGCGGCACGACGGCGGGTGGCGCGGTCGTGAGACGACCAGCGTGCGGCGATGGAACCCCGCGGCAGAACGGTCCGGCGCAGCGGCGAGGCGTTGAGACCGCCCGCCGACCACCGGCCACCACCGGTGGTACGGAGTGGTGGCCGGCACCGCCACCATCGACAGCCGACAGGTCTGCCAGTCGGCCAGCGCGGGTTGATGCTCCCGCCTGCGCGGCCCGCCCCAACCGCCCTGCCCGCGCACGCCCCGCCCGCGCCGCCCGCGCCGCCCGCCCGCGCCGCACGCCCCGCCCGCGCCGACCAGCCGGCCGCCCGCCTAACGCCGGCCGGCGGTGCGGCGGGAGCGGAGCGGCCGCGGCGCTAAGGCACGAGGGCAGCACGGCGGGGGCGGCACCATCGCGGGGCGGAGCCATGGCCGGGCGGCGGTCCGGCCGGGCGGGCGGCGATCGGGTGGGTGGGTGAGGCGGGGTGCGGGAACAACGGCGGTGGCGGGCTGGTTGTGGCGGGTGTCGGTGTGACTCAGTGTCCCCGGGCCTCACCTAATATCGCCCTCGCGGAATACCGTTCGGCTGGAGCCGCGTCGTGCCACTCGCCGAGAGGCGACCTGCACACCGACATCAGCGCCGCCCCCGGCCCACCAGCCGGGGGCGGCGCTGTCTGTGCTCACCTGTCAGATCGTCGCGGCACAATGTCCGGGTGAGTGGTGCACAGTCGTGGTCCGAGCAGTCGGGCGTACTCGTACTCCCCAGTGGGGCGACGGTGCGCGGTCGCCGCATCGCTGCCGCGACCTCGGCCGCCGACTTCGCCGTGCTGCTGGCACCTGGTCCGGAGCCCGCCTGGCCGTACCGGCGGATCCGTTGGCCCGATTTCTGGGTGCCGCTCGACCGCGCCGAAGCCCTCGACGTCCTACGGGAAGCGCTGCGACGGGCCCACGACGGTGAACGTGTCGAGGTGGCCTGCCGGGGTGGGTTGGGTCGCACCGGGACGGCCCTGGCCGCGCTGGCGATCCTCGACGGTCTGCCGGTCGAGCGGGCGGTGCCGTGGGTGCGGGCCGGTTACCACCCGAAGGCGGTGGAAACCCCCTGGCAGCGGCGCTGGCTGCGCCGCGTCACCTGACGCCGCCGCGAGAGCGCCGCCCGCCGGCCCGCCGCCACTGGCATCGCCGGCCCGCCGGACCGCCGCCGCTCGTGCCGGGACCCGTCGCCGCTGTGCGCCGGCCGGGGGCCGGGGCACCGGCGTCAGCTCTGGCCGATCACCGCCGGGTCGTTGACGTACTCGCGCAGGTGCTTGGCGGTGAGGGTGTCGCCGGTGGCGACCAGCTCGGCCGGTGTGCCGGTGAAGACGATGCGGCCGCCGTCGTGGCCGGCGCCGGGGCCGAGGTCGATGAGCCAGTCGGCGTGTGCCATGACCGCCTGGTGGTGCTCGATGACGATCACCGTGTTGCCGGCGTCGACCATCCGGTCGAGCAGGGCCAGCAGTTGGTCCACGTCGGCCAGGTGCAGGCCCGTGGTCGGCTCGTCGAGGACGTACGTGGTGGTCTTCTCGGCCAGGTGGATGGCGAGCTTGAGCCGTTGCCGCTCCCCGCCGGACAGGGTGGTCAGCGGCTGGCCGAGGCTGAGGTAGCCCAGCCCGACGTCGACCAACCGGCCGAGGACGAGGTGCGCCGCCCCGCTGGGGAAGAAGGCGTACGCCTCGGTGACGGACATGGTAAGGACCTCGTGGATGTTCTTGCCGCGCAGTGTGTACGTGAGCACCGTGTCGGTGAAGCGCCGCCCCTCGCACCGTTCGCAGACGCTCGCGACGCCGGCCATCATCGCCAGGTCGGTGTAGATGAGGCCGATTCCCTTGCAGTTCGGGCAGGCGCCCTCGGAGTTGGCGCTGAACAGCGCGGCCTTGACCCCGTTGGCCTTGGCGAAGGCGGTGCGGATCGGGTCGAGCAGCCCGCTGTAGGTGGCGGGGTTGCTGCGTCGTGAGCCGCGGATCGGGGACTGGTCGACGATGACGACCCCGGACCGACCGCGCAGGGAGCCGTGGATCAGTGAACTCTTGCCGGAGCCGGCCACGCCGGTGACCACTGTGAGGACCCCGAGCGGGATGTCCACGTCCACGTCGTGCAGGTTGTGCAGGTCGGCCTGGCGGATGGCGAGCTGCCCGGTGGGTTGGCGTACGTCGGGACGCACTGTCACCCGGTGGTCCAGGTGTCGGCCGGTGAGCGTGTCGGAGCGGCGAAGGCCGGGGATGTCTCCGGTGAAGCAGATCCGGCCACCGTCGGTGCCGGCGCCCGGGCCGAGGTCGACCACGTGGTCGGCGATGGCGATGGTCTCCGGTTTGTGTTCCACCACCAGCACGGTGTTGCCCTTGTCGCGCAGCCGCAGCAGCAGGTCGTTCATCCGGGCGATGTCGTGTGGGTGCAGGCCGACGGTGGGTTCGTCGAAGACGTAGGTGACGTCGGAGAGGCTGGAGCCGAGGTGCCGGACCATTTTCACCCGTTGCGCCTCGCCGCCGGAGAGGGTCGCCGACTCGCGGTCCAGGCTGAGGTAGCCCAGACCGATCTCGACCAGGGAGTCCAGCAGGTCGCGGAGGTTGGCGACGAGTGGCGCGGCCCCCGGGTCGTCGACGGTGCGGACGAACGCTGCCAGGTCGCTGATCTGCATGGCGGAGCAGTCGGCGATGGTGCGCCCGGCGATCCGTGACGACAGGGCGGCCGCGTTGAGTCGGGTGCCGCCGCAGTCGCCGCAGCTGGTGAAGGTGACCGCCCGGTCGACGAAGGCGCGGATGTGCGGTTGCATCGACTCGCGGTCCTTGGCCAGGAGGAGCCGCTTGACCTTGACCGCCAGCCCCTCGTACGTCCAGTTGTTGCTACCCACCTTGATCTTGGTGGCCGGCTTGTGCAGGAAGTCCTCCCACTGTTGCGGGGTGAAGTCCTGGAGTTTGACGTCCGGGTCGAACAGGCCGGAGCCGACGATGGTCTGCCAGTACCAGGAGTCGACAGCGAAGTTGGGCACTGTGATCGCGCCGTCGTTGAGGGAGCGCTCGACGTCGACCAGCTCGTTGATGTCGAGGTCGGAGACCCGGCCCAGCCCTTCGCAGGTGGGGCACATGCCCTCGGGCAGGTTGAAGCTGAACGCCCCGGCGCCGCCGATGGACGGTTGACCGAGCCGGCTGAAGAGGATCCGCAGCATGGCGTACGCGTCGGTGGCGGTGCCGACGGTGGAGCGGGAGTTGACCCCCATCCGCTCCTGGTCGACGACGATGGCCGCGCTGAGGTTGCGGAGCGAGTCGACGTCCGGCCGGTTGAGGTTCGGCATGAAGGACTGGAGGAACGCGCTGTAGGTCTCGTTGATCATGCGCTGGGACTCGGCGGCGATGGTGCCGAAGACCAGCGACGACTTGCCCGACCCGGAGACGCCGGTAAAGACGGTCAACCGGCGTTTGGGGATGTCGACCGAGACGTCGGCGAGGTTGTTCTCCCGCGCCCCGCGTACCTCGATCATGTCGTGGCTGTCGGCGGCGGACCATGCTGGCTGCGACATGCGAACCCTTCACGGAGTCGTGGCGGGACTTTGCCCCGCCGGGCACTGGCGGGTTCCATTGTCTCATTCATCCCCATGTAGACAGTTCGGACGAAGTTTGAGCGCTGGCAGCGGCGCTACGTGCGGGAAAGTCTCAAATCACGTCGTAAGCGGTACGGTGGCTCGCGTGGACGTCGCCTCGCAGGATCGGCTGCGCGCCGTGGACCTGGCGGCCACCGTCGGGATCTCGGTGCAGCAGGTGCGCAACTACGTCGAGTTGGGGGTGCTGCCGCCGGTGCGGCGCACCGCCAGCGGCTACCGGATCTTCACGACCGAGCACGCCCGGGCGCTGACAGTGGCGCGGCGGTTGGCCGAGGGGCACGGTTGGAGCCGTACCCGGGAGATCATGGCCGCGGTGCACGCTGGTGACCTGCCGGCGGCCCTGGCGGCGCTCGACGGCGGCCATGCCGAGCTGGACCGGGAACGCGCCGAGATTCGCCGGGTGCTCGGCGCCTTCGAGACCGTGCTGGCCAGCCCACCGGCGACCCGATCCGCACCACGCCACGGCGCCCGCATCGGCGAGGTCGCCGCCCTGGTCGGGGTCCGGACCTCGCAGCTGCGGCTGTGGGAGGAGCGCGAGCTGCTGCGGCCGGGCCGCACCCCGGGGACCAACTACCGGGTGTACGACGAGGCCGAGCTACGCGCGGCGCAGGTCATCGCGTTGCTGCGCCGGGGTGCGTACCCGTTCGAGATCATCGCCGCGGTGCTGGGCGAGCTGCGGACCACCGGCAGCGCCCAGCGGGTCCGCGCCGAGCTGGGCCGCCGCGAGCAGGAGCTGCACAACCGCAGCCTGCGTCGCCTGCGGGGCAGCGCCGCCCTGCACGACTACCTGCGCACTCGCGGCGACGCGAGTTGACCGGCATCCCGTCCCGCCGGGCGATCCTCCTGACTAGGGTCGGGCACATGAGAGCTGCGCTGCTGGCGGCCACGACGTCCGCCGTCCTGCTCGCTCCACTGCCGGTCGGTGCGACGGGAGCGTCCGCCGCGCCGACGGTGCGCTGCCCCCGGGTCCCGGTGCCGGCGGCGTCCCGCCCACCCCGGCCGTCGCCCCCGCCCGCCGTGCCCGAGCAACGGATGATCGGCGGCGCGGCGCTGGACACGGCCGGCCTGGTCGTGCCGTCCGGCGCCGCCGCGCCGCCGAGGGTCACCGCCACCTCGTGGCTGGTCGCCGACCTGGACAGCGGCCAGGTGCTCGGCGGCTGCGGCCCCCACGAGTACGGCACACCGGCGAGCGTGCAGAAGCTCCTGCTGGCGGCCACGATGCTGCCCAGGCTCGACCCGAAGCAGATTGTCACCGTCACCGACGCGGACATGAACATCGAACCCGGCTCGTCGGCCGTGGGCCTGGTCGCGGGCGGCCGGTACACCATCGAGACCATCTGGCTCGGGTTGCTGCTCAACTCCGGCAACGAGGCCGCCAACGCCCTCGCGCGACTCGGCAGCGGCACCGACAGCGCCGCCGGCGTACGCGCCATGAACGAGCAGGCCCACCACCTCGGCGCGCTCCAGACGCACGCGGTCACCCCGTCCGGGCTGGACGGCAAGGGGCAGTTCACCAGCGCGTACGACCTGGCGCTGATCGCCCGTGCCTGCTTCGCGGAGCCGAACTTCCGTCGGTACGCGCTGACCGAGCAGGCGTCGATTCCGGTTCAGCCGGCGCAACGCACCAAGGGCTTCGAGATCCAGAACGAGAACCAGCTCATCTACCGGTACCCGGGGGCGCTTGGCGGCAAGACCGGCTTCACCGACCTGGCCCGGCACACCTACGTGGGGGCGGCGGAACGCGGCGGGCGGCGGCTGGTGGTGACCCTGCTGGGCGCCGAATCGGCACCGGTGCGCGGCTGGGAGCAGGGCGCGGCCCTCCTGGACTGGGGCTTCACGCTGCCGCGGGACGCCGCCGTGGGTCGACTGGTCGAGCCCGGCGAGCTGACCGCCACCCCGTCGGCGGCGCCGTCCGCGCTGGCGGCACCCGGCGCGCCCCGACCGGCGGCGGCCAGCGGACCCGCGCCTACCGGCTCGGGGTGGCTCTGGTCGGTGATCGCGGTCAGCGGCGCGACGGTGGTGGCGTTGATGGGCGGCGTGCTGTGGCGGCGTCGCCGTCGGATGCCCTGACGGATCGACATCAGGCGCTGCCGTCCATAGACTCCGGTCTTTCTGGCTCCACCAGTCCAGGAGGATCCCTGTGTCGAGTGAACTCGAACCGCGCCCCGCAGTGGCGGCACCCCGCCGACCGGTGCGCGCCCTGACCCGCCTCGCGGGGGTGACAGTGCTCGCCGGGGCGCTGGTCGTCGGCTCGTCCGCCACGGCGCTCGCCGCCCCGGGCCCGTCGGCCGACCCGGTGCGCGTCTCCGCCGGGCCGCCCGCCGCTGCCGACGCCGCCACCCGACCGCCGCGCACCACCCACGGCCCGTGCGCGTACACCGAGACCCCGGACGAACCCGCGGCCCGGCCGGTGCCGCTGCCGCCGGACCCGCGACGCACCCCGGCCCGGGGCAGCGTCCGGGTGACCCTGGCGACCAACCACGGGCCCATCGGGTTGACACTGGACCGGGCCGCAGCGCCGTGCACGGTGCAGAGCTTCCTGCACCTGGCGAGCAAGCGGTTCTACGACCGCACCCCGTGCCACCGGCTCACCGCGTACCCGACGCTGAGCGTGCTGCAGTGCGGTGACCCGTCCGGCACCGGTGAGGGCGGCCCGGGCTACCGGTACCGCGACGAGTTGCCGACCGACCTGCCGCCCGCGCCCACCGACCCGACCGGCGAGCGCCGGGTGTACGCCCGTGGCGTGCTGGCCATGGCCAACGCCGGGCCGGACACCAACGGCAGCCAGTTCTTCCTGGTCTACGCCAACTCCGCGTTGCGCCCCAACTACACGATCTTCGGCGAGGTCGACGGGGCGGGCCTGGCCACGCTGGACCGGATCGCCGCCGGGGGAGTGGCACCGACCGCCGAGGACCCGGCACCGGTCGACGGCGCGCCCGCACTGCCGGTGACCATCCGCAAGGCCGTCCGCTGGCACCACCACCACTGACAGTGCGGCGCGGTGGGTGACCGTCGGTCGCTCACCGCGCCGACCGCGGGTGGCTCCCGGTCAAGGGCGACCTCGCCGGAATTTTCGGAGACAAACCGGAACCGGTCCAACCGGTTTCCGGCGCAGGTCAGGCCGTCACGCCGAGGCGGGCGACCCGGTCAGCGGGGCGGCGGTGCTGTCCCGAACGACCAACTCGGTGGCGAGTTCCACCCGGGGCGAGTCGATGCCCTCGCCCTGGGCCAGGCGCAGCACGGTCCGGGCAGCCAACCGTCCCATCTCGACCAACGGTTGGCGCACGGTGGTCAGCGGCGGTGAGGCCCAGCGGGCTTCCGGCAGGTCGTCGAACCCCACCACGCTCACGTCGTCCGGCACGCGCAGCCCGCGCCGCCGGATGGCCTCGTAGACGCCGAAGGCCATCTGGTCGCTGGAGGCGAAGATGCCGGTCGGCGGGTCGGCGAGGTCGAGCAGCGCGGTCCCGCCGGCGAAACCGGAGGCGTGGTAGAAGTCGCCCGGGTAGATCAGCGCGTCGTCCACCGGCACCCCGGCGGCCTCCAGCCCGGCGCGGTAACCGTCGAGCCGGGCCCGGCTGCACAGCAGGTGCGTCGGCCCGGCCACGAAACCGATGCGCCGGTGCCCGATCGCGAGGAGATGTTCGGTCGCGGCGAGCCCGCCGGCCCAGTTGGTGGCGCCGATCGTGGGCACGTCCATGGCCGGTACGCCGGCCGGGTCCACGACCACCACCGGCACGTTGAGGCGACGCAGTTGCGCGTGCAGCGGCGGGCTCAGGTGCGAGGTCACGAAGATGACGCCGTCGGTGGCCCGGGTGCGCAGGTTCTGCAACCACTGCCGGGCCGCTGTGGGCTGCCGGTGGATCGCGGAGACCACGGTGCCGACACCCGCGCCGTGCCCGACGTCCTCCACGCCGCGAATGATCTCCACGGCCCAGGGGCTGTCCAGGTCGTTGAAGACCAGGTCGACGAGTCCGGCGCGGCGAACGCTGCGGCTGGTGCGACGCCGGTAGCCGTGGTGGCGCAACAACTCCTCGACCCGCTCCCGGGTGTCCGGGGCCACATCGGAGCGTCCGTTGAGCACCCGTGACACGGTCGGCACCGAGACTCCGGCCTCCCGTGCGATCGCGGTGATGGTCACCCTGCGTCCGTCGTCCGCGCCCACCCGCGTCTCCTTCACCGCTCCGGAAGCGACAGCATGCCGTCGCCACCGTGTGTCCCGGAACGGCGTGCACCGTTCCTCGCGCCATCTTGCCTCACCGATGGGGGTTGACGACATGCCCGGTTGGTTCCGGCGCTCGGCGGAGTTACGGAAGTATTCCGGATATATTTCGGCTACCTTTCGCCGCGCTGGCCCGCGGCAGTTCCGTGTCGGCCGGCTTTCCGCCACCGGGAAAGGGCTCTCAGGGCTCAACCACGGTTCGTGCACGGAGCCTGATGAGACCCCTGCTGCGAGAAGCGACGCCGGGCGGCCGGGTCCTCGTCGTTGGGGCGATCTCAGTGCTGACACACCGGCCGGTTCGTGACCCAGTGCTTGTTGACCAGGTTGACGACTGGCGGCGGGTTGGGGATCCCGCCCTCGGCGGCGATGGGTTTGGCGTTGAAGATTTTCAGGAAGAAGTTGATCACCTTGGCGACCAGGGCCGGGATGGTGTAGCCGATGCCGTACCTCGCGTTGATGGTGAGGTCGGCGCGGTTGCAGCCCTCGCGGTTGGCGAGGCCCTGCAGGCCACCGAAACCGATGCTCGAGCCTCGGGTGATCCCCATCGTGGTGGTGAGCCCGGCGTAGAGTCCGGCGCTGAAGACCACCGCGCCGAGGCCGACGAAGAACTTCACGTCGTAGTCGATGAGCAGTGCGTTCGCCCCCACCGAAGTGCCGTCGACGGAGTCGACGAGGTTGCGTTTCACCTGCAGACCGCCGGGCCAGCGTGCGCCGAACCTGCCGTCGGCGTAGCCGAAACCCATGGTGCCGCCGAGCGAGTACTCACCGGAGGCCCTGATCGTCGTGTGCCCGGCGCTGAAACCGGTGCGGATGCCGATCGACTGCCGAACGGTCGCGGAGAGCGGAATGCCCAGTATGGATTCGATAGGCACGCTGAAGTTGACCGGGACGAAGGCGACTGGATGGACGTTCTGGCCGGTTGTGGTGGTGGCGTCGACCTGGATCCGGACCCCGGCCGCGCCGTGGATCCGCAACTCGGCCACGGTGACCGTGGACCCGTCGATCACCAGGTGGAACTTGGCCGTGGGCTGCTTCATCACGAAGGCGATGGTGCCGGAGAGGTTGAGCCCACTGTGACGGTAGGAGAAGCGGGCGCCGACCCCGTCTGCGCAGCAGAGACCCTCGACGTCCAGCGCGCCCGTGGTGGCCGGCGCGGCGGCGGTGCTCGACCGGAGGCCGGTACGTGTCAGCGCGTTGCCGGTCACGGCTGGCGCGCGGCCCAGGGGCGCTGTCGCCGCCGGTTCGGATCGCGCTTCGGTGCTCGGTGAGGCCCAGAAGGTGTCGTCGAACTGGTAGGCGGCCGCCTCGGCCAGGGAGACGGGCTGTTCGGACGTGAATTCGCCGTCCTGGATCACGTCGGTGATGTCCACGGGGCCGATGGTGACCGCGAGGTCCCGGTCGTCACGCCGGGCGTCGACCACCCGCCCCACCCCGCGCCCGGTGACGAACATGACCTTGCCTGGTGCCAGCCGGTCGGCGTTGCCGGCGTCGGGGTCGAGTCGCCAGGTCAGGCCCCCGTCGGTGACCGAACGCACCACGCCACTGCCGCCGGACACGATGACGACGTCCGGATGGAGGGTCACGTCCGGGTGTGGGGCGGGCGCGGCCCCGTAGCGCAGATCATCGCCGGCGGCGCCAGGCGTGCTCGGCTTCGCGCCCCGGCATGCTGTCAGGGCGAGCAGGACGGGCAGGACGCTCGCGGCAGCGATGACCGTACGGGTTCGCCGCGTCGTGGGATTCACAACCGGGTCACCACGTCCCGAGCCAGGTTCGCCAGCGCCTGCTGGGAAGCGGCCGGGTCGGCCAGGCTCACCAGCCGGATGGCGACCCAGGTGTCGTCGACGTTGACGAATACCGCGCCATCCTCGATGTACGCCTCGTCACCGACGCCGGCGACGGCTTTCAGTTCATGGCCGAGGTCGCGGTCGATGTCGAGGATCTTCTTGGCCCCAGCGCCGGCGTAGACCTCGACCTGGGCGACGGGTCCGCTGATCGGGCCGGTGTAGGTGCAGGACTCCGGGGCTGCGACCGGGTCCTCCAGGAGTGTTCCGGCCAGGCGTTCGGCGGCGGCTTTCGGCACCAACGCGCAAGGGTCGGCTGCCCGTGCCGGGGTCGCGGTGACGTCACCGTGGTCACCGGTGCTGGCCGGTGCGTCGACAGAGGGTTGCAGGCGTTCTCCTTCATCGCGACGTCCGTCCGCCGCCGGGTCGGATGCGGCACTGCACCCCGCCGACACCATTAGCAACAGGCCTAGCGTGAGCATTGGTAGTCGTCGCACAGGTACCTCCTCCTCTGATCGGCCGCAGTCCTCGTCTCCGGTGGCTGAAGCTGCGTGGACACTGCTCATCGGACTGTCTGCGCCGGATCTCATGCGCGGTCGCGGACCAGGCCGACCAGCCGAACCGCTGTGGACCGGTCGGTGTTGTCGGTGACCCTGGTGACGACCTGGATCTCACAGGCGCGGTCCCGCAGGGAGAACTCGGCGATGCCGCCCGAGGCGAAGCGGATGCCATCGGAGCCTGCTTCGGTCTGTCCGTACGCGGATTCGGTCGGCAGGTTGCCGCCGACGGCGGTGCCGGGGCTGCCGATCTCGATGGTGATCGAGTGGTAGGTGTCCGGGTTCTCCCAGGCGCAGGAGCTGCCACCGTCGCCGGTGCTGCCTGCCTGCGGGCCACTGTCGCCCGTGGCCCCGATCACCTGCGTGACCTCGTCGATGGACAGCAACGCGCAGGCGTCGACCGGCTTCGCCTCGATCCCCGCCGCACCGACCGAGCGGGACGGGTCGGCGCCCGCCGTGGCCGGCTGGTTCGCCCGTGTGGACCCGCAGGCCGTCAGGCCGCTGAGCACAACTGCGGCGACGCACATCGACCACCGACCCCGCCCTCGAACCTGTCCGTCCGTCATGTGCTGGCCTCCTGTCGATTCATTCAGTGCTGGGGGTGGTCGTGGCAGTTCGATGCCGTGCCGAGCGGCGGCGTGACGATAGATGCCGTCTATTCACTAGTCAGTGTCTTGCGAATATGTTGCTAGTATGGCGAAGCCATGGGTGATGTCAAGGACGAAAAGCCGACTCGGCGCTACCGGTCCGCGGTGCGTGAGGAGAGTGCGCGGCGTACCCGGCGGGCGGTGGTCGGCGCGGCCGCCGACTTGTTCGCCGCACGTGGTTACGCCGGCACCTCGCTGGCTGACGTGGCGGTCGCCGCGGGCGTCGCGCGCCCGACGGTGTTCGCCACGTTCGGGTCGAAGGCGGCGCTGCTACGACAGGTCCTCGACGAGGCGCTCGCCGGCGACGACGAGCCGGTACCTGTCGCCCAACGACCCTGGTTTCAACCGGTCTTCGAGGCGGACACGCAGGCCGACGTCCTGCACGCGTACGCCGGCGTGTGCACCCTGATCGGCAGGCGCGCGGCGCGGATCTTCGAGACCGTTCGGCGGGCGGCAGACGAGACGGCTGAGGTCGCCGACGTGTGGGAGACGCTGCTGCGCAACCGTCGCGCGGGCGCTCGGATGGTGGTCGACCGGGTTCGATCGCTCGGTCCGCTGCGCCAAGGCTCCGACGTCGAGCGGGCGATCGACGCTCTGTGGATCTTCAACGACCCGGCGCACTATGACGCGTTGGTGCTGCGCTGCGGCTGGACGGAAGACTCGTTCAGCGACTGGCTGTCCGAACGTATGCAGGACGCGCTGCTGGTCCGTTGACCTGGTCGAGCCGGCTCGTCCGGCGGGCGTGGCCGAACCGGTCGACGGCCGATCCGGCGCGGGGCCCGGCCGGGGCTGATAGACAGGACCGGTGCCTACCCGCGTCGCCGTCGTGCTCGCGTTCGCCGTGCTGCTGGGCGGCTGCTCGCGGTCGGAGCCTCGGCCCGTGCCGGCCGCGCCGCAGCCGACGTCGGTGAGCCCCACCCCGTCGCCGAGCCCCGCCGAGCGGCTGCCCGGGTTCGTGGTGCTGACCGACCTCGACCCCCGTATCCAGGCCGACATCCGCTACGCCACGCCGCACAACTTCGTCGGCCGACCGATCACCGGCTACCGCGAGCCGCTGTGCCTGCTCACCCGGCAGGCGGCCGAGGCTCTGCGCCGCGTACAGGACACCGCGCTGACCGGTGGGCACGGCCTCAAGGTGTACGACTGCTACCGCCCGCAACCGGCGGTGGACGACTTCGTCGCCTGGTCGAAGCGCCCCGACGAGCAACAGACCAAGGCCGAGTTCTACCCGGACCTGGCCAAGAACCGGCTCTTCGCCGACGGATACATCGGTGCGCCCACCGCGCACAGCCGCGGCAGCACCCTGGACCTGACCCTTGTCGACGAGCCCGCCGCCAGCCAACCTCCGTACCGGGTCGGGCAACCACTGGTCGCCTGCACCGCGCCGCGCGGGCAGCGCTTCGCCGACAACAGCATCGACATGGGTACGGGCTTCGACTGTTTCGACCCGCGGGCGCACACTGCCGACCCCCGCATCACCGGGACGGCGCGGGACAACCGTCGGTTGTTGCAGCGGCTGATGACCGACGCCGGGTTCGTCAACTACGACCGTGAGTGGTGGCACTACAGTCTGAGCGACGAGCCGTACCCGGACACCTTCTTCGCCGCCCCGGTCGCCCGCTCCTCGGTCGGCTGACGTCAGGTCCAGTAGAGGATCCGGCAGGCCGGCACGCGGGCGGTGAGTTCGGCGGTGAACCAGTCGCGCAGCTCGGTCATCTGCTCACGCGGGTAGACGTACTTCACCGCGCCGAACTTGCCGTGCTTGCGGGTGCGGGACTCCTCGTCCATCTCCAGCCGGGTGCGCGGGTACCAGCCGAGCAGCACCTCCTTGCTGCCCGGCGTGAACCGGTGGGTGATCAGCTCGGCGGTCAGGTCCAGGTCGGGCACCCCGTCGACCGCCGCGCGGACCTGGTCGAGCAGTTCGCCGTAGCTTTCCCGCCAGTGCGGCAGCGCGATGATCGGCGCGATGGTCAGCCCGACCGGGTAACCGTCGAGGGCGAGCCGGCGCAGCGCGGCCAACCGGTCCGGCACCCGGGCGGTGCCGCCCTCGAACCGAACGCTTACCGGGGCGCAGTTGACGCTGAAGCGGACCCGGGTCCGACCGGCGTGCGGCAGCCCGACGAAGGTGTCCACGTCGGCGTACTTGGTGGTCCAGCGCAGTTGCACGGGGGCGTCCCAGTCGGCGAAGTGCTGCACCGCGCGCCGCCAACTGCCGGTCAGGTGCTCCAGGGCGAGCGGGTCGGTGTAGCAGGACGCCTCGAAGGTGGTGCCCTCGTCGGCGCGCCGCGCGTTGCGGCTGGTCACCGTGCCGCGCCCGGCGTACGCGGCCAGCCCGTTGAGGATGTCGTCGAGGTCCGCGTACACCCGGGTCACCGGCGGGCCGGACAGGGATCCGGCGAGGTAGCAGTACTGGCAGTGCGCCGGGCAGCCCTCGGCCAGGTCGACCCGCCAGTCGGCGCTGGGCGCGATGGGTTGCAGCACGCGCCGCGAGGGTGGGCTCACCACTATCGCCATCGTCGACTTGGCCCGGGCGTAGGTCTCCCGGTCGGTCTGCCCGCGTACCCCGGTGAGCCGGTTGGCGCGCAGATGTTCCACGTCGATCCCGAGTGCCCGCACCCGTTCGACGATCCGTTGGCCGTGCGGGTGGTCGAGCGCGGCGGGGGTGGCCACCACCCGGCTCGGGGTCCAGCGGCGCGCCGACCGGGTCGGCGGCGCGAGG
This sequence comes from Micromonospora sp. NPDC049049, assembly GCF_040649115.1. Taxonomy (NCBI): domain Bacteria; kingdom Bacillati; phylum Actinomycetota; class Actinomycetes; order Micromonosporales; family Micromonosporaceae; genus Micromonospora; species Micromonospora sp. NPDC049049. The sequence continues at coordinate 5,649 of NZ_JBEZEX010000053.1, read as the reverse complement.
CCGGCGAGGTCGCGGGTCGGCACGCGTTCGCCACTGGCGTCGTGCGGCGCGGCGGGCACGTCCACGGCGAGCGGCTGGTCGACGTCGACGCCGTCCGGGCTGGTCACCGGGCCGGAGTACCCGCTGCCGCAGGAATCCCACCCGTTCGGGCGATCGGCGATTGACGCGATCAGGTCAGAGGAATAACCTTTCGTCTATCTGTAAACCTTGTGAACAGATGTACCTCGACGCGGCGGCGCGCGTCCCCACCGAAGGGACGATCAGGTGATCGCAGAACTCTCCTCCCGCACCAGACGAATCCTGTCGCTGTTCGTCGCCCTGGTCGTCGCCCTGACCGCCGGTGTCGCGGTCAGCGCCACGCGAAGCGCGCAGGCCGCGCCGACGTTCAAGGTCCTGGCCTTCTACAACGGCACCTGGGACGCCGCGCACATCGACTTCGTCAAGGACGCCCGCGCCTGGTTCCCGCAGGCCGCCGCCCAGCACGGTTTCTCCTGGGAGGCCACCAACAACTGGAGCCTGCTGAACACCTCCAACCTGGCCCAGTACAAGGTCGTCATGTTCCTCGACGACGCGCCGCCCGCCGCGCAACGCGCCGCGTTCCAGCAGTACGTGCAGAACGGCGGGGGATGGCTGGGCTTCCACGTCAGCGCGTTCACCACCAACCCGTCGAGCTGGAGCTGGTACTACAACACCTTCCTCGGCACCGGCTCGTTCCAGACGAACACCTGGGGACCCACCCGGGTCACGATGCGCGCCGACAACCGCACCCACGCCGCCACCCGGAACCTCCCGGCGACGTTCCCGTCGTCGATCAGCGAGTGGTACTCCTGGAGCAACGACCTGCGGCAGAACCCCAACATCGACATCCTCGCCTCGGTCGACCCGTCCAGCTTCCCGGTCGGCACGGACCCCAACCAGTCCTGGTACGGCGGCTACTACCCGCTCGTCTGGAGCAACCGGCAGTACAAGATGCTCTACGCCAACTTCGGGCACAACGCGATGAACTACAACACCAACACCGGGCTGTCGTCCACCTTCGACAGCGCGCAGCAGAACCAGTTGCTGATCGACGGACTGCACTGGCTGGCCGGTGTCGGTACCGTCCCGCCGACCACGCCCCCGCCGTCCGACGGCATCTCGCCGACCGCCTGGCACACGGTTGTCAACCGGGGCAACGGCAAGTGTGTGGACGCGCGGGCCGCGGCCAGCGCGAACGGCACGGCCATCCAGCAGTACGCGTGCAACAGCAGCACCGCGCAGCAGTACCAGTTCGTGCCGACCAGCGGCGGGTACCTGCGGGTCAACAACCGCAACAACAGCGCCCAGGTGATCGACGTGACCGACCGGTCGACAGCCGACTCCGCACCCATCCAGCTCTGGTCCTACAGCGGCGGCAACAACCAGCAGTGGCGGGCCGAGCCCGAGGGCGGCGGCTACTACCGCCTGGTCAACCGCTCCAGCGGCAAGTGTCTCGACGTGCCGGGAGCGTCCACGGCGGACAGCGTCCAGCTCATCCAGTACGCCTGCAACGGCACCGCGGCGCAGTCCTTCCGGCTGGTGCCGCAGTCATAGCTCCACCGCCACGTCCGCGCCGGGGTGAACCGCGACTCGCCCCGGCGCGGACCCGACGGCACGCGTGAACCGGGCCGCGACGTCCCGGACGACGGCACGCAGCTCCGGTGGGTCGAGCACGTCGAAGTCGACAGCCAGGGCCTGTCGAGGAAGGCGGCGAGGTTCCCCAGCGACTCGCCGCCGGTGTGCAGCAGGCAGGCCCGCTCGTCGATCGCCTCCAACAGGCCGGGACAGCAACGACTGCTCCAGCTTGGCCAACGCCCGCGAGCTCTCCTCCGACCGCGTACGGGGTGTGAGAGCGCCGGTTATTCGGTTGCCCGACCCGACGACGGCCTGCTGAACTACCCGAAACCGCCACCAACCTCCAGGGAGCACCAATGCGCGCTGCGTCGATGTCCGACCAGAAGGGATCTGTCGCCTACCTGAAGGACCTGACGCTGCGTGAAAACCCTGAACCTCGGCATCCTGGCTCACGTCGATGCCGGTAAGACCAGCCTGACCGAGCGGCTGTTGCACGACGTCGGTATGACCGACCAGCTCGGCCGTGTCGACGCGGGCAGCACCCAGACCGACACCCTGGCACTGGAACGGCAACGCGGGATCACCATCCGCTCGGCTGTCGTCTCCTTCGTGCTGGACGACGTGACAGTCAACCTGATCGACACGCCCGGTCACCCGGACTTCATCGCCGAGGTCGAGCGGGTGCTTGGTGTGCTCGACGGCGCGGTGCTGGTGATCTCCGCGGTGGAGGGGGTGCAGCCGCAGACCCGGGTGCTGATGCGAACTCTGCGCCGGCTGCGCATCCCGACGCTGATCTTCATCAACAAGGTCGACCGGGCCGGGGCAGACCCCGACCGGGTCTTCCAGGCGGTCGCGGAGAAGCTCACGCCGAGCGTCGTGGCGATGGGCGCGGTGGCGATGCCGGGGACCCGCAGCGCCCACTGCACGACGTACGGGCCCACCGACCTCGCCTTCAGCGACCGGCTGCTCAACCTACTCACCGGCCAGGACGACGTGCTGCTCGCCGACTGGGTGGCGGACACGTCCGCGCTGCCGTACTCACGGCTACGCGCTGCGTTGGCGACGCGGACCAGCCGCGCGCTGGTGCAGCCCGTGTACGCCGGCTCGGCGATCACAGGTGCCGGGGTGCACGCGCTGATCGCCGGGATCACCGAGCTGTTGCCCACCGTCCAGGGTGACGCCGACGCCCCGGTCTCCGGCACCGTGTTCGCCATCGAACGGGGTCCAGCCGGAGAGAAGATCGCAGTGGTCCGGCTCTTCGCCGGCACGATCCGGGTTCGCGACCGGGTCCGCGTCGGCGCTGTCGACGCTGAACTGGTCACTGCCGTCCGAGTCGTCGCCCAAGGGGCCGACGTGGTGGCGTCGGCGGTCGAAGCCGGTCACATCGCCCGGTTGTGGGGCCTCAGGCGCGCTCGGATCGGCGACCCGGTGGGCGTGCCACCCGAACGTGCCGGCACCGACCGCCACTTCGCGCCACCCACCCTGGAGACCGTGGTGGTGCCGACGCGCCCCGCAGACCGGGTCGCGCTGCACGCCGCGCTGATCCAGCTCGCTGAGCAGGACCCGCTCATCAACCTGCGGCAGGACGACCGGCAGCACGAGATCGCCGTGTCGCTCTACGGCGAGGTGCAGAAGGAGGTCATCCAGGCCACCCTTGCCGACGACTTCGGCCTGGGGGTGACGTTCCGGGAAACCAGCACGGTGCACGTGGAGCGGGTGTGCGGCGTCGCTGGGGCGGTGGAGGTGATCGCGGTGGCGCCCAACCCGTTCCTGGCCACCGTCGGGCTGCGGATCGCGCCGGCGCCGACCGGTGCCGGCGTGACGTTTCGGCTCGGCGTCGAGTTGGGTTCGATGCCACCGGCCTTCTTCACCGCCGTGAAGGAGACCGTCCGCCGAACCCTGCGCCAGGGCCTTCACGGGTGGGAGGTCCCCGACTGCGAGGTGACGATGACTCACGCCGGTTACTGGGCGCGGCAGAGCCATTCCCACGGCACCTTCGACAAGAGCATGTCCAGCACGGCGGGGGACTTCCGCAATCTCACCCCGTTGGTGCTGATGGCCGCACTCGCTCGTGCCGGCACCCGCGTCCACGAGCCGGTACACCGCTTCCGGCTGGAGGTGCCGGGTGACGTCCTCGGCACGCTGCTGCCCGCGCTCACCCGGCTGGACGCGGTGCCGACCGAGGCCACCGGGCAGGGCGCGTCCTACCTGGTGCAGGGTGAGATCCCGGCCGGTCTGGTGCATGCGCTGGAGCGTCGCCTGCCTGCGCTGACCCGGGGCGAGGGCGTGCTGGAGACCGAGTTCGACTGCTACCGGCCGGTGCGTGGCCCCGCCCCCGTCCGGGCCCGCTGGGACAACAATCCGCTGGATCGCAAGGAGTATCTGCTGGCGGTCGCGCGCCGGGTCGGCGGCCGGTAGCGTCGATATCCATTGCGGACGCGCGGCAGCCCTCCTACTGTCGTCGGTGCACCGTCAACCGAGCAACCCGGAGGGAGTACGCCATGTCGCGACGTGTCCGCACCGACGCCCGCTGGTGTCTGCTCCCCGCCGGCACCCCTTTGCCGCTCACCGCCAACGCCCGTGCCTACCGCCCAGCGCGGCGCAACGAGCCGGGGTGGCGCGACTGACGCCGACGCTGACGCGTCCGCCGGCCGCCCATCCCCACCGGGATCGGGCGGCCCTTTCGTATCCGCGCACCACCGCTGGCCGCCAAATATGATCATTAACGGTCGCCGCGCGACAGAAGGAGACCACTATGGGATTCACCCCCCTCGCCGGTACCCGGGCACCGGTCCGGGTCTGGACCGACCCGTACGCCATCGAGCCGCAGGCCGCCAAGCAGCTGCGCAACATCGGCGCGCTGCCCTGGGTGCAGGGTGTCGCCGTCATGCCCGACGTGCACTTCGGCAAGGGCGCCACGGTCGGCTCGGTGATCGCGATGCGGCAGGCCGTCTCGCCGGCCGCGGTCGGCGTCGACATCGGCTGCGGGATGTCCGCGGTGCGTACCTCGCTGACCGCCGCCGACCTGCCGGACGACCTGGCCGGGCTGCGCTCCGCGATCGAGGCCACCATCCCGGTCGGCTTCGCCCAGCGCACGGACTCGGTCGACACCCGTCGGATCCGGGGCCTGGAGCAGGCCGGCTGGGACGACTTCTGGGGTCGGTTCGCCGGCCTGGACCGGCGGGTGGCGCAGCTGGAGACGCGGGCGCAGCGGCAGATCGGCACGCTCGGCGGGGGCAACCACTTCATCGAGGTCTGCCTGGAGCAGGGCGGCGCCGACGAGGGGCGGGTCTGGCTGATGCTGCACTCCGGGTCCCGCAACATCGGCAAGGAGCTGGCCGAGCGGCACATCGGGGTGGCCCGAAGGCTTCCGCACAACGTCGACCTTCCGGACCGGGACCTGGCCGTGTTCCTCGCCGGAACCCCGGAGATGGACGCGTACCGGCGGGATCTCTGGTGGGCGCAGGAGTACGCGCGGCGGAACCGGGCGGTCATGCTGGCCCTGCTCTGCGGTGTGGTGCGCGAGCACTTCCCGCAGGTCGGCTACGACGAGCCCATCAGCTGCCACCACAACTACGTCTCGGAGGAGAGCTACGACGGAGTGGACGTGCTGGTGACCCGCAAGGGCGCCATCCGGGCCGGCCGGGGTGACCTGGGCATCATCCCCGGGTCGATGGGCACCGGGTCGTACATCGTGCGAGGGCGGGGGAACCCGGACGCGTACTGCTCGGCGTCGCACGGGGCGGGGCGTCGGATGTCCCGGGCGCAGGCCAAGCGGACGTTCAGCACGGAGGACCTGGCCGCGCAGACCGCCGGGGTGGAGTGCCGCAAGGACGCCGGGGTGGTCGACGAGATCCCCGGCGCGTACAAGGACATCACCGAGGTGATGGCCCAGCAGGAGGACCTGGTCGAGGTGGTCGCGCACCTCAAGCAGGTGGTCTGCGTGAAGGGCTGACGTGCCGGGGGGGGGGGGGGGGGGGCGCCCCCCCCCCCCCCCGCGGGCGGCCCCCTAGAACACCCCCCCCTGGGGGGGGGGGGGCGGGGCCGGCGCCCCCA
>NZ_JBEZEX010000052.1:0-30608 GCF_040649115.1 Micromonospora sp. NPDC049049 | reverse complement strand
GGGGCAGCCCGACCCACGCAGGGATCAAGCCTGACCGCCCGGAGTGGGTCGGGCTGCCCCGGAACCCCACACCGCAACCCCCACCACCGCCAGCACAAAGATCAGTGATCGGCACTGTTCCAGTCCCGGCCCAGACCGACCGACACCTCCAGCGGCACCGACAACGGGTGAGCCTCGCCCATCTCCCGCCGGACCAGGGCCTCCAACGCCTCCCGCTCACCCGGCGCGACCTCGAAGACCAACTCGTCGTGCACCTGCAACAGCATCCGTGAGCCCAGCCCAGCCTCGCGGAGCGCGGTGTCGACGTGCAGCATCGCCACCTTGATGATGTCGGCGGCGGAGCCCTGGATGGGGGCGTTGAGCGCCATCCGCTCCGCGATGTCACGGCGCTGCCGGTTGTCGCTGACCAGGTCGGGCAGGTAGCGGCGTCGGCCGAGGATGGTGGAGGTGTAGCCGTCCTGGCGGGCCCGGGCGACCACCTGCTGGAGGTAGTCGCGCACCCCACCGAAGCCGGCGAAGTAGTTCTCCATCAGCCCGCGCGCCTCTTCGGTGCTGATGCTGAGCTGTTGGGAGAGGCCGAAGGCGCTCAGGCCGTACGCCAGGCCGTAGTTCATGGCCTTGATCTTGCGGCGCTGGTCGGGGGTGACCTCGCCGAGCGGCACCCCGAAGACCGACGAGGCGGTGGCGGCGTGGAAGTCGGCACCGGAGTTGAACGCGTCGATCAGCGCGTCGTCCGAGCTGAGGTGCGCCATGATGCGCATCTCGATCTGGCTGTAGTCGGCGGTGAGCAGAGACTCGTAGCCGTCTCCCACCACGAAGGCCCGACGGATCCGACGGCCCTCCTCGGTGCGGATCGGGATGTTCTGCAGGTTGGGCTCGGTGGAGGAGAGCCGACCGGTGGCCGCCACGGTCTGGTTGAAGGTGGTGTGGATCCGGCCGTCGTCGGAGACCGACTTCAGCAGCCCGTCGACTGTCGACTTGAGCTTGGCAACGTCGCGGTGACGCAGCAGGTGGGCCAGCACCGGGTGCGGCTGCTGCGCGTAGAGCCACTGCAGAGCGTCGGCGTCGGTGGTGTAGCCCGTCTTGATCTTCTTGGTCTTCGGCAGACCCAGTTCGGTGAAGAGGATCTCCTGCAACTGCTTGGGCGAGCCGAGGTTGAACTCCCGACCCACCGCCTCGTACGCGCCCTGCGCGGCGGCCTTCACCTCGGCGGCGAAGTGGGCCTCCAGCTCGGAGAGATAGTCGGTGTCGGCGGCGATGCCGGTGCTCTCCATGGTGGCCAGCACCCGCATCAGCGGCAGCTCCACGCCGGCCATCAGCCGGGCCGACTGCTCGCCGTCGCGGGACAGCTCGGCGTCGATCGCGTCGGCCAGGTCGAGGGTGGCGCGGGCCTGGAGCATCAGGTTCTGCTCGACCACCCCTTCGTCCCCGAGGCCGTCGAGGGTGAGCTGGCCGGACTCCGGGACGTCCACCCGCAGCTCCCGGTGCAGGTAGCGCAGCGCCAGGTCGGTCAGGTCGTAGGACCGCTGATCGGGGCGGGCCAGGTACGCGGCGATCTGGGTGTCCCGGACGATGCCGGCGAGATGCCAGCCGTGTGCGGCGCAGGCCAGTACAGCCGGCTTGCTGTCGTGCAGCACCTTGGGGCGCTGCTCGTCGGCCAACCAGCTGGCCAGGGCGCCCTCGTCGGTCGGGTCGAGCGTTGCCGGGTCGACCCAGGCCGCCGCGCCGCCGGCGGTGGCCAGCGCGAGACCGGTGATCGAGGCGGTGTGCCGGCGGTTGGGACCGGTGTCGAGTTTGACCGCCAGCCCGACCGGGGTGCCGGTCGGGACGTGCGTGGTCAGCCACCCGGCCAGCGCGCCGGGCTCGGTGAGCACCTCGCCGGTGAGGTCGAAGCCGGACTCGGCCTCCGGCTCGACCGCCTCCAGGTACTGGTAAAGGCGGTCGCGCAGGATGCGGAACTCCAGGGTGTCGAAGACCTGGTGCACCGCCTCCCGGTCCCAACCTGTCCAGCGGCTGTCCTCCGGGCGTAGCGGCAGCTCCAGGTCGGAGACGAGGCGGTTGATCTCGTAGTTGCGGATCACGTCGGCGAGTCGCTCCCGCAGGCTGTCGCCGGCCTTGCCCTTGATCTCGTCGGCCCGGGCGATGACGCCCTCCACCCCGCCGTACGTGGTGATCCATTTGGCGGCGGTCTTCGGGCCGACGCCCGGGATGCCGGGCAGGTTGTCACTGGTCTCGCCGACCAGCGCGGCGAGGTCCCGGTACTGCTGTGGCGTAACGCCGTACTTCGCCTCGATCGCCGCGGGGTCCATCCGGGCCAGGTCGGAGACGCCCTTGCGCGGGTAGAGGACGGTGATCTGATCGTCGACCAGCTGGAACGCGTCGCGGTCACCGCTGCTGATCAGCACCGACATGCCCTGGTCGCGGGCCTGGCAGGCGAGGGTGGCGATGACGTCGTCGGCCTCGAAGCCCTCTTTCTCCACCACGGGGATCTGCAGGGCTGCCAGGACCTCCTTGACCAGGCTGACCTGGCCCTTGAAGTCGGTCGGGGTCTCGCTGCGGCCGGCCTTGTACTCCGCGTACTTGTCGGTGCGGAAGGAGTGGCGGGAGACGTCGAAGGCCACCACGATGTGAGTGGGTTGCTCGTCGCGCAGCACGTTGATCAGCATCGAGGTGAAGCCGTACACCGCGTTGGTCGGCTGCCCCGTCGTGGTGGAGAAGTTTTCCACGGGCAGGGCGAAGAACGCCCGATATGCCATGGAATGTCCGTCAACGAGAAGCAGGCGCGGCGTCGTAGCTGTCACGGCAGCGACTCTAGTCCGCCGCTACGACAGGACGGGACACCGGCACGACGCCCGGCGCGGCCGAACGGAACGGCCGCGCCGGGCACCGGCTCAGAGCACCTTGGCCAGGAACGCCTTAGTCCGGTCGTGCCGGGGGTTGGCGATCACCTCGCGCGGCGCGCCGGACTCCACCACCACACCGTCGTCCATGAAGACCAGCGAGTCGCCGACCTCCCGGGCGAAGCCGATCTCATGGGTCACCACGATCATCGTCATGCCGTCGCGGGCAAGGTCCTTCATCACGTCGAGCACCTCGCCGACCAGCTCCGGGTCCAGCGCGCTGGTGGGCTCGTCGAAGAGCATCAGCTTCGGCTGCATCGCCAACGCCCGGGCGATGGCGACGCGCTGCTGCTGCCCGCCGGAGAGCTGCCCAGGGTAGTTGCCCAGCTTGTCGCCGAGCCCGACCCGCTCGAGCAGCGCGGCGGCCCGCTCCCGGGCGGCGGCCTTGCGCTCCCGGCCCAACAGCACCGGCGCCTCGGCGACGTTTTGCAGGGCGGTCATGTGCGGAAAGAGGTTGAACCGCTGGAACACCATGCCGATCGCGCGGCGCTGGGCGGCGATCTCCTTCTCCCGCATCTCGTGCAGCTTGCCACCGCGTTCCCGGTAGCCGATCAGGTCGCCGTCCACCCGGATCCGGCCAGCGTTGATCTTCTCCAGATGGTTGATGCAGCGCAGGAACGTCGACTTGCCCGAGCCGGAGGGCCCGAGCAGACAACAGACCTCGCCGCTGCGGACCTCCAGGTCGATGCCCTTGAGCACCTCCACCGGCCCGAACGACTTGTGCACCTGCTCGGCGCGGACCATCACGCCGTCGGCGGCCGTCTCCGCGGCCTCCGCCGATGTCGTCACCTGCGTCATCACCGACCCGCCTCGCTCGCGCTGCCGCCGGCCTCAGCGGTGATCCCGCGCAGTCTGATCTTGGCTTGGGCGCTCCTGCCGAACCCCCTGGAGAAGTGTCGCTCCAGGTAGTACTGCCCGACGAGCAGCACGCTGGTCAGCAGCAGGTACCACAGGCAGGCCGCCACGTACATCGGGAAGACCTGGAAGGTCCGGTTACCCACGGCCTTGAGCTGGAAGAACAGCTCGGTGGAGACCGGCACGAAGGCCACCAGCGAGGTGTCCTTGAGCATCGCGATGGTCTCGTTGCCGGTCGGCGGGATGATCACCCGCATCGCCTGCGGCAGCACGATCCGGCGCAGGATCTGGGTACGGCTCAGGCCCAGCGCCTGCGCCGCCTCGGTCTGTCCCTCGTCCACCGACTGGATCCCGGCCCGGACGATCTCGGCCATGTACGCCGCCTCGGAGAGCCCGAGCGCCAGCATGCCGGCGACGAATCCCGTGAGGATCTCCAGCGCGGAGAAGCCGAACAGACGTGCCTCGAAGTCGTCGACGCCGAAGAGCGCGCCGATCTGCCGATCGAACGGGAGGCCGAACTCGATCCGGGCCCAGAGGATGCCGAGGTTGCCGAAGAGGATCGCCAGCACCAGCCGGGGCACGGCCCGGAAGAACCAGGTGTACGCCCAGGAGACGCCCCGCAGGATCGGGTTCTCCGACAACCGCATGATGGCGACGACAACGCCGAGACTGACGCCGATCAGCATCGCGAGCACGGTCAGCGCGAGCGTGCCGCGCAGACCCTCCATGATCGGCGGCCGGAACATCTCGTCGACCATGAACGCCCAGTTGAACGCCTTGTTCGTCACCAGCAGGTGGACGAACATGGCCACCAGCACCCCGATCACGGCGACCGCTACCCAACGCCCGGGATGCCGGACGGGCACGGCCTGGATGGGTTCCGGCCGTGCCCGTTCGGTTGTGTCCGTTTCCGACGACATGCGTCAGTTGGCGGGGTTCAGCGCCGAAGAGGTAATGGCGCCACCCTCGACGCCCCACTTCTTCAACGCGGTCTGGTACGAGCCGTCAGCGATGACCGCTTGGACGGCTTCCTTGAGCACCTCGGCGAAGGCGGTCTGGTCCTTCTTGACGGCGTAGCCGTACGGGGCGGACTCGTAGATGTCGCCGATCAGCTCCAGCGAGCCGTTGCTCTGCTTCACCGCGTACGCCCCGACCGGCGAGTCGGCCAGCATGGCGTCGTTCTTGCCGCTGAACACGGCGGCCGTGGCGTCGCTCTGCGCCTGGTACTGGTCGATGGCGATCGCCGGCTTGCCGCCGGTGGTGCACTTCTTCGACCGGGCGGTGATGTCGTCGAACTGCACGGTGCCGGTCTGCACGGCGATCTTCTTGCCGCAGGCGTTGTCAATGTCGATCTTGGCCGCGTTGCCGGCCTTGGTCACCCACTGAGTGCCGGCGGAGAAGTAGCTCACCATGTTGACGCTCTTGAGACGCTCGGCGTTGATCGTGAACGACGACACGCCGATCTCGTACTTGCCGGAGTCGACACCGGGCAGGATCGCGTCGAACGGCGACGACTCGTACTCGGCCTTGAGACCGAGCTTCTGCGCCACCGCGTTGAACAGCTCGACGTCGAAGCCGACCACCGTCTTGCCGTCGGCGTCGAGGAACTCCGCCGGGGCGTACGTCGAGTCGGTGCCGACCTTGATCACACCGTCGGACTTGATGGCGTCGGGCACCTTCCCGGCCAGCGCCGAGTCGGCCGCCGCCGTGACGGTCGGGCCGGCACCGGGTGAGCCGCTGTTCTCCTTCTCCCCACACGCCGTCAGCGAGAGGGCGATCAACGCCGCACTGGCGGCGCCGAGCGCCGCCCGCCGGGCACCGTTGGTAATGAACATTTCTGCACTCCTTGCGTGAGGGGTGTGACGGCCGCTCAGGCCACGCCGAGGTATGCCTCTTTGACCGCCGGGTCGTGCAGCAGCTCGGCACCGGTTCCGGTCTTGACGATCCTGCCGGTCTCGAGCACGTACGCCCGGTGCGCTCGGGCCAGCGCCTGCTGCGCGTTCTGCTCCACCAGCAGGACGGTGGTGCCCTGCTCGTTGATCTCCTTGATGATGTCGAAGATCTGCTGGATCAGCATCGGCGCCAACCCCATCGAGGGCTCGTCGAGCAACAGCAGCTTGGGCCGGCTCATCAACGCCCTGCCGACGGCCAGCATCTGCTGCTCGCCGCCGGACAGGGTACCGCCGGCCTGCTTACGTCGCTCCGCCAGCCGGGGGAAGAGGTCGAGCACCCGGGCCAGGTCCTCGGCGATCCCGGCGCGGTCGCGCCGGGTGTACGCCCCCATGTCCAGATTCTCGAGCACCGACATGCCGGGGAAGATCCCCCGACCCTCGGGCGCCTGGCAGAGCCCCCGCCGGACCCGCAGGTCGGCTCGGAGCTTGGAGATGTCCTCACCCTCGAAGCGGATGCTGCCGGTGGCGATCGGCCGAATCCCGGAGATAGCCCGCATGGTGGTCGACTTCCCGGCGCCGTTGGCGCCGATCAGCGCGACGATCTCACCCTCGGCCACGGTCAGGCTGATGCCGTGCAACGCCTGGATCCGCCCGTAGAGCAGGCTCACATCGTCGATCTCAAGCAACATCGTCCGGCACCCCCAGGTACGCCGCGACCACCTTCGGGTTGTCCCGCACCTCGGCGGGCAGCCCTTCGGCGATCTTCTTTCCGAACTCCAGCACGACGATCCGGTCAGTGACGCCCATGACCAGGCGCATGTCGTGCTCGATCAGCAGCACGGTCACGCCGGTGTCCCGGACCTGCCGGATGAGCTGGAGCAGCTCCTCCTTCTCCGCCGGGTTGAAGCCGGCGGCCGGCTCGTCCAGGCAGAGCAGCACCGGATCGGTGGCCAGCGCCCGGGCGATCTCCAGCCGCCGCTGCTCCCCGTAGGAGAGGTTGCGGGCGAACTCGTGCAGCCGGTGCCGGATGCCGACGAACTCCAGCAGCCGCTCGGCCTTCTCCCGTCCCTCACGCTCCTCGCGCCGGTGCCGAGGCAACCGGAACAGAGCGGAGATCACGCTGGTCTTGTGGTGCGCGTCCGCGCCGACCTGGACGTTCTCCAGGGCGGTCATCTCCGGGAACAGGCGGATGTTCTGGAACGTCCGGGCCATACCCATCTGGGTGATCTGGTGGCGCTTCTTCCCGCTGATCTTGCCGCCACGGAACCGGATCTCACCCTTGGTGGGCTGGTAGATGCCGGTCATCGCGTTGAAGCAGGTGGTCTTGCCAGCGCCGTTCGGGCCGATCAGCCCGAGGATCTCCCCCTTGTAGAGGGTGAAGTTGACGTTGTCGAGCGCGACCACGCCGCCGAAGCGCAGCGTGACGTCGTCGACCTCCAGCAGCGGCTCCCGGTTGGGGACCGCCTCCACCGCCGGCGCGCCGGCCTGCGCCGGAACAGCCGGCGTCTGATCGGTGTCACTCACCGACGATCACCTCCTTGCGACGGTCTTTGAACTCCGCCGCCCGTCGTCGGTTCGGAATCAGGCCTTCCGGCCGGAAGATCATCATCACCACGAGGACCAGACCGAAGATCAGGAACCGGTACTCGTACAGCTCCACGCCGAACAGCTCGATGCCGCGGAACCGCTCGATCATGTACGCCACCAGGCCACCACCGACGATCGCGCCGACGATGTTGCCCGAACCACCGAAGATCACCGCCGCCAGGATGATGATCGAGTTGAGCAGCTCGAAGTTCTGCGAGTTGACGAAGTTCTGCTTACCCGCGAAGAGCGCGCCGGCCAGGCCGGCGATCGCGGCACCCGAGGCGAATGCCCAGAGCTTGAACTTGAACGTCGGCACGCCCATCAGCTGCGCGGCGTCCTCGTCCTCCCGGATCGAGATCCAGGCCCGACCGACCCGACTGTTCGTCAGGTTCCGCACACCGATCACCACCAGGATGATCAGCGTGAGCACCAGCCAGTAGTACGGCCGGGCGTCCAACACGCCGAAGAACGGCTTGCCGTCGGCGTACTTGCCGGGCGGGTGCGGGATCTGGTTGAAGCCCCGCTGTCCCTTGAGGAACTCCGAGCTCACCGCGGCGATCCGGATCATCTCGGCGAAGCCGAGCGTCACGATCGCCAGGTAGTCACCGCGCAGACGCAGCGTCGGCGTACCGAGCATCACACCCGAGAGCATGGTCAGCCCGATCGCCAGCGGCACCACGAGCAGCCACGGCCAGAGCGTCTTGAGGTTGCTGCTCGGCGACGTCAGCACCGCGACGGTGTACGCGCCGACGGCGAAGAAGCCGAAATAGCCCAGGTCGAGCAGGCCGGCGAAACCGACCACGATGTTCAACCCGACGGCCAGCAGCACGTAGATCGAGACGGTGAACAGCACCTGCGTGAAGTTCGCACCGGGGGTCGGGATCGGCCCGAGATACTGGTAGAACTCCCTGTTCGGCAGCGCGTAGAAGAACGCGATCACCGCGACCAGCAGCGCCCAGCGCACCCAGCGCGGCGCGCCACGCCACCGTTCTCCGGCCGCCTCGCGGCCGGAACGCACCCTCTCCAGGACGGTCGTCATGCCCGTGCCCTCCCCAGCGATTCGCCCAGCAGACCGGTCGGCCGGAACATCAGCAGCACCACCAACACCGCGAAGGCAGCGAAGTCCTTCCACTGACTGCCGAACAGACCTGCGGCGTAGTTCTCCACCACGCCCAGCAGCAGGCCACCGATCAGCGCGCCGCGCAGGTTACCGATACCACCCAGCACCGCGGCGGTGAAGGCCTTGAGCCCCAGCAGGAAACCGACGCTGTAGGTCAGGGTCTGGATTCGCACGTCGTAGAGCAGACCGGCCACGCCGGCCATGGCACCACCGGTGATGAAGACCATCAGGATGATCCGGTCCTTGTTCACACCCATCAGCGCGGCGGTGTTGGCGTCCTGGGCCACGGCCCGGATACCCCGACCGGTACGGCTGCGGTTGATGAAGAGGTCCAGCAGGACCATCATCAGCAGCGCCGCGCCAATCGTCAGCAGCTGCACCGAGTCGATCGGCACGCCGAAGAGGTGGAACAGCGGCTTGCTGCTCACCAGACTGGGCGCGCCCTCCGGCAGTCGGCGGGTCCAGATGCCGAAGGCCTCGGAAATCGCGATCGAGGCACCGATCGCGGTGATCAGGAAGGCCAGCGGCGGGGCGTTGCGCTTACGCAACGGCCGGTACGCCACCCGCTCGATCACCGTCGCGGTGCCCGCCGAAGCGATGGCGGCGACGATCATCGCCACCAGCAGGTAGAACAGGATCGAGCCGATCCCGCTGACCTGTGAGTTCTGGTCGAGTCCAAAGCCGTTCCAGGTCCAGATCGCTGCGAACGCGCCGGCGATGAAGACCTCGGAGTGAGCGAAGTTGATGAGTCTCAGCACGCCGTAGACCAGCGTGTAGCCGAGCGCGACCAGGGCGTAGATCGCGCCCTGGGTCAGGCCGGTCGTGGTGAGTTCTCCGAAGTTGGAGAACAGTCCATTGAAGTCCAAGGGAGGGACGCTCCATCAGGTCTGGAGAGAAAAATGGGGCGCGGCCGGGAGCGAGCAGCTCCCGGCCGCACCCGCGATCACAACTCAATCGCCGTAGCAGCGACCAACATCAGGACTTGGGGATCTCCTGGTCCGGGACAACCTTGCCGCCCGTGACCTTGAAGGCCCAGACCTTGACCTGTGCCGGGTCCAGCTCGCCGGTCTCGGTGAACTTGTAGCTCGCCGCGACACCCTCGCCGCTGTAGCCCTTCACGAACTCCAGCAGGCCCTCACGGGTGGTCTTGCCAGCCTTGATGCCGGCCAGCAGGATGTTCGCCGCGTCGTAGGCGGTGTCGCTGTAGGTGCCCGGGTCGGTGCCGTGGAGCGCCTTGAACTCCTGCACGAACGTGCCCCGGGCCTCGGCGGCCGGCTGGCACGGGCAGGTGAGGATGGTGCCCTCGGCTGCCGCTTGACCGGCGGAGGTGATGTACGCACCGTCGTTGACGCCGTCGCCGGCGACCAGCGGCGCGGTGACCCCGGCAGCGGTGAGCTGCTTACGGATCAGGCCGGCCTCCTGGTAGTAACCGCCGTAGAAGATCGCCTTCACGTTGGCGGCCTTGACCTTGGTGACCACACCGGAGAACTCGACCTGCTTGCCCTCGCCCTGGACCTTGTCCGAGCCGACGACCGTCGAGCCGAGGACCTTCTTGACCTCGTCGGCCAGGCCGGCACCGTACGCGGACTGGTCATCGATGACGTAGACCTTGTCGGCCTTCATCACGTTCTTAATGTAGTTGCCGGCCGCCGGGCCCTGGCTGAAGTCGTTGCCGACCGCGCGGAAGAAGGTCTTCCACTTCTGGTCGGCCAGGCTGGGCCGGGTCGCGGACGGAGTGATGGTCACCAGGCCGGCCTCGTTGAACAGCGGGCCGGCCGCCTCGGACTCACCCGAGTACGCCGGGCCGATGATGCCAAGGATCTTGGTGTCGTCGATCGCCTTCTGCGCCAGACCAGGCGCCTGGTCGGGGCTGCCCTGCGAGTCCAGGGCGGCCAGCTCGACCTTGCAGTCGGCGTTTTCCTTGTTGTACTTGTCGACGGCGAGCTTGACACCGTTGTTCTCGTTGATGCCGAGCGCGGCCGAGCTGCCGGTCAGCGCGCCGAAGAATGCGATCTTGTTGCCGCAGGAGTCACCGCCCCCGCCTGCCGCATCGTCGCCACTGGAGCATGCGGTTCCGCCGGCGACGAGCGCCACCATGGCGACCCCACCGATAACGCGCGCGAGCTTTTGCCTCAAGGCCCGAACCCTCCTCGTCCCATGGTCCGAACCACCCGCTGGCTATTGGCCCTTGCGGGGGCGGACGAACCAGACCGTCGTCGCCGGTCTGGGGCCGGACGTTATCCCACCGTGGAGCTGTGACGTAAGCCCCAAGCGAGCGGGTTGACCGAACCGTTACACGCCGTGGCGGATTGGAAACGATCCCTGTAAGAACCTTCGGTTGTGAAGCTTTTTCACCTTCGTTTCGTCGGCGCCGGCCGGAGGGCCTCCATCAGCTACCGATCAAGGTCCGACACCCCGGCCCACCAGGCACGCGACGTTTTTCCATCGTCGGCCACCAACAGCAGTCGATCTCCAGTCGAGGTCACCGAGACCGCGGCGTCTCCGCTGTCCGGTACGGGCCACGGCATGCTCACCGCCCGCCATGACTCGCCCACATCGACCGAGAGCCACAGTGCGTGACGGTCCCCGTCCCTCGTCACCGCCACCAACCTCTGCCCCACGGCCACCAGCCCGGTCGCCGACGCCACACCTGGTCCGACCGCCCCGAACCCGCCCACCGGCCGCCAGCCCTGCGCCGTCAGCCGCCAACTGCCGAACCCAGCCCGCAGCGGCCCGACCGCCACCGGTACACCGCCAGCCACTGCCACCCGTTGCGCCTGCCCCCGCCCATCCACCACCGGCAGGGCGGCCCGTCGCCAACTCCGGCCGTCCGCCGAGGACCAGGCCAGCGGCACCAGCGCCGTACCCCCGGGCGGCAGCAACGAACCCACCACCAGCCAACCCGACGGCACGGCGACCGCGTCGTACGCCGCCGTCCGCCCCCGCTCGTCACCGGCCAGCTCCGGCGCGCCCTCCACCAGCGCGAACGCGGCCGCGTCCGGGGAGATCCAGACCGCCGCACCGTCGATCCGACTACCGGCGATCAACCAGCCCCGCGGCCCCGCCGCCAACCGGGCCACGTTGACCGCTCGCGGCCCGGCGTACCGCTCGAAGGGCGCGTCCACCTCCTGCAGCGCGCCGTCCGACGCCTGCCTCCAGGTGCCGGTGCGGGGATTGCCGTGCGCGCCCCCGTTCTTCGCCCCGACCGCCGCCAGCCGTCCGTCCCGGCAGGCTGGCGCGGAGAGCACGTGCTGTCGGCCGTAGAACGTCACCGGCGCCGTCGGCAGCGGCACCCAGGAAATGGCATCCGGGCTGCTCCAGGCGGCCGGGCGGGTCTCCCCGGCCAGATCGACCACGCCGCCGACCACGTACCACCGGCCGGCACAGGCGGTGGCGTCGCGCAGCACCGGTCGACCCGGCACACCCGGGGTGTCCGGCAGGACCACCGACTGCCAGGCCGGCCGGACCGGCAGCGGCTCCGGACAGTCGGGACAGGCCGAGGACTCACAGGCCGTCACCAGCACGGCGAGAACGCCGAGCACTGCCCCCATCCGCCGCGACATGAATCGGCGCCGGTCAGGGTGCCGGGAGGGTCACCTCGCCGCCGGCGGTCTCCGCGAGGATCCGCTCGGCAACCTCTTTCATGGTCATCCGGTGGTCCATCGCGGTGCGCTGGATCCACTTGAACGCCTGCGGCTCGGTCATCCCGTACGTGGTCATCAGCGCACCCTTGGCGCGCTCCACCGACTTACGGATTTCCAGGCGGTCGGTCAGGCTCGCGACCTCGGCCTCCAGGGCCGCGACCTCCGAGTAACGCGACAGCGCGATCTCCACCGCCGGGACCAGGTCGCTCTTCTGGAAAGGCTTCACCAGGTACGCCATCGCGCCCGCCGCCCGTGCCCGCTCCACCAGATCGCGCTGGCTGAACGCGGTCAGGATGATCACCGGGGCGATCCGGGCGCCGGCGATGCGCTCGGCGGCGGCCAACCCATCCATGATCGGCATCTTGATGTCGAGGATGACGAGGTCGGGCTTCAGCTCCTCGGCGAGGCGGACGGCTGTCTCGCCGTCACCGGCCTCCCCCACCACCTCGTAACCCTCTTCGACGAGCATCTCGGCGAGGTCCAGCCGGATCAGCGCCTCGTCCTCGGCGATCAGTACGCGCCTACGCTCGGCATCCGTCGGCGTCTCAGCCACCAGCCCTACCCCCACCATCGATCACTGCACGGCTACCACCCATGCTCCCGCATGAGAGTAGTCGGGTACAGTAGGCGCCACCCGCCGGGATGGTGGAACGGCATACACGGAAGTCTCAAACACTTCTGCCCGAAAGGGCTTGCGGGTTCGAATCCCGCTCCCGGCACTTTGTCATACGTGTGTTCGACGATGTGGGCGTGCATCCACCGCAGATGCGGGCACAAGCCCGCGCCCTCCGCGCTCGCGGACACAACATTCACGCAGTAGCTCGCACGCTCTCCCTGCCGTACGCGACGGTCTGGCACTGGTGCGTCGATCGAACCGAATCGGTGAAGCGCGGCACGGAGCTTCGGTGCTTCCGGTGCCGGTCGGATGTCGAGAATCCGACCGACCCCGCTGCCTACGCCTACCTGCTCGGTCTCTACCTGGGCGACGGTCACCTCGTGACGACGGCACGTGTTCCGGTGTTGCGCATCTATTGTTCCGATGCTTGGCCCGGGCTGATCGAGGCATGCGATGTTGCCATGCGAGCCGTGTTGGCCTCGAAGGTGCAACGGGTCCAGAAGCAGGGTTGCGTGGGCGTGCAGAGTTACGGCCTCCACTGGCCCTGCCTGCTCCCGCAGCACGGCCCAGGTAAGAAGCACAAGCGACCGATCGTCCTGGCCGACTGGCAACGACCGATCATCGAACAGCACCCCGGCGACTTCCTGCGAGGGCTGTTCCACTCCGACGGCTGCCGCGTCGCCAACCGGGTCACGACGAGAGGCCGGCTTTACGTCTACCCGCGCTACATGTTCGTCAACGAGTCGGCCGACATCATGCGGCTCTGCCAGTGGAGCCTCGATCTGCTCGGGGTCACCTGGCGGATGAACCGCCGCAACTCGCTGTCGGTGGCGCGGCGCGACGCAGTCGCCACGCTGGACCGGCACGTCGGTCCCAAGTCCTGACCGGCACCGCGCACATCATGCCGACCGTGGCAGCCTGGCTGACGCGCCTCCGGATGGCCGGTGGCGGTGGCGGCGACAGGGGTGCGATCTGATGCGGGTGGTTGTGTTCGGTGCGACCGGGATGGTCGGTCAGGGTGTGTTGCGCGAGTGCCTGCTCGCCGATGACGTGCGTGAGGTGTTGACTGTCGGTCGGCGGCCGACCGGTGCGCGGGATCCGAAGCTGCGGGAGCTGACGCTCGCGGACGTGGGCGAGTTGGACGCGGTTCGGGCCGAGTTGACAGGTGTCGACGCGTGTTTCTACTGCCTCGGAGTGTCCTCACTGGGTTTGGACGAGGCCGCGTACACGCGGGTCAGCTACGACTACCCCCTCGCTGCGGCACGGTTGTTGGCCGAGGTGAGCCCGCAGGTCACCTTCGTCTACGTCTCGGGGCAGGGGACCGACTCGTCGGGTCAGGGTCGGGTGATGTGGGCGCGGGTCAAGGGGCGTGCCGAGAACGCGATCATGGATCTGCTGCCCAACGGTTACGCGGCGCGGCCGGGGTTCATCCAGCCGACGTACGGGGCGGTGTCGAAGACGCGGTGGTACCGGTTCGGGTACGCGGTGACCCGCCCGCTGTTTCCGGTGCTGCGTCGGTTGCTGCCGAACCAGGTCTCCACCACCGACGGGATCGGTCGGGCGATGTTGCGGGTGGCTCGGCAGGGTTCGCCGGTGCGGGTGTTGGGCAACCGCGAGCTGCGCTAGGGCACCCGCCCTGGGGTCAGGCGATCGTGTCGAGGGCCTGGGCCAGGTCGGCGCGCAGGTCTTCGGGGTCTTCGAGGCCGACGGAGAGGCGCAGCAGCGCGGCGGCGGGTTTGGCGTCGCCTTCGACCGGCCGGTGGGTGAGGGAGGCGGGGTGCTGGATGAGGGTGTCGACGCCGCCGAGGGACACCGCGTGGGTGATGAGCCGACAGGCACCGGCGACGGCGGCGGCAGCGGGCGCGCCGCCGCGTACCTCGAAGGCGAGCAGGCTGCCGGGTCCGGACATCTGCCGCCCGACCAACGCCGCCGGGTCGTGCACCGAGGGGTGGTGCACCCGGTGTACGGCGGGGTGGTCGGCGAGCCAGCCGGCGAGTTTCTCGGCGGTTGCCTGTTGGGCGCGGACCCGCAGCGGCAGGGTTTGCAGGCCGCGGTGCAGCAGGTAGCCGCCGAGGGGGTGCAGGATCGCGCCGGTGACCGCGCGGACCTGGCGTAGGCGCACGGCCCAGGTGTCGTCGCAGGCGACGACGCCGGCGAGGACATCGCCGTGTCCGCCGATGCTCTTGGTGGCGCTGTGCAGGACGAGGGTGGCGCCGTGCTGGGCGGGTTGTTGCAGGACGGGGGTGGCGACGGTGTTGTCGACAAGCAGTGGGATGTCGCCGGCCGCGGCGGCGAGGGCGGCGATGTCGACGAGGTCGAGGGTGGGGTTGGCGGGTGTCTCGACGATGACCAGTGCGGTGTCGGGGCGGATGGCGGTGGCGACCTCGTCGGGGCGCGTCCAGGTGACGGTGGTGCCGAGCAGGCCGGCGGCGAGGACGTGGTCGGTGCCGCCGTAGAGGGGTCGGACGGCGACGACGTGACGGCGGTCGTCGCGGGTGGCGGCGAGCAGGGTGGCGGTGAGGGCGGCCATTCCGCTGGCGAAGGCGACGGCCTGGGTGGTGCCTTCCAGCTCGGCGAGGGCGGTTTCGAAGCGGGCGACGGTGGGGTTCCAGAGCCGTTGGTAGACGGCGCTGCCGTGGGCGGGGAGCGTGCCGCCGGTGGCGAGTTGTTCGTACGCGGCGCCGCCGTCGTCGACGGAGGGCAGCGGGTTGGTGGTTGACAGGTCGATGGGTGGTACGTGCACGCCGAGGGTGCGGAGGTCGTCGCGGCCGGCGTGCACGGCCCGGGTGTCCATCGGTGTCATGGTCGGTAGCGTCGAATATCTGCCGACTGACAAGCAATAGATCGGCATATCATTCTGCGAATTGGGTTGGTTTCCGCGTTGGGTTCGGGCGAGGATGGTGTCATGCCCCTTGAACCGAATGATCTGCGGCCGTATTCGGCGGTGGACGAGGTGGACCGCGCGATCCTGACCGAGTTGGCGGCGGACGGCCGACTGCCGAACAATGCCCTCGCCGAGCGGGTGGGTGTGGCGCCGTCGACGTGTCTGACGCGTACCCGGGCGCTGCGTGAGCGCGGCGCGATCCGTGGTTTTCACGCTGAGGTGGATCCGGCGGCGCTCGGTCTGCCGTTGCAGGCGTTGGTGTCGGTGCGGTTGACAGCGCACGAGCGGGCGGCGGTGGACGGGTTCCGGGCCCGGTCGGTGCGGCTGCCGGGGGTGGTGTCGGTGTTCCACGTGGCCGGCGCGGAGGATTACGTGCTGCATGTGCGGGCGGCGTCCGGTGACGCGTTGCGGGACTTCGTGCTGGACCATCTGGCGGTGGACCCGGTGGTGCAGCACACGCAGACCAGTCTGATCTTCGAGCAGGCGCGCGGGATGGGCTGAGCGGCGGGTGAGGTGGCCGACGAAAACCCGCATGGTGGAACAAAGCCGGTCGGTGGCGGGTTGGCTGACCGTGTGATCACCGTACCGTTGTCTGTTCTTGATCTTGCCCCGGTCGCCAAGGGCACCACCGCTGGCGCGGCGCTGCAGGCCACCACCGAGTTGGCCCGCCGCACCGAGGAGTTGGGCTACCACCGGTTCTGGGTGGCCGAGCACCACAACATGCCGGCGATCGCCAGTTCCGCCCCCGCGGTGCTGCTGGCGCACCTGGCGGCGAACACCTCGACGATCCGGTTGGGCTCGGGTGGGGTGATGCTGCCCAACCACGCGCCGCTGGTGGTGGCCGAGCAGTTCGGCACCCTGGAGGCGTTGCACCCGGGTCGGATCGACCTGGGCATCGGCCGGGCGCCGGGCACCGACCAGGTGACCGCGCTGGCGTTGCGGCGCACCATGGAGGGCCTGTCGGCGGAGGGTTTCCCGCGCGAGCTGACGGACCTGATGAACTACTTCAGCGGGGAGAAGCCGGGGCAGATCATCGCCACGCCGGGTCGCGGTGAGCAGCCGGCCGTGTGGCTGTTGGGCTCCAGCGGTTTCAGCGCCCAGCTCGCCGGTCTGCTCGGTCTGCCGTTCTCCTTCGCGCACCACTTCAGCTCCCAGAACACCCTGCCGGCGTTGGCCCTGTACCGGCAGAACTTCCGGCCGTCGCAGTGGCTGGACAAGCCGTACGCGATGGTGGCGGTCAACGCGGTGTGCGCGGAGACCGACGAGCGGGCCGAATGGTTGGCCGGGCCGAGCGCGCTGTCGTTTCTGAAGTTGCGCTCCGGGCGTCCGGAGCCGCTGTCCACGCCCGACGAGGCGGCGGCCTACCCGTACTCGGAGATCGAGCGGGAGTTCGTCGTGTCGCGCCGTGACGGTCAGGCGATGGGCTCGCCGGAGACGGTGCGTCGGCAGCTGACCGACCTGGTGGAGCGCACCGGCGCGGACGAGCTGATGCTGACCACGCTGGTGTACGACGTGCAGGACCGGGTGCGGTCGTACGAATTGATCGCCGAGCAGGTGGCGGGCGGTCTGCGTCAGGGCGCGTGAAACACGATCTTCACGTCAGCGTCACCCCGCCGACCCGGACGGTGCCTAATGTTGGTGCCGGTGGTGGTACGGCATTCCCGGTCGGGACGGGTTGGGAATGCCGCGGTGTGGCGCACCGGGCCGGAGCTGAGCGGATTCCGCGGCTGCGGCCCGGTGCCTGCCACCCTAGGCGACCCCGCTCGGGACCGCCAGGTTTTTCATCAACGTAGGTGGATGTCCGGCGTGGGTGGGGTGCCCATTCCGTTGCCGATGAAGAACCCCGGGTGCGGCGGTTGGTTGTAGGCGGTGTTCTGCCACGCGATCGCCACCCGATACTGCGGGTCGTGCATCAGGGTGTAGATCCGGGTGCTGGTCGGCGTGGGTGTGCTGTAGATGCGCAGCGCCCGGCTGTCGGTGGTCCGCCAGATCACCTCCTCGCGCCAGTCGCCCAGGATGTCGCCGGAGAGCGCCGGCGTGGACTTGGTGCCATTGTTGGAAGCCACCCCGCTGCCGTCGAGCAGCCGGGTCTCGCCGCCGGTGCCGTACTTGTCGATCTTCGTGCCGTCGAGCAGTTCCCGCACCGGGTCGCCGTCCCACCAGGCGAGGAAGTTGGCCGAGGACGGCTTGCGTCCCACGTTCTGCCCCCTGGTGTTGGCCAGTCCGGCGACCGCTGACGACCACGACTCCGCACCGGGGCTGCCGGCCCAGATGTCCGCGGAGACGCCCCGGCCGTTGTCGCCGGACGCGGGCGTGGACCAGAGGACCTGACCGGTTCGGGCGTCGGCGAAGTACGAGCTGGGCTTGCTGGCGTCCTCGTCGACCTTGAACACCTCCAGGCCGGCGCGGCCCGGGTCCAGGTCCCCCACGTGCATGGCGTCGCCGTGACCGTTGCCGGTCGAGTGGAGCAGCCGGCCGTTGTCGTCGATGGTGGCGGCCCCGTACACGATCTCCTGGCGACCGTCGGCGTCGACGTCGGCGACGGAGAGCTGGTGGTTGCCCTGACCTGCGGCGGCGCCGTTGCCGGAGGAGTTCGAGTCGAACGTCCAGCGCTTGGTCAGCGTGCCGTTGCGGAAGTCCCAGGCGGCGATCACCGCGCGCGTGTAGTAACCCCGGGCCATGATCAGCGAGGGGCGCTGCCCGTCCAGGTACGCCGTGCCGGCGAGGAACCGGTCCACCCGGTTGCCGTACGAGTCGCCCCAGGACGACACGGTGCCGCGCGGCGGGTCGTAGCTGACGGTGGAGGCGATCGCGCCGGTCTGCCCGTTGAACATGGTCAGGTACTCCGGGCCACTGAGCACGTACCCGCTGGAGTTGCGGTGGTCCGCCGACGACGAACCGATGAGCTGACCGGTGCCGGAGCGGGTGCCGTCGGCGGTCTTCATGGCCACCTCGGCGCGGCCGTCGCCGTCGTAGTCGTACACCTGGAACTGGGTGTAGTGGGCGCCGGCCCGGATGTTGCGGCCCAGGTCGATGCGCCACAACCGGGTGCCGGTGAGCGTGTACGCGTCGACGTAGACGTTGCCGGTGTAGCCGGACTGGGAGTTGTCCTTGGCGTTCGACGGGTCCCACTTGAGCACGATCTCGTAACTGCCGTCGCCGTTGAGGTCACCCACCGAGGCGTCGTTGGCGCTGTACGAGTAGCTCTCCCCGCTCGGGGTGGTGCCCCCGGCCGGGACCTGCAACGGCACGTCCAGGTAGCCCGCGCCGAACTGCAACGCCGGCGCCGACGCCGCCTGCTCGACGCCGCCCACCACAGCCCGCACCGTGTACGCCGAGCCGGCCGCCGCGCCGCTGTCGAGGTAGTTGGTGGCACCGGTGATCGGGGTGGCGTTGACCTTGGTGGTTCCCCGGTAGAGGTTGAACTCCACCCCGGTGGTCTCGGTGCCGAGCAGCCGCCAGGAGACCAGGTTGCCGCTGCCGGAGCGGACGCTGACCAGCCCTCGGTCCAGCTTCTCCATCTGCACCACGCCGGCCGACGGCGGAGGCGTGGTCGGGGGTGGGGTGGTGGGTGGCGGTGTGGTCGGGGACGGGGTGGTGGGCGGCGGGGTGGTCGGCTCGTCGGTGGGTGGGGCTCCGGTGCAGGTGGCGCCGTTGAGCGCGAAGCTGCCCGGCACCGGGTTACTGCCGGTCCACGAACCGTTGAAGCCGAACGACGCGCTGCCGTTCGTGGCGATGGCGGTGTTGTGGTCGACATTGCGCGCGGTCACCTGGGCGCCGGACTGGGTGACGGCGGCGTTCCACGCCTGGGTGACCTGCTGGCCCGCGGCGTACGACCAGGTGACGGCCCACCCGTTGACCGGGTCGCCGAGGTTGGTGACTGTGACGTTGGCGCCGAAGCCGCCCTGCCACTGGTTGGTGATCTGATAGTCGACCCGGCAGCCGACGGCGGCGGCCGAGGCGACGACCGCGCCGAGGGTGCCGGCCACGACGGTGGCCGCCGTCGTGGCCGCGAGCAGGATCAGCCGATGTCTGGACGGGTGCATGCGCTGCCTCCGGGGATCCGGTGATGATCGCCACGACCCACCGGCCCTGCCCGGGAAGCACAGTGGACCAACCAACCGCGACGACGGCGGACGGCGATCTGATCGGGGTGGAACGCCCTGGAACTCACGGATCCGACTCACCGCGCATCGTATGGCAAGCGCTTTCCGAGACGCAACATCGATGCCTGTCACATCGTTGCACGTGGCGACTGCCGTTGGCGGGACGAGGGGCGTCCTGAGGAATCGACACGGACGAGCATGGGACCCAGCCCACCGCACAGAGAGTCGACTACAGTGCCAGGAAGTCGACCAGAATTGTCGACCGCCACATCAGCATATCTGATCAGAGCACACGCAAAGCCCGGCCCGCGGACACTTCATCCGTCGAGCCGGGCATCTTCTAAATCGCGTTAGTCAGCAGTTCTGATTGACGATGCGCGCGGAGTTGCCATCGGAGATCCGGATCCATTTGTAGGCGGCCGACGTCTGCAGCAAGTCACCGGTGTAACGGTAGTAGTTGCCGGTGCACTGCAAAGCGAACGTGTCAGTGTCCTTCTTGTACTTGGTGGACACTTCACCTGGCTTGAGCAGGTAAGTCTTGCCGCAGGAGCCAGTCCCGTCGCACCAGTCCGCGATAGACACCGGGTGTGCCGAATCATTGCGCACGACGCCACAGCCCGCGATTGAACAGTTGCCGGCCAGCGCCGGGCCAGCGCCGAAAAGTGACGCAGCAGCCACCGCCGCAGTCGTCAAGAACCCCGCCGTCACCAGCCGAGCAATCCCCCGATTTTTCGCCATTAGCTATTGCCTTCCTTCCATGAAACAAACCTTCTTGGACACCGAACCTAGCGTGAACTTTCTGCAAGGTCAACCGCCCGGCCATATCTTTGTCGGCGTTACAGGGGAGTGGCGATGGCGGATATGATGTGTTATGAGCATCGATCCGGCAGACCCCTTGTTTCGAGCACGCCAGCATGATCAACTGATCAGATGGCGCCACACATGGATCCCGACGAGTTCCGGCGCGCCGGCCACGCCGTCGTCGACTGGATCGCCGACTACTGGGCGACAGTGGAGCAACGACCGGTCGCCCCGGCCGACCCCCCGGGCACAGTGGCCGCCGCCCTGCCCAGCGAGCCCCCCACCACCGGCGGCGAACCGGTCGAGGCGATCCTCGCCGACCTTGACTCGATCGTCGTACCGGGGCTGACCCACTGGCAGCACCCGGGCTTCTTCGGCTACTTCCCTGCCAACACCTCCGGCCCGAGCGTGCTCGGCGACCTGGTCAGCTCCGGGCTTGGCGTACAGGGCATGCTCTGGGCCTCCAGCCCGGCCTGCACCGAACTGGAAACGGTGATGATGGACTGGCTGGCCCACCTGATGGACCTGCCACAGCGGTTCCGCTCCACCGGCGCCGGCGGTGGGGTCATCCAGGACTCGGCGTCCTCAGCGACGCTGGTCGCCACCCTGGCCGCACTGCACCGGGCCAGCGGCGGACGCTGGCGGCACACCGGCACCGACCGGCGCTACCGCGCCTACACCTCCATCCACGGGCACTCGTCCATCGAGAAGGCGGTGCGGATCGCCGGGCTGGGCAGCGACGGCACCCGGTCGGTCGAGGTGGACCCGGACACCGAGGCGATGCTGCCAGGCGCGTTGCGGGCCGCCATCGAAGCCGACCTGGCCGCCGGTGACGTACCGGCCATCGTGGTGGCGACCATCGGCACCACCTCCACCACCGCCATCGACCCGCTGCTGGAAATCGGAGCCATCTGCGCCGAGTACGGGATCTGGCTGCACGTGGACGCCGCGTACGCGGGCGCCGCCGCCGTCTGCCCCGAACTACGGTGGACGCACGCCGGCCTGGAGTACGCCGACTCCTACTGCTTCGACCCGCACAAGTGGCTGCTCACCGGCTTCGACTGCGACGCGTTCTGGGTTGCCGACCGGGCCGAACTGATCGAGGCGCTGACCGTACTGCCGGAGTTCCTGCGCAACGCGGCCTCAGAATCCGGCGCGGTGATCGACTACCGGGACTGGCAGGTGCCGCTCGGCCGGCGGTTCCGGTCCCTCAAGCTGTGGTTCGTGCTGCGCTGGTACGGCGCCGAAGGCCTGCGGGCACACATCCGCTCCGGGGTGGCGCTGGCCGAACGGTTCGCCGAGCGAGTCCGCGCCGACGACCGGTTCGAGGTGGTCGCGGCGCACCCGTTCTCACTGGTCTGCTTCCGACTGCGGGCCGACGACGACACCAACGCGGCGTTGCTGGCCTCGGTGAACGCCACGGGACGCGTGCACCTGACGCACACCCGGGTCGCCGGCCGCTACACGCTGCGGCTGGCGGTCGGCTCGCCCCAGACCACCGAAGCGCACACCGACGAAGCCTGGACTTTGCTCTCCGAGACGGCCACCACCCTACTCACCCCCTGACCCGCCATCGCCCCAAGCGCTCCCCCGGCCACGCCGCGCGCCCACGCCAAGGTCTGCGCAACTTCGCCGATATTGCTGCCTCCGCCGCGCGAGAGGCAGCAACATCCGTGATGTTGTGCGGACCTTGGGGACGAACACGGTGCCCGACCAACCGGGGCCAGGATTGGGGCGCCCACCGCCGTCAAGGTCACGCTCGATCCTGGATGTAGTGGCCACGACGAGCTGGGATGCCACTACATCCAGGATGTTGCGCGATCTTGGTGAGTCAGTCGCGCCGATGACGACGTTCGAGCCGGCATCGGCGGGTGGACGGGCGCAACGCGCGGTTCAGCGTGGGGTGGGCGTACCCGTTGCGGCCAGATCGGCAGGGACCTCGCTGACGGATGCAGCGTCGGAGGCCTCGGCGGGAACACCGACAGCGATGGCGGGAGCGGCGGCGGCTTCGGCGCGGGCGCGGTGGGTACGGCGTAGGGCACGGACGGCCAACACCAGGGCGGCCAGCCAGCCGGCGGCCAGCAGGGCGTACAGGGCGGGGCGGGCCGGACCGTCCAGTTCGGCGGAGCGGATCAGGGTGCGGGCGTTGGTCAGCACGATCACGCCGCCGACTGCCGCGCCGAGCAGTTGGGCGGGAACGATTCGCACCAGCCAGGCGGCCAGCGGGGCGGCGATGAGGCCGCCGATGAGCAGTGCGGCGACGGTGGGGAGCAGGAATCCCTCCGAGCCCAGCCCGATCAGGAAGCCGATGCTGGCCGCGCCGGCCACGACGAACTCGGCGGTGTCCACGGAGCCGATCACCTTGCGGGGTTCCATGCGGCCGGAGACCAGCAGCGCGGGGGTGGCCACCGGGCCCCATCCGCCGCCGCCGGTCGCGTCGACGAAGCCGGCGACCAGGCCCAGGGGGCCGAGGAAACGACCGCGGAGCCGTCCGCCGACCCGGTCGGTGCGCAGTGGTCGGGCGAAGCGGATCAGGAGGTACGCGCCGAGCGTGAAGAGGATGCCGGCCATCCACGGTGCGGCGGCTTCGGTGGAGATGGAGCTGAGCACTGTGGCTCCGGCGAAGGCGCCGACAGCGCCGGGTAGGGCGATGCGGGTCACCACCCGCCAGTCGACGTTGCCGAACCGCCAGTGCGCCACCCCTGCGGCGAGCGTGGTGCCGATCTCGGCCAGGTGCACCGAGGCCGAGGCGGCGGCCGGGGCGACCCCGGCGACCAGCAGCAGAGTCGACGAGGTCAAGCCGTATGCCATGCCGAGCGAACCATCGATCAGTTGCGCGACGAGCCCGACCAGAGCGAGGACCAACAGCTTGCGCACGAGCGCCCCCAGACTTTTCGGCATCTCCTATCGACTTGGTCGACAATGCGGGATGGGGCAGCCAGGGTCAAGCCCCCGATCGGTGGATGGGACGCGGACGTGTGGCCGGGAGGCGAGCCGGCGCTCAGATCCAGGCGCGCGGGTCGGCGGCCAGCTCGGTGACCCGCGCGGGCAGGTTGCCGGCGGCGACGTCAGCGACGCTGACCAGTTCCAGGATCTCCCGCTCGCTTGCCCGTAGCGCGATCCAGACTTCCTGGAGGGCCTGCGCCGGGCCGTGGTAGCCGAGCTGCTCGGGGCGTTGCCCGCGTACGTGGGCGAGGGGCCCGTCGATCACCCGGATGACCTCGGCGAGGGAGATCTCCTCGGCGGGGCGGGCCAGCCAGTAGCCGCCCTCCGGGCCACGCTGGGCGTGCACGATGCCGCCCCGACGCAGTTGGAGAAGGATGCTCTCCAGGAACTTCGGCGGGATCTCCTGGGCGCGGGCGATCTGGTCGGCCGTCACCGGCCGGCCGCGCCCGGGGCCGCTGGCCGTCGCGGCGAGTTCGGCGGCCGCGCGGAGGGCGTAGTCGACCCGAGCGGAGAGGCGCATGTCGGCAAGGTTAGTCGCTGGTCAACCGGGCGGGCGGGCGACCCTCGGCCGATCGGCCACGCATCGATGGGAAGTAGCGCCGCTGGAACCCGGCCGGGACCGTTGGACGGCCGCCGGTCGGGACTGCTGAAGTCCGTCATGATCCACCGTGCGGTGGCGGCGGAAATGCCGTTCCGGAGCGTCCCTATGCTGGGCGTGAGTACGAATGTCTGGCCGTTTACCCGGCCGCCAGCAACATATTGATAAACACCCGGGTGCGCTCGGGGGGAAGGCAACACGATGACCGATATCGCCACACGCACCTGGGACGGCATGACCATCCCGGTGGCCGGCACCTATCTTCTCGATCAGGCGCACAAGCGGATCGGTTTTCTGTCCCGGCACATGATGGTCAGCCCGGTGCGCGGCGAGTTCGCCGAGGCCACGGCGGAGATCTCCGTGGCGGAGGACCCGCTGCTCTCCTCGGTGACGGCCACCATCATGTCGGCCAGCATCACCACCGGAAGTGTCGACCGGGACACGCATCTGAAGAGTGCCGACTTCCTCGACGTGGAGCGTTTTCCCACCCTCGAATATCGAAGCACCGGCATTAAGTGGCAGGGCAACGAGGACCCTATATTCCAGTGGGCGCGTCTGCGCAACCATCGGTTGGGCGGGCGAGGCCGAAGTCACATTGTTCCGCCGCAGTCCGACGGCATTCCCGGACGATTCGTCCTCACCGGTGAGTTGACAGTGAAGGGGATCACCCGGCCCGTCGACCTGGTGGTGAATTTTGGTGGTGCCCGTCAGGATCCGTACGGGCAGAACATCTTCGGATTCAGCGCGACGGCCGAGATGAACCGTGAGGACTACGGTCTGCTCTGGAATGTCGTCCTGGAGAGCGGCGGGGTGCTGGTCGGCAAGACGGTGCAGATCGAGATCGCCGGCGAGGCCATCTACCAGGCCTGAACCACGTCATCCCCGCCAGTTTCCTGGCGGGGACGAGCGACGGGATTGAGCGACAACCACCCGGCGAGGCCGAGCGACAGCCTCAGGCGCCGACGCGGCGCAGCAGACCTTCCTGGACGGCGCTGCCGATCTGCCGGCCGTCCGTGGTGAACATCCGGCCGGTGGCCAGCCCCCGCGCACCGGACGCCGACGGGCTCAGGCAGTCGTAGAGGAACCACTCGTCGGCCCGGAACGGCCGGTGGAACCACAGCGCGTGGTCCAGGCTCGCGCCGACCAACCCACCCGGCCCCCACACCTCGCCGTGCGCGGAGAGCACCGAGTCCAGCAGGGTGAGGTCCGAGGCGTAGGTGAGCGCGCAGGCGTGCAGCAGGGGGTCGTCGGGCAGTTTGCCGTCGATGCGCATCCAGACGCGCTGGTGCGGGTCGGCGGGTCGGTCACCGGGGCGGACCCAACCGGGCTCACCCACGTAGCGCACGTCGATCGGTCGTGGGATCTGGCCCCAGATGCCCAGCCGCTCCGGGTAGCGGGAGAGCCTGTCGGCCATCGTCGGCACGTCCTGCGGCGGGGGTACGTCCAGCGGGGCCGCGACCTGGTGGTCCAAGCCCTCCTCGGCCCGCTGGAACGACGCCGACATGAAGAAGATCGGCTTGCCGTGCTGGAGGGCCACCGCGCGGCGGACCGAGAAGGACCGGCCGTCGCGGATGTTCTCCACCTCGTACGCGATCGGTTCGACCGGGTCGCCGGGGCGAACGAAGTAACCGTGCAGCGAGTGCACGAACCGCTCCGGGTCGACGGTGCGGCCGGCGGCGACCAGTGCCTGACCGGCGACCTGGCCGCCGTACACCCGTTGTGGGCCGACCTGGGGGCTCATCCCCCGGAAGGTCATCTCGCCGGTCGGGTCGAGGTCCAGCACCTCCAGCAGCTGGTCAACCGCCGCCTGGCCGACCGCGACCCGACCGTCGCTCACTGCAGGGCCCGAGCCGACGCGGCGTCGACCAGCGAGCCGAGCTGGTGTACGCGCAGCGTGTTGGTCGAACCGGGGGTGCCGGGCGGGCTACCCGCCACGATGACCACGTAGTCACCGGGGTTGGCCCGGTCGAGGCCGAGCAGCGCCTGGTCGACCTGGCGGAACATGTCGTCGGTGTGCTGCACGAACGGCATCAGGAAGGTCTCCACGCCCCAGGTGAGGGCGAGCTGGTCGCGCACCTCGGGGACCGGTGTGAAGGCCAGCAGCGGCAGGTCGCAGTGCAGGCGGGACAGCCGTCGCACGGTGTCGCCGGTCTGCGAGAACGCGACGAGCGCCTTGGCATTGATGGCCCGGGCGATCGACGAGGCGGCCACAGTGAGGGCGCCACCGTGGGTACGCGGGTCGTGCTGAAGGCGCGGCACCCCGATGGAACCGGCTTCGGTGGTCGTCACGATCTTGGCCATGGTGCTGACGGTGAGCACCGGATACTTGCCGACGCTGGTCTCGCCGGAGAGCATGACCGCGTCCGCGCCGTCGAGCACCGCGTTGGCGACGTCGGAGGCCTCCGCGCGGGTGGGGCGGGAGTTCTCGATCATGGAGTCGAGCATCTGGGTGGCCACGATGACGGGCTTGGCGTTCTCCCGGCACAGCTGCACGGCGCGCTTCTGCACCAGCGGGACCTCGTCCAGCGGCATCTCGACACCGAGGTCACCGCGGGCGACCATGACGCCGTCGAAGGCCAGCACGATGGCCTCCAGGTGCTCGACCGCCTCCGGCTTCTCGACCTTGGCGAGCACCGGCCGGAACACGCCTTCCTCGGCCATGATCCCGTGCACGAGCTTGATGTCCTCGGCCGAGCGGACGAAGGAGAGCGCCACCAGGTCGACACCGAGACCGAGGGAGAAGCGCAGGTCCTCGGCGTCCTTGTCCGACATGGCGGGCACGCTGACCGCCACGTTGGGCAGCGACACGCCCTTGTTGTTGGAGACCGGGCCGCCCTCGGTGACGAGGCAGCGGATGTCGTTGCCGGTGACGTCGGTGACCTCGACGGCGACCCGACCGTCGTCGATCAGCAGGCGGTCACCGGGCTTCACCTCCTGCGGCAGCTTGCGGTAGGTGCAGGAGACCCGCTCCTTGGTGCCGAGGACGTCGTCGCCGGTGATGACGACGGTGTCACCGGTGCGCCACTCGTGGGGGCCGTCGGCGAACCGACCGAGCCGGATCTTGGGGCCCTGCAGGTCGGCGAGGACGGCGACCGGCTTTCCCGTTGCCTCCGACGCCTCCCGGACCAGTCGGTAGACCGCCTCGTGGTCGGCGTGACTGCCGTGGCTGAAGTTGAGCCTCGCCACGTTCATGCCGGCCTCGACAAGACCCCGGATGCGCTCCGGGGACGAGGTGGCGGGACCCAGAGTGCAGACGATCTTTACGCGGCGTGTCACGCCCATCAGGCTAGTCTCTCCTTCAGGTCGGACTCGGGGCCGACCCCTTGCAGGCAGCGGAACAGTTGTCCAACGACGCGCGGCGCGCGTCGGGCCGGCGGGCGGAACCGCACCGGGAACGTTGTGGCGACGGGCATCAGCGACCGCGCGCCGGGAATCGTACGCCTCCGTCGGCGTGCGCTGTCGGGGTGCTCCCGGCGGCGGCTCATTCCGGGTGCCCCGGGGAGGGCAGGCGGCGGCTCGTTCCGGGTACCTCGGGATACCGCGGGCGGCTGCTCATTCCGGGTGCTCCGGGGGTGGCAGGGTGGGCACCGCGTGCAGCAGGTGGCGGGGGTCGTAGCGGCGCTTGGCCCGGCGCAGCCGTGCCCAGTTCGCGCCGTAGGCGAGCCGGACCCGGTCGGTCTCCTCCGGGGCGAGCAGGTTGGGGTACCCGCCGGGCAGGGCGTGCGGGGCGAGCGCCGCGGAGGTCCGCTCGGCCCACTCGCGGTGCGGACCGGCGTCGTCGCCGGGCGCCCACACCGCGATGATCTCGGCCATCAGGTGATCGGCCCGCAGCCCGAACGCCGTGTCGGCGGACCGGACCCGGGTGGCCGCGCCGTGGAAGTGGTGCACGGCCAGCGCGGAGAACGGCGAGGTGACCTGCCGGGCCGCGTCGACGAGCGTGTCCACAGCGCCGTCGGTGAGCGCGGGCAACCACCGGGTCCGCAGCAGGTAGTGGTTGCCGTCGACCATCCCACCGTCGAACATCCGCAGCGCGTCCGCGTACGGCATCGGGCCGATCTGGTCGACCAGCGGGGTGCCCAGCGCGCGCAGCCGGTCCATCCACGGCGCCCCGGCGTCCAGGTCGGAGCCGCTGTAGAACGGGCAGACGAAGATCACCGGCTCGCCGGCCGGGCCGGGCAGGAAGCCGGCCATCACGGTCAGCTCATCCGGAGCCTCGGCGACCAGCGCGCCATAGCCGCGCAGCACGGCCGGCGCCTCGGAGAGCGCGAACATGATCATCCCGGCCAGCACGCCGGGCAGCCGGTGCGCGCGGAAGCGCAGCTCGGTGACGATGCCGAGGTTGCCACCGCCGCCCCGCAACGCCCAGTACAGCTCGGCGTCGTGCCGGGAGTCGGCGGTGACGCGGCGGCCGTCGGCGAGAACCACCTCCGCGCCCAGCAGGTTGTCCAGGGCCAGACCGAACCTGCCACACAGCGGGCCGTACCCGCCGGCGAGGGTGAGCCCGGCCATCCCCACGGCGCCGACCACGCCGGTGGGGACCACCAGGTCGTACTCGCGGGCGGCGGCGAGCAACTCGGCCGCCGTGACGCCGCCGCCGATGGTCACAGTGGCCGCGTTCGGGTCGACCCGGACGGCGCGCAGCCCGGTCAGATCGAGCGCCAGAGCGCCGTCGCGCAGCGCCCGCCCGGCCCAGTCGTGGCCTCCGGAGCGGACCGAGAGGGGCAGGTGGCACCGGGTGGCGATGCGGACCGCCTCGGCCACCTCGCCGGAGTCCTGAATTGCGGCGACCAGCGCGGGTGTGCGCGCCACAGCGCCGTTCCAGAGCCGGGTGGTGACGGCGTAACCGGGATCGCCCGGCTCGTGCAGCCGGTCGCCGAGCAGGGCACGCAGTCGGGCGGCGGCCGACGCGACATCGGGGGTGGCGGCGGAGATCATGGCGACTCCTCGACCGGGGCCGACCCACGACACCGGGTACGCCCCGGCGGCGGCCCGCGCTGGGCGCGACCGTAGCACCGGCAGGCGGTCGAGCGCCGTCGCCATCACGACAGCCACCGATGGACCGGCGGCTCAGCTGTCCGCCTTGACCAGCGGGAACTCCAGGGAACCGGCCGGGCAGAGGAAGGTCAGCACCTCCACCCGGTACAGCCCGGCCTGCACCGCCGGGTCGGCCTCCAGCACGCTGCGGACATCCTCGACGCTGCCGGTACGGGCCAGACCGAAGCCGATCGGCGGATCCGGCTCGCGCGCCGGCCCGTCCACCGAGCCGGCGACCAGGACGATGCCGCGTCGCTGCAACGCCTGCATGTGTTCGGCGTGCTCGGCCTGCAACCGTTGCACGGTCTCCGGGGGCAGGGCCCGCCCGGCCGCGCCGGGATAGATCACGATGCACTCGTACGTGTCGAGCGCGAAGTTGACCTGCGGCACTCCCATGGGTGCTCCCTCCGCCGTCGCGCCGGAACGCACCGGCTCCGGCCAGCGTCGCACGGACACCCCGGTCGTACCGGGCGCTTCCCGGCAACTCGCTTCGGCGCGCTGACGGCGTGTCTGCGCCCACACTCGGCCGACCGGCGGCATGGCGGCAGGGTTCCGGGGGATGATCCATCGGTGGCGGGTGGGCTCTTCACGCTCGCGCTGTCCAGGCCCGCCACGACGAGACGATTGGGGATCGGGCAATGGCGACAAATATCAGTGAGCAGCCCGCGAAGGCGTCCGGCACGTACCGGATCGGTGGCGATGTCACAGTCAACCGGCTCGGCTACGGGGCCATGCAGATCACCGGCCCGGGTGTCTGGGGTGACCCGAAGGACCCGGCCGAGGCGGTTCGCGTGCTGCGCCGTGCGGTCGAGCTGGGCGTGACGTTCATCGACACCGCCGACTCGTACGGGCCGTTCGTCTCGGAGATGTTGATCCGGGAGGCGCTGCACCCGTACGCCGATGACCTGGTGATCGCGACCAAGGCCGGGCTGAGCCGCTCCGGCCCCGGCGACTGGCGTGCGCTGGGCCGCCCGGAGTACCTGCGCCAGCAGTGCGAGCTGAGCCTGCGTCACCTCGGCCTGGACAGCATCCCGCTGTACCAGCTGCACCGGATCGACCCGAAGGTGCCGCTCGCCGATCAGCTCGGTGAGCTGGCGCTGCTGCGGGAGGAAGGCAAGATCCAGCACATCGGGCTGTCCGAGGTCAGCGTCGCGCAGATCGAGGAGTCCCAGGCGATCACCACTATCGCGTCGGTGCAGAACCTGTACAACCTCGCCAACCGCAGCGCCGAGGACGTGCTGGAGTTCTGCGAACGCAACGACCTCGCGTTCATCCCGTGGTTCCCGATCGCGACCGGTGAGCTGGCCCGCCCGGGCGGCCCACTGGACGCCATCTCCAACGCGCACGGCGCGTCGCCCGCGCAGCTCGCGCTGGCCTGGCTGCTGCGCCGCTCGCCGGTGATGCTGCCGATCCCCGGCACGTCCTCGGTGGCGCACCTGGAGGAGAACGTGGCCGCGGCCGACGTGCGGCTCACCGACGACGAGTTCGAGGCGCTCGCCAAGGCGAGCTGACCAACCGGTCCGGACGCCGCCGGGTCAGCCGGCAGTCGAGCGTCCACGCGTCGGGCCGATGCGGGACATCGTCGCCACGATCCAGCCGGAGCAGGACGAGCTGGTCCGGGCTGA
>NZ_JBEZEX010000051.1:0-31248 GCF_040649115.1 Micromonospora sp. NPDC049049 | reverse complement strand
CGCGCTGGGCGCCGCGCTCGCCGCCGCCGACGCCGTCCGCGGCGGCGGGCCCACCGCTGCGGGAGGACTGCCGTCGTACGCCGAGGTGCAGGCCCTGGTGCCCAGGGGCGGCGACTGACAGCGGCGGCCTGAGCGCTCGCGGTGCGGGGAGGGCTTGGCTTGGCTTGGCTCATGCTCCAAAGGCACCACATTGACCGTGCCACCGCCTGGGGCCGGTGCGTCGTCCGCGCACCCTTCGAGGGGAGATAGGAGGAATGTTCGGTCCGTTCCGGTCCCGATGATTACGGTGTGTTTCAGGGCGAACCTACCCAGTGCCGTGACCGGAGAGAGGGACCCGTCATGCGAGTGCCCAGCCGTAGCCCGGGACAGCAGCCCGGTTCGCCTCCGTCGCCCACCGCCCCGGCCCGCCGTCGACCCTCCGGTGCGACCCCCCGCCGCGTGTCCGCCCCCGCCCCCGACCTGCCCGCTTACCGGGCCGCCGTCGCCGAACTGCTGGTCGAGGTCGGCGCACTGGCCGACGCGGCGAGCACCCGGGCCCGGCAGGTGCTCATCGACGAG
Source organism: Micromonospora sp. NPDC049049 (assembly GCF_040649115.1). NCBI lineage: Bacteria > Bacillati > Actinomycetota > Actinomycetes > Micromonosporales > Micromonosporaceae > Micromonospora > Micromonospora sp. NPDC049049. The sequence goes on along the minus strand of NZ_JBEZEX010000051.1, from coordinate 30,690 downwards.
CGGCTGCGGGAACCGGCGCTCGCCGCCGTCCTCGACGCCACCCCGCAGGGGCTGATCGGCGCGCGCGAGACGTTGCTGCTGGAGATGGCCCGCTACCAACCGAACGAGCGCACGTCGGCGACCGACCTCAGCGCGCTGGTCCGGATCTACCTGCTCTCCCGCATCGACGTGCTGTGGTGGCAGGACGCGCCGACCTTCGTCACCGACGACCAGGTCAACGGCAGTCCCGAGCTGGTCGACCTGGAATGGTTGCGCCGCCGCGACCTGCTGCGCTTCCGTTACCAGGAGCAGCCCGCCACGATACTGGGCCGGGCCGCCCGCGGGCTGCGTCGCCGGCTGCGACCCGACGCCACCCCGCGCACCGCGGGGCTGCTGTTCCGCCGCGCCCGGCGCGAGGTGGTGGCGCTGCTCAACGACATCGGACGGGAGTTCTCCGCCGTCGCGCCGCCGGCCACCCCGCCGCTCTGGGTGACCAGCCTGGTCCGCAGCGCAGAACACCAGTACCGGCTGCGCCGTCTGGGCTACGCGGCGATGCTGCCCAGCGGGCACTGCCTCGGCTACTCGGCCGACGTCGAGTTGGCCTGGTTCGAGCGTTTCGGCGCGCGCGAGGCCCTGGCGGAACTGCTGCTGAGCCGGCAGGAGGCCGGTGAGCTGAACGTGATCGACGAGGGGCAGGCCTGGCACCTCTGTCTCGCGCCCACCGCCCGGCGTCGTCTACGCCGGTCCTACGAGGCTGAGATGGGGGTCTGAGCCGGTGTGCGGCATCGCGTTGAGTATCGGCCCCGAGGCCGACCCGGCGACCTTCCGGCGGATGCTCGCCGCCCTGGCCCCGCGTGGTGAGGTCACCGAGACCCGGTCCGAGAGCGGGCTGCTCGCCGGCACCCGGCGGCTGCGGATCGTCGACCGGGACCGGGCGGTGCAGCCGTGGACGTCGACCGACGAGCGGTGGCTGCTCTGCTTCAACGGCGAAATCTTCAACCACCGGGAGTTGCGGGCGCAGCTGACCCGCCTGGGGCAGACCTTCCGCACCGAGAGCGACACCGAGGTGCTGCTCGCCGCGTTCCAGCAGTGGGGCGAGGCGGCGGCAACCCGACTCCGCGGCGAGTACGCCTTCGCGGTCGTCGAACGGGCCACCGGCCGCGCGTACCTGGCCCGCGACCCGCTCGGGGTCAAGCCGCTGTACTGGTCCCGTCGACCCGGCTGCCTGCACCTCGCCTCCGAGGTCAAGGCACTCGTCGGGCACGGCACCCCGATCGCCGAGGTGCCGCCCGGGCACCACGGCTGGGCGGAGGCGGACGGGCACGTGCGACTGAGCCCGTACGTCGACCTGCTCACCATCGCCGACGGCCTGCCGGTCATCGACGACCCGGACGAGGCCGCGCTGCTGGTCCGCGCCGCGCTCAGCGACTCGATCCGGATGCGGGTGGAGACCGACCTGACCGTCGGGGTGGTGCTCTCCGGTGGCCTGGACAGCTCGCTGACCCTGCGGCAGGTCCGCGACATTCACCCGGACTGCGTCGCGGTGACAGTCGGCGTCGCGGACAGCCCCGACGTGGCGTACGCCCGGCGGCTGGCCGCCGACCTCGACGTGCCACACGTGGTGGTCGAACTGCGCCCGCGCGACATCCGGCTCGCCGACGTCCGCGAGGCCGTCCGGATCTCCGAGCTGACCGAGTACGGCGACATCATCAACGCGGTCGTCTCGGTGCCGATCTTCCGGCGGCTCCGCGATCTGGGCATCAAGGTGGTGCTGACCGGCGACGGCTCCGACGAGCTGTTCGGCGGGTACCCGATGTATCACCAGGTCGCCCCGGCGGCGGCCCGCCGACTGTTCCTGCACCGGATCCGCAACCTGTGCCGCACCGAGTTGCAGCGCGTCGACCGGGCCGCGATGGCGTACGGCGTGGAGGCCCGGGTGCCGTTCCTCGACCTCAGCGTGGTGGAGCTGGCGATGCGGTTGCCGGTGGATCTGAAGCTGCGCCACGGGCAGGAGAAGTGGATCGTCCGGCGGGCGTTCGCCGACGTGCTGCCGGACTACATCCTCCGCCGTCCGAAGAACCCGATGTCGTACTCGTCGGGGTTGCACGAGCGGGTCCGGCTGTACAAGCCGCTCTTCGCCCGGCTGCACCGCTCCTTCGGCTACGACCTGCAGGAGCCGGTCCGCCGGGACTTCGACACCGTGCTGAGCCGCTGCGGCAACGACCTGGACCGGGCCATCGCCGACGGGCTGACCCGACCCGACTACACGGTCCTGGAGCACGCCCGCGACCTGGTCGGCGCGGCCAAGTGGAACGCCGCTCCGATGGTCCGCCGGCTGGTCGGCCCGCGCCCCGCCCGCCACTGACGGCTGCCCCGCACGCCACGCTTGACTCTGACACGGTGTCAGGGACGAGTGTGAGGGGGCCATGTTCACCATCGGAGACTTCGCCAGACTCGGCCGGGTGTCGGTACGGATGCTGCGCCACTACGACAGCATCGGCCTGCTGCCCCCCGCCAGCGTCGACCCGCACACCGGCTACCGCTTCTACCGCGCCGACCAGCTGCGCCGGCTCAACCGGGTGATCGCCCTCAAGGAGCTGGGCCTCACCCTCGAACAGGTGCGCTCCATCGTCGACGACGCCGTCGACGTGGCCGAGCTGCGCGGCATGCTGCGGCTGCGCCGGAGCCAGCTGGCGGAACAGTTGGCCGCCGACACGGCCCGGCTCACGGCCGTCGAGGCGAGGCTTCGGATGATCGAGTCGGAGGGACGGATGACCACCCAGGACGTCGTCCTCAAGGAGATCGCGCCGGTCCGCGTGGCGGAGCTGATCGCCGTCGCGCCTAGTTACCAGGGTGAGGACATCGGCCCGGTGATCCAGCCGCTCTACCCGGAGTTGTTCCGTCGGCTGACCGCCGCCGGGATCACCCCGACGGGGCCGAGCATCGCCTGGTACGAGCCCGTCGACCCGGGCGGCGACGCTGTCGTCGTCCACGCCGGTGTGCTCGTCGACGTCGAGCCGTCCGCGGCGCCCGACGTCACGGTGCGTGACCTGCCGGAGCTGCGCACCGCCGCGACGACCATCCATCACGGGGCGATGGACGACGTCGAGCCGAGCATGCAGGCGCTCGCCCGGTGGATCGAGGCGAACGGCTACCGCACCGACGGCTTCGCCCGGGAGGTCTACCTCGACTACTGCCCGGACACCCCGGAGAAGGGCGTCACCGAGCTTCAGGTCGCCGTGTACCGCGACTGAGCGCTCAGCTCACCAGCAGCAGCGCGCCGACCGCGGCGAGCGTCGCGGTGACCGCGAGCAGGGTGCTGGTCAGCACGAAGCGGGTCACCGGCACCGCGACCCGGGCCGCCCGGCAGCGCTCGAACCACAGCAGGGTGGCCAGTGACGCCCAGGGGGCGGCCAGCGGGCCGACGTTGGTGCCGATCAGCAGGGCCAGCAGGCGGGTGTGGTCACCGGCCGGCAGCACCGACTCGCCGGCCAGGTAGGCGGGCAGGTTGTTCACGGCGTTGGCGAGCAGCGCTCCGGTGCCACCGGCGCGCAGGGCGCCCAGGGCGCCGCCGTCGGCGCCGACCAGGGTGCCGACCAGGTCGTCCAGCCCGTGCCGGCCGAGGGTCTGCACCACCAGGAACAGGCCGGTGACGAAGAACAGCAGGCGCACGGGGACCAGCCCCGGGCGCAGCGTGGCGGGGGAGCGGACCAGGAACCCGACCAGCACCAGCGCGAGCCCGACGGTGGAGGCGATCTCGATCTCCACGCCGGCGAGGATGCCGGCGACGAAGATCAGGCAACCGGCGAGCGCCGTACGGTGCAGCACCGGGTCGGCCGGTACGTGCCGGGTCGGCGGGACGAAGCGCCCACCGGCTGGCCGCTCCCGCCGCCACCACAGGAACCAGAGCAGGGCCATGGTGACCGCCACGGCGGCGAGCTGTGGCAACGCCATCCGAGCCGCGTACGTCAGCGGTGCCAGCCCGACCCGCTCGGCGGCGAGCAGGTTGGTCAGGTTGGACACCGGCAGCAGCAGGCTCGCGGTGTTCGCCAGCCAGACCGTGGTGACGGCGAGCGGGGCGGCGGGGATCCGCAGGTTGCGGGCCAGCGCGAGCAGCACCGGGGTGAGCAGTACGGCTGTGGTGTCGAGGTTGAGTACGAGGGTGGTCAGCGTGGCGAGACCGCCGCAGAGCAGGAACAGCGCGGCCCACCTGCCCCGGGAGGCGATGGCCAGTCGGCTGGCCAGCACGTCGAAGACACCGGCCACCGCGGTCAGCTCGGCGAGCACGATCACGGTGCCGAGGAACAGCAGCAGCGGCAGGATCCGGTGCAGGGTGGCGGTGGTCTCGGCCCGGGGGAGTAGCCCGCTCAGCGCGCAGGCCGCCCCGACGACGGCGAGGACGGCCGCCACCACGTCCAGCGGGTGGGGCCGCCAACGCGTGGTCGGTTCGGGCGGGGCTGCGACTGTCACAACTGTTCACGTTGACACAGGGTCTGACCAGGTGCCCGGCAACCCCACGCCCTGGTGACCAGCCCCACCGTGGCGACCTGCCGCCGGACACGGGCCGGGCCCGGCCCCCGACGATCGGGGACCGGGCCCGGTGTGGTGCGCGGTGCCTACCAGCCCAGGTAGCTGGGCTGGGTCTGCACGTTGAGCTCCTGGTAACGGGTCAGCTTGGCCGACCAGGTACGCCAGTCGTTCAGCTCCAGGACGTCCAGGCCCTTCACCATGTCGTTCGAGTAGATGTGGCCGTTGTAGTAGTACGCGGACCAGGTGCCGCCGCCGACGAAGGTGTCGGCCGACAGCGGGCCGCGCTCCCAGAAGGCGATCTCCTTCGGGTTGGCCGAGTCGGTGAAGTCGAACACCGAGATGCCACCCTGGTACCACGCCTGGACCATGATGTCCTTGCCGAGCACCGGGATGAGCGAGCCGTTGTGCGCCACGCAGTTCTCGGTGTCGGCGTTCGCCCGGGGGATCTTGTAGTAGCTGCGGAAGGTCATCGTCCGGGCGTTGCCGCGGCCGGCGATGTCGTAGATGGCGTCCGCCCCGCGGTTCGGGCCGACGGCCTCGTTGCAGGTCGCCGCCCCGCCACCACCCAGCTCGTCGGTGAAGATCACCTTGGTGCCGGAGTTGTTGAAGGTGGCCGAGTGCCAGAACGCGAAGTTGGTCTCGTCCCGGACCCGGTTGATGACCCGGGGGGCCTCGCGGTTCTTGATGTCGAGCAGGATGCCGTCACCCATGCAGGCGCCGGCGGCCAGGTCCTTCGACGGGTAGGCGGTGATGTCGTGGCAACCGGTGGTCGCCGAGCCGGTCGGGCTGCCGGGGAAGCCACCGTCCGGGAAGAGGTTCGGCGTCGCGACCACTGCCGCGTCGGTCGGCTTCTTCAGCGGCACCTTGACGATGGAGATGGAGTCGTGCGGCGGCTGGCAGTCCGGGAATTCGGCCCGCGGGCTGTACGACGAGACGTACAGGTAGACGGCCTTGCGGTCCTTGCCCGGCACCAGGGTGTGGGTGTGGGAGCCACAGGCGGTCTCGACGGACTTGATGTAGCGCGGGTTGGCCTTGTCCTTGATGTCGAAGACCTTGATGCCCTCCCACGAGCCCTTCACGTCCGCTCCCTGCGTGGTGCTGTTGCAGGAGTCGTCGCTGCGCGACGAGTCGGTGGAGAGGAAGAGCAGGTCGCCGTGGACGGAGATGTCGTTCTGCGACCCCGGGCAGAGCACCCGGGCCTTGACCGTCGGCGCGCTGGGCCGCGAGATGTCGTAGATGACGAAGCCGTTGTAGTTGCCGGCGAACGCGTACTTGCCCTGGAAGGCGATGTCGCTGTTCGTCGCGTCCAGTGGGGCGACCTTGGGCAGGTTGGCGATCTGGCGCAGGTTGGGGCTGCTGACGATCTCGTCGACGCCGGGGATCGTGTTGGTGAGCGCGGGAGCCGGGGCCGCCTGCGGCACCGTCTGGGCGCTGCTCGCCGGGGCGACGAGGGCGCTGGCGACGAGGAGGCCGGTCGTGGCGAGCGCCACGACACGCAGTTGTCGTAACCGTGGCTTGTGGAATCTGATCATCGGCGGGGCCCTTCGCAAGGGGGAGACGATGGTTGACACGTTACCGTCCGACGAAGATCGTCGATGTGAGCTGGATCACATGAAAGCGGGTTCTTCAATGGATAGCATCGCGGTGACCTCGACTGCAGGGAGTGGCCCATGACCAACCGGCGCGCACGCATCCTGGCCGTCGTCACATTGGCTCTCGTGTTGCCGCTGGTGGTGTTCATGGTGATCCGCCTCGACGGCGACACCGGTACGAGCGCACCGCGGCCGGTCTCCGCCCCCGCCACCTCCGCCGCGTCGCCGCCGGCCAGCCCCGTCCCCACCGACCTGACCGTCATCGCGCCCGGCCGTCCAGGCGAGACGGCGGCCACCCGCCCGGCGCACGAGGTCCGCGACGCCGGTCCCGCCCCGCACAACTCGCTGGACGTCTGGTTCGTCCGGATGATGATCCCGCACCACGCGCAGGCCCTGGCGATGGCGGAGCTCGCCCCCGACCGGGCCGCCGACCCCGACGTCCGGGCGATCGCCGAGCGCATCCGGGCCAGCCAGGGGCCGGAGATGGGCATGATGCGCGGCTGGCTGCAGACCCGTGGCCTCCCGGCGGAGGTGCAGCGACACGACCACGGCACCATGCGCGGCATGCAGTCGCCAGAGGCGATGCGGCAGCTCGCGGCGGCCCGTGGCGCTGACTTCGACACGCTCTTCGTCCGGATGATGACCGAGCACCACCAGGGCGCCATCGAGATGGCCACCAACCTGCTCACTGTCGGCTCCGACCTGACGCTCAACGAGTTCGCCAACTCCGTCGCCACCGAGCAGACCGTCGAGATCGACCGCATGCGCGAGGTCCTCGGCGGCTGAGTCCTAGCGCCCCGGCACGTACGCTGGGTGACCGTGACACGCACCCTGTTCGGTCGCCCGCTGCGCGGCGTCGCCTTCGACGTGGCCGTGGCCGCGCTGGTGGTCCTCGTCTCCCTGGCCGCGGCGGTGAACCAGCCGGGCGGTTGGGCGGCCACGGCGGTCGGCCTGGGGATGGCGGTCGCGTTGCTGTTCCGCCGCACCCACCCGAGCGCGGTGACGGTGGCGGTCGCGGCGCTCGCGCTGATCCAGGTCATCGCCCGCTGGGGTCCACTCATCTACGACGTGGCCGTCCTGATCGCGCTCTACAGCGTGGTGAAGTACGGCCGGCGGCTGCGCGACGGCGTGTTGGCCGGCGCTGTCGCGGCCGTCGGGGTGCTGCTGGCCGCCGCGCAGACCCCCAACGTCATCCAGTGGTGGGTGACCGCGCTGTGGTACGCGCTGGTCACCGGCGCGGTGTGGTTGGTCGCGCTGAACGTGCGGACCCGCCGGCTCTACGTGCTCAGCCTGGAGGAGCGGGCCACCACCCTGGAACGCGAGCGGGAGGCCGAGTCCCGGGCGGCGGTCGCCGAGGAACGCACCCGGATAGCCCGTGAGCTGCACGACGTGGTCGCCCACAGCATGGCCGTGATGATCGTCCAGGCGGACGGGGCCCGGTTCATGCTCGACCGTGACCCCGCCCAGGCGCGCACCGCCGTGAAGGTGGTAGCGGACACCGGCCGGCAGGCCCTCGAAGAGATGCGCCGCCTGGTCGGCGTACTCCGCGACGCCGGCCCCGCCGGCGCGGACGGGACCGACGGGCTCGCTGTGGCGGCCGACCCCGAGCACCGACGCCTCGCGCTGGCCGAGCTGCCCGACCTGCTGGCCCGGTTCGACGACGCCGGTCTGCACGTCCGCAGCACCGTCACCGGTGTGCCACCGGCCCTGCCACCGGGCCTGGAGCTGACCGTCTACCGGGTGGTGCAGGAGGCGCTGACCAACGCGCTCAAGCACGCCGGCGTCGGCGCCGGCGTCGAGGTCGTCCTGTCGTACACCGCCGAGGCCGTCGTGGTCCGGGTGGTCGACGACGGTCGCGGCCGCCCGCTGGTCAGCCCGGCGCCGTCCGGCGGTCACGGCCTGCTCGGCATGCGGGAGCGGGTGACGGTGTACGACGGCAGCCTCACCGCCGGTCCCCGGCCGACCGGGGGCTGGCAGGTCGAGGTCCGGCTGCCGCTACCGTCAGAGAGGGCAACGGAGGTGATCGCGGCATGACGGTCCGGGTAGTGATCGTGGACGACCAGGCGCTGGTCCGCGCCGGGTTCCGGATGGTGCTGGAATCCCAGCCCGACCTGGAGGTCGTCGGGGAGGCCATCGACGGTGCGGACGCCCTGCGGGTGCTCGCCCGCACCGAGGCCGACGTGGTCGTGATGGACATCCGGATGCCCACGATGGACGGGGTGGAGGCGACCCGTCGACTCTGCGCCGAGCGGCCAGCGGGTGGCCCTCGGGTGCTGGTGCTGACCACCTTCGACACCGAGGCGGACGCGTTCGCGGCGCTCCAGGCCGGGGCGAGTGGCTTCCTGCTCAAGAACGTCCCGCCGGAGGAGCTGCTGGCCGCGATCCGGGTGGTGGCCCAGGGTGACTCGGTGGTGGCTCCGTCGATCACCCGTCGCCTGCTGGACCGGTTCGCCGGGCAGCTCGGCGCCGCCCCCAGCGCCGACCCTCGACTCGCGCAGCTCACCGAACGGGAACGGGAGGTGCTGCTGCTGGTCGCCCAAGGGCTGTCCAACGCGGAGATCGCCGCCCGGGTGCACGTGGCCGAGGCGACGGTGAAGACCCACGTCGGGCGGATCCTGGGCAAACTCCAGCTGCGCGACCGGGTCCAGGCGGTGGTCCTGGCGTACGAGAGCGGGCTGGTCACGCCCGGCGGATGACTCCGCGTACGACCTGGGTCGTAGCGGCCGGCGTTCGCACCGCGACCCGGGGCGCACGCAGGTCGAGCGCACAGGTGGAGATCGACAGACCGGTACCGGCCATAGCGTCGGAGGGGTCCGATCCGCCACCTGCACCGGGAGCCCCGCATGATCCGCCTGACCCTGCGTTCGCTGCGCGCCGAGGCGCTGCGCATGCTGCTCTCGGCGCTCGCCGTCGTGCTCGGCGTCGCGTTCGTCGCCGGCACGATGATCTTCGTCGACGGGATGCGGACCGGGGCGTACGAGCGGGCCGGCACCTTCGACCGCCACACCGACCTGGGGGTCTACTCGGCGGGCCGCGAGGTGCTGCCCCCGGCGCTGGTCGACCGGGTGCGGGCGGTCGACGGGGTGGCCGCCGCCGCCGGTGAGCTGACCAACACCGCCGGGATCGTCGGCGCCGACGGTCGGCCGGTGCTCGGCTTCACCATGCTCGTCGCGATCCCCACCGAGGACGCGCTGCGCTCGTACGACGTGGTGGCCGGCCGGTTGCCCGACCGGGCCGGGGAGGTGGTGCTCGACGCGCCGACGGCGGCCGAGCAGGGCTTCGGGCTCGGCGCGGCGGTCCGGATCGGCGCCACCGGTGGGGCGGCCCGCCCGTACACCCTGGTGGGCACCGTCGACGTGGCCGGCACCGCCCGCGACGTCGGCGGTCCGTTCGTCGGCCTGGTCGGGCCGGACGCGTTGACCCTCACCGGCGAGCGGGGCTACGGCCGGATCATGGTGGCGGCCCGACCGGGCGCCGACGTCGCCGCGCTCGCCGAGAAGGTACGCGCCGTGTCCGGCGCCGAAGCCACTGTGAAGAGCCGCCAGCAGATCCTCGACGAGGCAGTGGAGGACGCGGTGCGCAACGTGGACCAGTTCCGCATGCTGCTGTTGATCTTCGTAGGGGTCGCGATAGTGGTGGCCGGCTTCGTGATCGCCAACACCTTCGCGATCGTGCTGGCCCAGCGCACCCGACGGACCGCGCTGCTGCGCCTGATCGGTGCCACCCGGGGACAGGTCTTCCGGTCCACACTGCTGGAGTCGGCGGTGCTGGGGCTGGTCGCCTCCGCGCTCGGGGTGCTGCTCGGGGTGGCCCTCGCCGCCGGGTTGCGGCTGGTGCTGTCCCACCTGGACGTGCCGGTCACCGGTGGGCTGACCGTGACCGGTTCGACAGTGCTCACCGGCCTGCTGCTGGGCACCGGGATCACCGTGTGCGCCGCCCTCCTGCCGGCCTGGCGGGGGACGCGGATCGCCCCGGTGGCCGCGCTCACCGACGCCGCGGTACAGCCCAGCCGGGGTGCCGGCCGGGTGCGACTGAGCATCGGCGCGGTGGTCCTCGCCGTCGGTGTGGCCGCCCTCGCGGGCGCCGCCAGCGCCGGTCAGCTGCTCCTGGTGGCCGTCGGTGGGGTGCTCACCTTCTTCGGGATCGTGCTGTTCGGGCCGGTGCTCGTCCCCGCGCTGGCCCGGGTGTTCGGCTGGCCGGTGCGACGAGTGCTCGGCGCCGTCGGCGAACTGGCGGTCAGCAACACGGTGCGCAACCCACGGCGGGTCGCCGCGACCGCCACCGCGCTGGTGATCGGCATTGGACTGGTCTCGGCGTTCATGGTCGGTGCGCGCAGCACCAAGGACGGCATCGAGCGCAGCGTGGACGCCCAGATCGGAACGGACTTCGTGGTCAGCGGAATCGGTCAGGACCTGCCGGCCGCGCTCGTCGGTGAGCTGGCCTCCCGTCCCGAACTGGGTGTGGTGCACGAGCAGCGCAGCACTGTCGTCGACGACGTCGAGATCCGCGCGGCCCACCCGGCGCTGGTGGGCCGGACCCTGAGCGGGGTGCTGGCCGGCGACGCCGAGCGGGTCGGGCCGGGGCAGGTGCTGGTGCACCGCGAGTTGGCGCGGGCCCGCGGCTGGGAGGTGGGCTCCGCGGTGACAGTCAGGGGGAAAGCGTTCCGGGTGGCCGCCGTGGTCACCGACGACACCCCGGACGGTGAGGTGCCAGCGGGTCACGTCATCGACCTGTCCGACCAGGACTTCGCCGCGCTCTTCCCCGCCCGACGCGGCTACCTGGCCGAGATCGACCCCGCCGCCGGGGTGAGCGCCGAGCGGGCCCGCGACGCGATCACTGTGGTGCTGGGCCGCTACCCCACTGTGAACCTGATGGACCAGGGCGCCTACAAGAAGATGCTCACCGGGACTGTGGACATGCTGCTCGCCTTCGTCACCGCGCTGCTCGGTCTGGCCGTCGTGATCGCTCTGGTCGGCGTGGCGAACACCCTGAGCCTGTCCGTGGTCGAACGGACCAGGGAGAACGCCGTGCTGCGGGCGGTCGGGCTCACCCGGGGGCGGATGCGGGCGGTGCTCGCCGTCGAGGCGGTGCTGATGGCGCTGGTCGGCGCGGTGCTCGGAGTCGGACTCGGCACCGGAGTCAGCGCCTCCGCGATGGCCCTGCTGGACCGCCTCGGCGGTGACTTCCACGTGGTGCTGCCGCTCGGCCAGCTCGGGCTGATCCTCGGTGTCGCGGTGCTCGCCGCCCTGCTCGCCTCGGTGCTGCCGGCCCGCCGGGCGCTGTCCCGCCCGGTCGTCGAGGCGCTCGCCGACCAGTGACCCGGTCGCCGGGGTCCGGACCGGCCGGGTCAGAGCCCAGGGACCGGACGGACATCCGCCGGCCGGTCCCGCCATCTTCCCCGGCGGCGGGACCGGCCAGCGGTGCCGGGTCTACAGGCGCTCGACCGTCGGGCCGACGCACCGGTTGCGGGTGTCGAAGACGTAGCGCGCGTGCCTGACCACGAGGTCGTAGTCGAAGGTGTCATGGTCGGTGACCACCACCACCGCGTCGGCCGCGCGCACCTCACGCTCGCTGAGCTTGACCACTGTGATCCCGGCCGGGATCTGGTGCGCCTCGGCGTACGGCTCGACGGCGTGCACCTCGGCGCCGAGGGACTGCAGGCGACGGGCCACGTCCACAGCGGGGGAGTCGCGCATGTCGCCGGTGTTCTTTTTGTACGCCAGACCGAGCAGCAGCAGTCGGGCGCCGCTGACGGCCCGGCCGTCCCGGTTCAGCCCTCCCATGATTCGCTGCGCGACGTGTTCGGGCATCTCGTGGTTGACGTCGTTGGCCAGCTCGATGAACCGGAACTGCCGCCCGAGGCGGCGCTTGACCTGCCAGGACAGGTAGCACGGGTCGATCGGTAGGCAGTGCCCGCCGACGCCGGGGCCGGGTCGGAACGGCATGAAGCCGAACGGCTTGGTCGAGGCGGCGTCGATCGCCTGCCAGACGTCGATGTCGAGGTGGTGCGAGAGCATGGTCAGCTCGTTGATCAGCGCGATGTTGACCTGGCGGAAGGTGTTCTCGATCAACTTGGTCAGCTCGGCGACGCGGGTGGAGTCCACCGCTACGGTGCGTTCCACGAGGCGCTGGTAGAACCCGTCCACCCGGGCCAGCGCCGCCGGGTCCACACCGGAGACCACCTTCGGGGTGTTCTCCAGGCGCCAGGTCGGGTTGCCCGGGTCGATCCGCTCAGGGCTGTAGCCGAGGTGGAAGTCACCGGGGCTGGTCAGGCCGCTCGCCGATTCCAACAGCGGGCGCAGCAGCTCCTCGGTCGTGCCCGGGTAGGTGGTCGACTCCAGGATCACCGTGCAGCCCGGGCGTACGTACGGGCCGATACCGGTGCCGGCCTGCTCGACGAAGCTCAGGTCCGGGGTCCCGTCGCGCAGCGGAGTCGGCACCGTGATGACGCAGATGTCGAACCCGGCGGCGTCGGTGTACTCGGTGCTCGGGTGGTAGCGGCCGCTGCCCAACGCGCGGCCCAGCCGGTCGGCCGGAATGTCCTCGACGAACGACTCGCCGGAGGCGAGACGCTTCACCCGGTCGGCGTCGACGTCGAGACCGACAACATCGAGGCCCGCCTCGACGGCCCGCATGGCCAGCGGCAGTCCGACGTACCCCTGACCGATCACGACCAGCTTTTCAGCGCTCACCCAGGCTCCCGCGGCAGATGGTGTAAATAGCCTGCTGAGAGCCTAGAGGCGTCTTCGGCGCCGTAAGTCCGTTTTGGGGATATCGGTGCTGATGGGACTGGCGGGGGTCGGCGCGGCGGTCGGATCAACCGCCCGCCGGCACCTCCGGTTCGACCGGCGCACTGGAGGTGGCGGGTGGATCAGCGGGCGCGCTGGTCGTCGGCGGCGCGGCCGTCGTCGGCGCCGCGCTGGTGGGCGGCGGTGCCGAGGTGACGCCCACCGACGGCGTCGGCGAGTTGACGGTCTGGCTCGGCTGCGGGGTCGGCGTGGCGGAGACCGACGCCGACGGGGAGTTGCCGGGGACGTGCGGCCGGTCCGGCCGGCCCGGCTCGACGCTGGTGATCTGCTCGTTCGCCGCGGGCAGGTCGACGGGGCCGCTCGGCGCCACCGTCGGCGAGGTGGCCGGCAGATTGACCGCCGGGTTGTCGCCGACGTCACGCGTCGCGGCCAGCGCCGCGCCGAGCCCGACCAGCGCGACCAGCATGGCCGCCGCCGCGCCGACGAGCGGACCCCGCCGTCGCTGGCGCCCGTCCGCCACCGCCGCCCCGGCCGGCACGTCCGTCCGGGTGCCCGGCCCAGCGTCGCGCAGCGCGACCGGCCCGGCCATCGCGGTCGGCGGCTCGCCGCCGGTGACCGCCGTCCGAGCGGCCTCGGCCATCGCCGCTCCGCTCGTGAACCGCTCCAGCGGATCCTTTGCCAGGGCCCGCGACACCAGGGCGCGGACCGCCTCCGGAATGTCGTGCGGCAGCTCCGGCGGCTCGTCGTCCAGGTGCCGCACGGCGACCTGGAGTGGATTGTCGCCGGTGAACGGCGGACTGCCGGTCAGGCAGCAGTAGGTGACCGCGCCCAGGGCGTAGATGTCGGTGGCGCCGCTGACCGGCCTTCCGGCGGCCTGCTCAGGAGCCATGTAGAGGGCGGTGCCCGGCACCGCGTTGGTGCTGGTGATGCTGGTGATGTCGGTGGAGCGGGCCACGCCGAAGTCCACCAGGACGACAGTGCCGTCCTCCTGCACCAGCAGGTTGCTGGGCTTGACGTCGCGGTGCACGATGCCGCCGCGGTGCGCAGCGTTGAGCGCTGCGGCCGCCTGGGCCACGATCGACATCGTCTCGGCCACGTCGAGCCGCCCGGCCGCCTCGATTCGCTTGGACAGCGGCTCGCCGGCGACGAACTCCATGACGAGGTAGTCCGCCCGCCCGCCGTCGGGGAGGTCGTCCGCACCGCAGTCGAAGACCTGCACGATGCCGGGGTGCCGCAGCGCCGCCATGATCCGGGCCTCGGCCCGGAACCGGGCGATGAAATCAGGATCGGAGACGAGCGCCGGCAGGAGAACCTTGACCGCCACCTGCCGGCCGAGGATCAGGTCGGAGGCACGCCAAACGTCGCCCATGCCGCCCGTGGCGACACGTTCGTCCAAGCGGTAGCGACCGCTGAGTACGACCTCCGATGACAACACCGCATTACCGTACCTAGAGTGGCGCGGGGCGGCGCACCGTGGCAGGGCCGCCGGTCGGCTGGTTCAGACCGGCTGATCCGGCCTGACCTGTGTGGACGCCAGCCCTTCGTGACGGTGTGGATGTGCGCTGTCACGAAAAGCGACTATTTCCGTCGCTCAGGTCGTCAATGGTGGCAAGAAACCGCCTCCAGGCGTGCTTGGCGTCCGTCGCGTACTGCCCGTTACGACGACGCGCCGTCGAGTCGGGTTGATAATTGTCACTCTTCCGTGACACGACGCCGACTTGTCGCGTCGTGAGCCCCCTTTTAGCGTTAGCCCGGCTCGGGCCCTCCCGGCTACCTCGGCGCGCAGCGCGCCGACCGACCACCCTGGCGTGGGCCCCCGGACACGCCGCCCCGACAATCGTGGTCGCGGGCACAATCAGAGCGGTGGAGGGCGGTGCGGTACCGGTGCTGATCGGGCGGACGACTCGTGCCTCGTGGTGCGCGCCAGCCCGGCTGGTCGGGCCGACACGCCTCGAACGATGCGTGGACCGCGCATGACCGCCGACCTGTCGGAGGTGGTGACCGCCGCGCAGGCCGGGGACGAGGAAGCGTTCCGCTTTCTCTATCGCAGCCTCCAGCCCGGGCTGCTGCGGTACCTGACCGCGCTCGTCGGGGCCGACGCCGAGGACGTCGCCAGCGAGACCTGGCTCCAGATCTCCCGGGACCTGCCCGGCTTCACCGGGGGCGAGTTCCGGGCCTGGGCGGTCACCATCGCCCGTAACCGCGCGATGGACCACCTGCGCCGGATGCGCCGCCGCCCCTCGCTCCCGGTCCCGGTGCAGGCGCTCGCCGAGCTCGCCAGCGACGCGGACACCGCCGAGCGAGCCAGCGAGACGCTCGGCACCGAGACCGCCCTCGCGCTGATCGCCACCCTCCCGCCCCGGGAGGCCGAAGCCGTCCTGCTGCGGGCCGTGATCGGGCTGGACGCGGGATCCGCCGGCCGTGTGCTGGGCCGCCGGGCCGGCGCCGTGCGGACCGCCGCCCACCGTGGCCTACGCCGGCTCGCGGTCCTGTTGGAGCGGCAGAGCCCGGCCGAGTCGTCGCTCGGGGTCGAGGGGGTGCCACCGCAGCGGGTGGGGAGCAACCCCGCCGTGCGGGCATCGCACGTCGAACCGGTGGACGGCTGACGTGAGAGGACTCCCGATGAACCCGTTCCGGCGGGCCGACCACGCCGACACCGAGCGGCTGCTCGACGCGGCCTCTGCCCGGCCGGACGCCACGCTGGATCAGGGCCCCCGCGCCGCAGTGGACGCGAACTCACCTGAGGCGCACCTGAGCGCCCGCGACGTGCCCCCAGCCGAGCCGGTGGCCGCGCTGCTCGCCGCGGCGGCCGGCCCCGTCCGCCCTGGCGAACTGGCCGGGGAGGACGCCGCGGTGGCCGCGTTCCGGGCCGCCCGGGTCAACCCGCCGGCCGTGCCGCAGCGGCCACGCCCTCGCCGGATGACCACCGGCGCGGTGGCCTGGATCGGCGCGGTGGCAGCCACCGCCACCGCCGGAGCCGCCTTCGCCGCGGTCACCCAGGAGCGGGGGCCGGACCCGGTCGCACCGGCACCGTCGCGCCCGTCACCCTCGCCGCACCAGGGCACGTCCCGGTCGGCCGAGCCCGATCGGTCGGTGGGTCCCGGCCTCGCGTCGCCGCCGGGTGCGTCGCCGTCGGTCACCGCCACGCCGCCGGCCGGTCCCACCACCGCCGGCCAGGTGCACGGACTGTGCCGGGCGTGGCGGGCGAAGAAGCCCGAGCAGCGGGAGAAGGCACTGCGCACGCCGGGTTTCCAGAAGCTGGTGACCGCCGCCGGCGGCCCTGCCGAGGTCGAGGCGTACTGCCAGCGGCTGGTACCCGAGACGAAGCCGTCCGAGCCGGCGAAGGTCACACCCTCCGAGTCGGCGAAGCGCAGGCCGTCCCCTTCGGGGAAAGCCCCGCCGTCACCGCCGGGACCGGGCCACCGCGCCGACGGCTGACCAGTCGGGGGTGGGAGCGGTTTGGTTCCGCCCTGCTTCGGAAATTCGTCTGTTAGACAGAGGTTGGTGGCCCCGTGCACGCCTCCGACGGTGTCGGTGGGTGGGTTTACGGTGGCAGAGTGTGCCGGACCTGGCACACGGAGAGGGGGCCCGACCCTTGGTGACGTCATCCGACCTGGACCGCAGCGCCATCCTGCGCGAGTCCGCAGCCGCAGTCCGACACCTCGCCCGGATCTGCTTCAAGACCGGCCCACCCATCCACACCGGCGTCGAACTGGAATGGACAGTGCACGACGCCGCCGATCCCGCCCGCCCCGTCGACGCGACGCGGCTGCGGGCGGCGCTGGGGCGGCACAGCCCCGCCACGCTGGATGCCACCAGCCCAGCCGAGCCGCTGCGGCACGGCGGCATGGTCACCCTGGAGCCGGGTGGCCAGTTGGAGATCTCCACCCCGCCCCGCCCCTCGGTCGCCGTGTTGATCCGCGCCACCGAGGCCGACATCGCCCAGGTCACCGACCTGCTGGCCGCCGCCGGGCTGATCCTCGGCAGCAGCGGCATCGACCCCCACCGACGGCCCCGCCCGGTGGTGGAAACTCCCCGTTACCGCGCGATGCGCGGAGCCTTCGACCGCCACGGCCCGGCCGGCCGCACGATGATGTACAGCACCGCCGGCCTGCAGATCTGCCTCGACGCCGGTGAGCCGGACCAGGTCCCTGCCCGGTGGGCCGCGGCCCACGCGGTCGGGCCCCCACTGCTCGCGGCGTTCGCCTCCGCCACCCGACACGCTGGGCGGCGCACCGGTTGGGCCTCCGCCCGGATGGCCGCCTGGCTGGCCATCGACCCGGCTCGCACCCGCCCGGTCTGGTCGCCCTTCCGAACCGAGGACGATCCGATCGACTCCTGGATCAGCTACGTGCTCGCCGCGCCGCTGCTCTGTCTGCGCCGACACGGCGCCGACTGGGCCGCGCCGCCCGGGGTGACCTTCGCCGACTGGCTCGACGGCGCGCTGCCACGACCGCCCACCACCGATGACCTCGACTACCACGTCAGCACTCTTTTTCCGCCGGTACGGCCGCGCGGCTACCTGGAGCTGCGCTACCTCGACGCCCAACCCGATCGGGGCTGGCGGCTGCCACTGGCGGTGCTGACCGCCCTGTTCGCTGACCCGGGCACCGTGCGCGAGGCGTACACGATCGCCACGCCGGTGGCGCACCGCTGGTCGGCCGCCGCCCGACACGGCCTGGCCGACCCGGCGCTGGCCGCTGCCGCGGCGGCCCTGCTCGACCTGGCCATGAGCACCATGCCACGACTGGAGCTGCCGGCCAGCACCCACGACGAGATCCGGCGAGGGCTACGCCAGCGGCTGGCCGCCGCGGAGAGGAGACACCAGTGAGCGCGAGGAGTGAGCCGGTGGTGCGAGGCCCGCAGGCGGGCCGGGTCGACGGCGAGCGGTTGCGCGACCACATCGCTGTGGAGTTGGCGCGGGCCCGCGCCCGCACCGCGGTGCTGACCGAGGCGGTCGACGACGCCGACCTGATGCGCCAGCACTCACCGCTGATGTCGCCGTTGGTCTGGGACCTCGCCCATGTCGGTAACCAGGAGGAGCTCTGGCTGGTCCGGGACGTCGGGGGCCGGGAGCCGGTCCGGTGCGACATCGACGAGTTGTACGACGCGTTCAAGCAGCCGCGCCGGGACCGCCCCGCGCTGCCCCTCTTGCCGCCCGCGGAGGCGCGCGCCTACCTGGCCACCGTTCGGGACAAGGTGCACGACCTGCTCGACGCGGTGACCTTCACCGAGCGGCCGCTGGTCGCCGACGGGTTCGCCTTCGGCATGATCGTGCAGCACGAGCAGCAGCACGACGAGACCATGCTCGCCACCCACCAGCTGCGTTCGGGGCCGGCGGTGCTGCGCGCCCCGGCGCCGCCCGAGCCGTCGGTCCGGATCGGCGCGGAGGTGCTGGTGCCGGCCGGCGAGTTCACCATGGGCACCGACACCGATCCGTGGGCGTTGGACAACGAACGTCCGGCGCACCGGGTCGACCTCCCGGCGTACGTCATCGACGCCGCTCCGGTGACCAACGGCCAGTACGCGGCCTTCATCGCCGACGGCGGCTACACCGAACAGCGCTGGTGGAGCGATGCCGGCTGGGAGCATCGGGTTCGGGAGCAGCTGACCGCCCCGATGCACTGGCGTTCCGACGGCGACGACTGGTCGTATCGGCGCTTCGGTCAGTGGGCGCGCGTCCGCGCCGACGAGCCGGTGGTTCATGTGTGCTGGTACGAGGCGCAGGCGTACGCGGCGTGGGCGGGCAAGCGGCTGCCGACCGAGGCGGAGTGGGAGAAGGCGGCCCGCTGGGATCCGACGACCGGGCGCTCGCGTCGTTACCCCTGGGGGGACGACGACCCGACCGAGGCGCACGCCAACCTCGACCAACGCCATCTGTGGCCGGCGCCGGTGGGCGCGTACCCGGGCGGCGCCTCGCCGTTGGGTGTGCACCAGCTCATCGGCGATGTCTGGGAGTGGACCTCGACAGCGTTCGACGGGCATCCGGGGTTCGCCGCGTTCCCCTACCGGGAATACTCGGAGGTCTTCTTCGGCAGCGATCACCGGGTGCTGCGTGGTGGTTCGTTCGGCACCGACCGCTCTGCCTGCCGGGGCACCTTCCGTAACTGGGACTATCCGATCCGCCGGCAGATCTTCAGCGGTTTCCGCTGCGCCCGGGACGCGCGACCGGACGAGTCGTACCGGTGAGTCGCCGCACGACCGGCGGCCCGGCGGCGGGCCGGGGGCGCTGATGTGTCGCCACCTGGCCTACCTGGGGCCGCCGGTCACCCTGGCCGAGTTGTTGTTCGACCCTCCGCACTCGCTGGTGCGGCAGTCCTGGGCGCCTCGCGACATGCGTGGCGGCGGCACGATCAATGCCGACGGGTTCGGTGTCGGCTGGTACCCGGGTGAGGGTGAGCCGGTGCGGTACCGGCGGGCGCAGCCGATCTGGAGCGACCCGACCATCGCCCAACTGGCGGCGGTGACCCGCAGCGCGGCGGTGGTGGCGGCGGTGCGCTCGGCCACGGTCGGGATGGCGGTGCTCGACGGTGCGGCGGCGCCCTTCGCGGAGGGGCGGTGGCTGTTCAGCCACAACGGTGTGGTCCGCGGCTGGCCGGACGCCGTGGTGCCGCTCGCCGCCGGTCTGCCGGTGCGTGACCTGCTCACTCTGGACGCCTCGACCGACTCGGCGCTGCTCTGGGCGCTGGTGCGGCATCGGTTGCGCGCCGGCGCCGACCCGGTAGAGGCGCTCGGGCGGACGGTGACCGAGGTCGCCGCCGCCGCCCCCGGGTCGCGGCTCAACCTGCTGCTCACCGACGGGCATCGGGTGGTGGCCAGCGTGGCGGGGCACGCGTTGTCGGTGCGCGAGTCGCCAGGTTCGGTGCTGCTCGCGTCCGAACCGCATGACGACGATCCCGGGTGGCGGTCGGTGCCGGAGGGGCACCTCCTCGTCGCCACCCCGGGTGAGGTGCGGGTACGTCCACTGCCGACCCGGTGAGCGGGGCCGGGCAGGCACGAAACGGCTGATCGAACGAAAGGAGCGAACCGATGACAGCGGAACCCCTGGAGATCTACCTCGAAGAGGGCGACCTGGAGCGTGGCCTGCGCGACGACGTCCGGGCCGGGCTGAGCGCCGAGCCGAAGTGGCTGCCGCCGAAGTGGTTCTACGACGCCCGGGGCAGCGAACTCTTCGAGGAGATCACCCGACTGCCCGAGTACTACCCGACCCGGGCCGAGCGGGCCGTGCTGGCCGTGCACGCTCCCGACATCGCGACGCTGACCGGGGCCAAGACGCTCATCGAGTTGGGTTCCGGCTCGTCGGAGAAGACCCGGCTGCTGCTGGACGCCTTCACCCGCCGCGGTGGGCTGGGCACGTTCGTCCCCCTCGACGTGTCGGTCAGTGCGCTGCGCGGGTCCACCGCCCAGATCGCGGCCGACTATCCCCGCCTGCGGGTGCGGGGCATCGTGGGGGACTTCACCCGGCAACTGGACCGGCTGCCCACCGGCGGTCGGCGGTTGGTGGTGTTCCTCGGCGGCACCATCGGCAACCTGTTGCCTGCCGAGCGGGCCGAGTTCCTGACGGCGATGCGCGCCGCTCTGGAGGTCGGCGACTGGTTGTTGCTCGGCACGGACCTGGTGAAGGACCCGTCGGTGATCGTGCCGGCGTACGACGACGCCGCCGGGGTCACCGCCGAGTTCAACCGCAACGTGCTGCACGTGATCAATCGGGAGTTGGGCGCCGATTTCGACCCGGCCGCGTTCGCGCACGTCGCCGTGTGGGATCCCGACCACGAGTGGATCGAGATGCGGTTGCGGGCGACCCGGCCGATGAGCGTGCGGGTGCTGGGGCTGACAGTCGATTTCGCGGCGGGGGAGGAGTTGCGTACCGAGGTCTCGGCGAAGTTCCACCGGGAGGGGATCGCCGCGGAGCTGGCCGCGGCCGGCTTCGCCACGGCGGAGTTCTGGACCGATCCGGACGGGCTCTTCGGTGTCACGCTGGCGCGGGCGCGGTGAGTCTGTTCACCCGGCTCGGCCGGTCCGGGGGTGATCCGATAGGCTGAACGCGCGAAGGGGAGTAGCCCCCAATGTCGTGGTCGACATACTGGTGCGTTCCGCATCCGGCCACGCGGCCCCGGTTTTCTCGGGGCGGGCGAGACCTTCGACTCAGGCTGTTGCAGCCGGGTCGAGGGCGCCCCTGTACCTCCTCCCGGCGTGAACGGGAAGGACGTCATGGAGGGATTTTTCGCCGCGCTGGTCGTCAGCTTCGGCGTCATCTTCGTCGCCGAGCTGGGGGACAAGTCCCAGCTGATGGCGCTGACCTTCGCCACGCGGTTCAAACCGATTCCGGTGCTGATCGGCATCACGGTCGCCACCGCTGTGGTGCACCTGGCGTCGGTCGCCATCGGCGCGGGTCTCGGGGCGGTGCTGCCGACCGAGTGGATCTCCCTGGTCGCCGGCGTGGCGTTCCTCGGGTTCGGTGCGTGGACGTTACGCGGGGACAAGCTCACCGAGGAGGAGAAGCGCAAGGCGGAGAAGACCAACAAGACCGCGCTGGTGGCGGTGTCGGTGGCGTTCTTCCTCGCTGAGCTGGGCGACAAGACGATGCTCGCCACGATCACGCTCGCCACCAAGTACGGCTGGTTCGGCGTCTGGCTCGGCTCCACCATCGGCATGGTGGCCGCGGACGCGCTGGCCATCCTGGTCGGCCGGATGCTCGGCCGGCGGTTGCCGGAGAAGACCATCAAGTACGGTGCCGCGATCCTCTTCGCCATCTCGGGTCTCTGGCTGATCCTGGAGGCGGTGAACGAGCTGACCTGAGCGCCGACTAGCTGCCCGGAGGGCGGGTATCGGCCCGGGGTGGAGCCGGCCGAGTTGTTGCGTCAGGGCGACCAGGTGCTGGTTGCCGTGGTCGAGGTGGCCGGCGCGCTGGTGATCTTCGTTGGCGCGGTGTGGGCGGCGGTGCGGTTCGTGGTCGAAGGGCTGCGACACCGCAGCGCCGCCCGCTTCACGTCGATCCGGCTGTCGCTGGGCCGCTTTCTGACCCTCGGCCTGGAATTCCAGTTGGCGGCCGACGTGCTGCGTACGGCGGTGTCCCCGTCGTTCACGCAGATCGGCCAACTGGCCGCCATCGCGACGATCCGAACGGCGTTGAACTACTTCCTGGGCCGCGAGATCCGTCAGGAGCAGCGTCAGGTGGCCGAGGGGGAGCGTCGAGCGTGATGGGCGCCCTGGTCACGACGGTCACCGCCCTGGCGCTGGTCGCCGGGGTGCTCACCACGCTCACCACCGGGGCGCTGCGCAGCGGCGTCCGGGTACTGCTGGACCTGCTCGTCGGGGCCGGCCTGCTCCGGCTCGCCGGCGAACCGGGTTGGAACGGCCTGGCCGGCGCGGTGGCGATCATCGCCCTGCGTCAGCTGCTCGGGGCGGCGCTCGGCAGCTCACCCCCGTGGTCCGGTCGACAATCAGCGGGGCGCTGCGCCGGGGACGATCACCACCTACCGTTGGCCTCGACAGGTGAAACGGGAAGAGCGGGAGGATGACCAGATGAGCCGGCACGACGAACCGAACGAGTACGGCTACGCCGGCGGTGCCACCGCCCCGGAGCCGCCGCGCGGCGGCAAGCCCGACGAGCAGGATCGCGTCGAGGCGGTGGCGGTGCCGGGCGACGACCTCACCGGGCCGACGGCCGAGGCACTGGTCGAGGAGACCGAGGACCTGCCGCCCGCCGACCGTCGCCACTGAGCGCGAGCGCGCGCGGTTGGTGCGGCGGCGCGGCACGACGGCGAACCCGCGCCGCGCCACCCCTCGGCGCCATGGTTCCGTCGGGCAGCGCCGGCGTGGTCAGCGGGCGTCGGGGTGCTGGTAGACGTCGGGTACGCCGTCCCCGTCGGCGTCCAACCGCTCCCGCTGCGCCACCCTCCGGTACGCCGCGTTTCGGCGGCTGAGCACGGTGGCGGCCAGCCCGGCGGAGATCAGCGAACCGAGCAGCACGGCGGCCTTGACCCGGTCGTCGGCCGTGCTTCCGGCCCCGAACGCCAGGTCGCCGATGAGCAGCGAGACGGTGAAGCCGACGCCGGCCAGCAGGGCGATTCCGAGCAGGTCGGTCCAGGTGATGTCCTCGTCCAGTTCGGCGCGGGTGAACCGGGCCAGCAGGTAGGTCGAGCCGAAGATGCCGATGCTCTTGCCGAACACCAGGGCGGCGACGATGGCGATCACGATCGGGTCGCTCAGCAGGGCGCCCAGGTCGGTGCCGCGCAGTGTGACCCCGGCAGCGAAGAGGGCGAAGATCGGCACCGCGAAGCCGGCGGACACGGGCCGCCAGCGGTGCTCCAGGCGGGCGGCGAGCCCGCCCTCACCCGCCTCCGCGTCGGCGGTGGCCGGTTGGTCGCCGGCCGCCGGTCGGCGGGCGAGCACCGGCACCGTGAAGCCGAGCAGGACACCGGCGACCGTGGCGTGCACGCCCGAGGCGTGCACCAGTGTCCAGGCGGCCACAGCGAGGGGGATCAGCGCCCACCACCAGGTGCGCCCCCGCTGCACCAGCACCGCGAAGAGAGCGATCGGCGCGAACGCGGCGAGCAGCGGTACGGGCTGAAAGTCGGCGGTGTAGAAGAGCGCGATGATGGTGATCGCGAACAGGTCGTCGACCACCGCCAGGGTGAGCAGGAATGCGCGTAGCCCCTGGGGCAGATGTGAGCTGACCACCGCGAGGACGGCGAGCGCGAAAGCGATGTCGGTGGCGGTCGGAATGGCCCACCCGCGCAGGCCCTCCCCGCCCCCGCCCAGCACCACCGCCACGTAGATCAGCGCCGGCAGCAGCATCCCGCCGAGCGCGGCCGCCACCGGCAGCGCGGCTCGGCGCGGGTCGCGGAGGTCACCGGCGACGAACTCCCGTTTGAGCTCCAGGCCCACGACGAAGAAGAAGATGGCCAGCAGGCCGTCGGCCGCCCAGGTGGCCAGATTCAGGTCGAGGTGCCAGGGCGCGCCGGGCCAGGGCACCACGTCGCCGAGCCGCGTGTACGAGTCGGACCACGGGGAGTTGGCCCAGATCAGCGCGATCAGAGCGCCCGACAGCAACAGCGCGCCACCGACGGTCTCGGTGCGCAGCACGTCGGCCAGGTGCCGGGCCTGCGGCCAGGACGATCGGGAGAACAGCCGGGTCCTCGGCGGACGCGGGCCGGACGGTGGGGTGGGGAGGGTCAACTTCGGCTCACCTACAGGAGTCGGGACAGCAGGTTTCCACTCGCCGACCAGGCTTCCCGGCACACCGCTGTCGACCCTATCCGGCGGCGCGGTCGGCGGCGACCGCTGGGCCGATCGGACGCCGTCGGATCGGCCTTCGACTTTTTCCCCGTTGTCGCCGCTGCCGAATGGGCGTTTGCCGGGTTGGTCATGGGGGCGCACATCTCGCCGCCCGAATATAGGTAACTCCGGACATAAGCCGTATGAGCCGCTTTAATGGTTTCACGAGTTTAAAGACGACCTTGGGGGTTTTTGTGAAGTTCTTTGCCGTAACCGGACCGGTACGGGGGCGCTCCTGATGGACCTGCTCCGCCAATTGCGCCACGTGCGTCGGCACTGGTGGGTCGCGCTGGTCACGGTCATGGTGGCTCTCGGCGTCTCGGCGTTCCTGACCGTACGTGCCCAACCTCGGTACGTCGCCTCGGTGACCTTCTTCGTCACGACCCCCAACACCGGCGTCACCGACGCCTACCAGGGCGGGCTCTTCCTCCAGCAGCGTGTCAAGTCGTACGCTGACCTGCTCAGCAGCGACCGGCTGGCGCAGAGCGTGGTGGCCGAGACTCCGGTCGGCCTCACCGCGGACGAGGTGCAGCGCCGGGTGAGTACCTCCACCGAGACCGGCACCGTTCTGCTGCGGGCATCGGTCACCGACACCGACCAGGCCCGCGCGTTGCGCGTGACGGAGAGCCTCGCCAACAAGTTCGTCGAACTCGTACAGAAGGTGGAGACGACACCGGAGGGCAAGGCGCCGATCAAGATCGAGATCGTCAGTGGCCCGCGGGTCAGCGCCAACCCCGTCTCGCCGCAGCCGGTCCGCAACCTCACGCTCGGTGGCCTGGTCGGCCTGCTCCTCGGCATCGGTCTGGCGATCCTGCGCGGCGTCGCCGATGTCCGACTGCGCGACGCCGCCGGCCTGCAACGCGCCACGGGCAGCCCGCTGCTCGGTGAGATCCCGTTCGAGGCCAACGCCCGCAGCGCGCCGCTCATCGTGGGCGACGCCGCGACCTCGGCGCGCGCCGAGGCGGTCCGCAAGCTGCGGACCAACCTGCGCTTCGTGGACGTCCACGAGCCGGCCCGGGTCATCGCGGTGACCAGCGCCCTGCAGGGCGAGGGCAAGACCACCCTCTCCTGCAACCTGGCCATCGCCCTGGCCGAGGCGGGCTGGCGGGTGCTGCTTGTCGACGCCGATCTGCGCCGCCCGAAGGTCGACGACTACCTGGGCCTGGACGCCGGCGTCGGCCTCACCGACGTGCTGGTCGGCGACGTGAAGGTGGGCGACGTCGTGCAGCGCTGGGGCGACAAGTCGTTGCTGGTGCTGCCCAGCGGGTCGGCCCCGCCGAACCCGAGCGAGCTGCTCGGCTCCAAGGCCATGTCGGACCTGCTGCTGGCGCTGCGCGAGTCGGCGGACATCGTGATCATCGACACCGCCCCGCTGCTCGCGGTGACCGACGGCGTGGTGGTGGCCGTACAGGCCGACGGCGCACTGCTGGTGACCCAGCAGGGCCGCACCTCGCGGACCCAGGTCGCCGCGGCGGCCCGGTCACTGCACTCGGTCTCGGTCCGGCTGCTCGGCTGCGTGCTGAACATGGCCAAGGTGGCCAAGGCGGAGGCGTACCAGTACGAGGCCTACCGGGTGGTGGCCTCGACGGCCGAGGCGTCAGTGCCGGCCGAACGGACCGCGTCCGGCCGGCACAGCGCAGCCGCCGACGGGGTCAACGGAGTCCCCGACCACACCCAGGAACTCACCCGGCTGCCCCGATGAGCGCGGCGAGGGGTCGCAGCGACCGTTCGATCTCCTCGGCGCAGCGTCGGAAGTCGGCCGGGGTGCCGCCGATCGGGTCCCGAAGGTCGTCTTCGTCCGGGGCGGCGGGTTGCAGTCGTCCCCGGGCCTGCGCGGCGGCGGCGATCGCCGCCCGCAACGGGTCGTCGGCCAGGTCGGTGGGCGGTTCGGCCGCTGCGGCCAGCCGACCGAACTGGCGCAGCGTGAACGTCCGGTGCAGCGCTCCCGGCGCCAACGAGGTGCAGACCGAGCGTTGGCGTCGGGTCGCGGTCAGCACGAGCGTCGCGTCGACCAGGTACTCGGGGCGCAACCCCCGGGTCCGGAACGCCACCGGTTCCGTGGCGTTCTCCGTCGCGACCTCCAGGGCGTACGGGTGCATGGCCAGCCCGTCGATCGCGTCGGTGCCGGCGCTGGCCACCTCGACGGGTCGGTCGGCCAGCAGCCGGCGGGCCAGGTACTCGGCCATCGGTGACCGGCACAGGTTGGCGTGGCAGACGAACAACACGCGATCAGCCATCGGTGCCCCTCTCATCGGTACGGACACCGAAGCGCGCACCGCGGGGGCGGTGCGTCGACGCCGGTGGCCGCGCGGGGAGGGGTTGTCGGCATCGTACGCGCGCCGCACGCCGGCCGGTCGTGGTGCCGCGCCGGTCGCTGGCGATCCTGGTGGGACGGGGGCGTACCGGTGAAGATCGGCATCCTGTCCTACCACTTTCCGCCCGAGCCGGCGTTCATCCCGGGGAGCCTCGCCGAGGAGCTGGCCGCGCGTGGGCACGAGGTACGGGTCCTCACCGGCTTCCCGGACTACCCGGGTGGCCACGTCTATCCCGGCTGGCGGCAGCGGTGGCACCACGAGACGCACAGCGAACGGCTGAGCGTCCGACGGGTGCCTCGGTACCCCGGGGGTGCCGCGTCCGCCGGCGGCCGAATGGCCAGTTACCTCTCCTTCGCCGGCAGCGCGGGGCTGGTCGCACGCCGGTTCCTGGGTGACGTGGACGCGCTCTACGTGTTCCAACTGCCGGCGACGACGTTCGCCGCCGCCGCGGTGCTCCGGTTGCTGGGGCGGGTGCCCGCGGTGCTGCACGTGCAGGACGTCTGGACCCGCGACGGCGCGGACGAGGGGGGCGAGGGGCGCTGGGCGGCGCGGATGGGCAGCACGATGACCCGGATCTACCGGACCGCCGCGAGAATCGCGGTCGCGGCGCCGTCGATGCGGGACCTGGTGGTCGCCGCCGGCGCCGACCCGGCCCGGGTCCGGCTGGTGCTGAACTGGACCGACGAGCGGATCTTCTACCCGGCGACACCCGGCGCGGCGGCACGCCAGCTGGTCCGTCGCGACGGTCGGTGCGTGGTGATGCACGCCGGGACCATCGGGGCGCGGCAGGGGCTCGAAACCGCGGTCCGTGCGGCCGCGGCACTGGACCGGACGATGGATCTGGTCCTTGTCGGCTCGGGCGCGGCGGAGCGGCGGGTGCGGGGGCTCGCCGCCGAGCTGGGCGCGGAGAACGTCCGTTTCCTGGAACGGCGGTCACCGGTCGACATGCCCGAGCTGTACGCCGCCGCCGACTACCAGCTGGTGATGTCGCGTGACCTTCCGGAGCTGCGCAGCACAGTGCCCGGCAAACTCCAGGCCGCGCTGTCCTGCGCCGCGCCGGTGATCGCCTCCGCCGGTGGGGACACGGCCGAGCTGGTCGAACGGGTTCGGGCCGGGCTGTCCTGCCCACCCGAGGACTGGGCGGCACTGGCCGACCGGTTCTGGTTGGCGGCCACCATTCCGCCGCCGGCGCGCACCGAGATGGGTCGCCGGGGGAGGGCCGCGTACCTGCGCGAGATGTCGCTGCCCGGCGGCGTGGACCAGATCGAACGGCTGTTGCACGAGGCGGCTGGACGGATCGCCGAGCCCGCCACGGAACCACGAAGAAAGCTCGCTTAAAGGACGAAAATTGCAATAACGGGATGAACTTCCCTTGGACGTGCTAAGAACGTCAGGGAATCGACCTTCTGTCCGGTTCCGCGAATGGGAGTTTGGTGTGACGGTGAGCGAACGGCCGATCCGGCGGCGGAGCCGGTCCCGACGTCGTCGGCGGGCCCGACTGCGACGGGCGCTGCTCGGTGCCCTGGTGGTCGGCTCGCTGCTACTGGCGACCGCCGGGTGGGTCGGCTTCCGGGGCTGGCAGGCGCGCACCCACCTGCTCAACGCCGCCGGCCTGGCCCGGGAGTTGAGCGCCCAGATCGTCGGTGGGGACACCGACCGTGCCCTGCGAACGCTCGCCGCCCTCCAGGAGCAGGCCAAAGCGGCCCGTTCGGCAACTGCCGACCCGAGTTGGCGGCTCGGACGGCACACGCCGATCGCCGGCGACGACCTCGACGCTGTCGCGCAGATCGCCGTCGCCATCGACGAACTGGCCCGGCACGCGTTCCCGACCCTGCTCCGCACGGACCTGACCAGCCTGGTGCCGACCGGCGGCCGGTTGGACCTCGCGCGGCTCGCCGCCGTCTCCACGGAGCTGACCGGGGTGCACGAGTCGGTGCAACGTACCCGCCAGAACCTGGCGGCGGTGCCAGCCGACAGTCTGGTCAGCCAGATCCGGCAGGCGCTGGGCGACCTGCGCGACGAGATCGACCGGCTGGCCAGCCTCACCACGGCAGCCGACCAGGGCGCCCGTCTCCTCCCGCCGCTGCTCGGCGCCAACGGCCCACGCCGCTACCTGCTCGTCTCGCAGAACCTCGCCGAGTTGCGCGCCACCGGCGGCATGTTCGGCGCCTACGCGATGATCGAGGCGGAGAACGGCAAGGTGCAGATGGGCAAGCAGGGCAGCACCTCCTCGCTCGGTCGGTTCACCCCGGCGCTGAAGGTGCCCGCCGAAACCCGGGCCCTCTGGACGGACCTGCCCGGCATCTACCCCGCCGACGTCAACCTGTCCCCGCACTTCCCGACCGCCGCCGCGCTGTACCGCGAGATGTTCCGGCGCAAGACCGGCACCACTGTCGACGGCGTGCTCGCCGTCGACCCGGTGGTGTTGTCCTACCTGCTCAAGGCGACAGGCCCGGTGCTGGTGCCCGGCGGTGTCCCGCTCGCCAGCGAGAAGGTGGTGCAGACCCTGCTCAACGACAGCTATCAGCGCCTCGACGTCAAACAGCAGGACGAGTTCTTCGCGGCGTCGGCGTCAGCGGTGTTCGACTCCTTTTTCAAGAAGAATGTCAACCCGAGAGTGTTGTTGTCCGCATTTGACCGTGCTATCACTGAACGCCGGATATTGTTCTGGAGTGCCCGACCTGAGGAACAGCGGACATTCGGCGAGAGCCGGATGGCCGGGACGCTTCCGGAACAGGACACCGTGCCGACCGTCGGCGTGTTCCTCAACGACGGCAGCGGCGCGAAGCTCGGCTACTACCTGCGGCCGACGGCGAACCTCACGGTCGGCGAATGCCGGTCGGACGGTCGCCGTGAGCTCCGGCTACGGGTGACCCTGCGCTCGACGGCGCCGAGGTCCGGACTTAGCAAATCCGTGCTCGGCCTCGGCCTGGCTGGCGATCCGTACACCGCACGAACGTTGGTGTCGATCTTCAGCCCGGCTGGTGGAGCGGTGCTGGAGGCCCGACTGGACGGGACCGAGACGGCACTTGGCAGCGGCACCGAACGTCGCCGCCACGTGGCCACGGCCAGCGTCGACGTCGGTCCCGGCGCCGAGAGGGCGCTTGAGGTCACCGTGCTGACGGCCAAGACCGGCGTCGGGCAGGCCGAGCTGTGGCTGACCCCCACCGCCAGCCCCTGGACCACCCAAGTTCATTCCGCACCAAGCTGTGATCAGTAGGAGGGAACCAAATCATGCGGCTATCCCGCATCATCATGGCGCTCACGGTCGGCCTGGCCGTGGTGGCCGTGCCGACGGCAGCGGGGGCGGCAGCGCCGCAGCCGCAGCCCACCGCGACGACAGACCCGCCGCAACCGCCGCCGTACCCGCCGACCGCCGCGTCGCTGACCGTCAACCGGCCGACGATCTACCTCGGCGAGACGGTGGTGCTGACCGGCACCAACTTCGGCCCGAACGAGACCGTCGACATCAACGTGACGGTCACTCCGCAGGCCGCTCCGGCCGGCGGCGCGGCTCCGGCTCGCCGCAGCGACGGCAGCACCGTGGCCATGGCTCCGGTGGCCTACCAGGCGAGCGCTCCCCTGCACTTCACGGCGTACACCAACGGTCAGGGCCGCTTCACCAAGAGCTACAAGCCGTCGGTGACGGGTCTGCTGACCTTCACCGCCACGGGCCGGGAGTCCGGCCGTACCGCCAGCACCGAGCTGCGCGTGCTGCACAAGAAGCAGCCGCTGCCCGTCACGGGTGACAGCATCGGCACGCCCATGAAGCTCGGCGGCGGCCTGGTCGGCGCCGGAGCGGTGATGTTGCTGCTGACCCTGGCCTGGCGTCGCCGCCAGCGCTTCGGTGGTGCGGCGCACTAGTTCACACCACCGGGCTGCGCCCGGACAGCACCGAAGCTGGCGCCCGTCGGATCACTCCGACGGGCGCCAGCCTGTCTGTTTCGTCGGTTTCATGCGGTCAGCCCTTCCGTGATCCACTCGCGTTCCTTGATATCGGCGTGTCCTGCCGTCCGGGATGCCCCGGTTTCTGTGAAGCCGAGTTGATCACGCGCGTGAGGGCAGGTTGGAGACCGCCGTGTCGAGGTGGCGTGGGTGGTTTGTCCGGCGGTGGGTGGTGTGAGGGTCTGGCCGGGTGCACCGGTGGGCTGGAATCATGGCCGGGCCGGGGTCGTTACATACCCTGACGATCGCAGCACCACCGCCGGCCTCCGGCCTGGTCACCCGGGTTGGAATGCCAGCCAC
>NZ_JBEZEX010000050.1:0-32042 GCF_040649115.1 Micromonospora sp. NPDC049049 | reverse complement strand
AGCCCGAGCTGCTCCGGGCGGTCAGGCTTGATCCCTGTGCAGCTCGGGCTCCGGCGGAAAACCTGACCTGGTCCAGCCTTTCGGCGGACCCCTTCCGGCTTTGTGGCTTTCTCGGACAGTTGACTGGACCCTGGGCGACAATTCCCCTGAAACGGTCACTTCAGGGGGTCTGGGTATGCCGCATTTTCCGGTCAACCATCCGGCACGGCCGCTCTACCGGGTCCTCTCCGGGCTGATCGGCGTCTACATCCTGGTCTTCGGCGTGTGGGGCGTCGCCGAGACGATCGGGGACCCGCTCTTCGCTCGTAACAGCACCTGGGCCCTCGGGCTCCGGACCAACCTGGCCTTCTCGCTGGCCTCGGTGATCTTCGGGGTCGTCCTGATCATCGGGGCCTCGCGGCGTACCAACCTCGGCCACTACATGAACCTCACGGCGGGCGTGGTGTTCCTGGTGACCAGCATCCTGATGATGTCGGTGCTGCAGACCGGAGGGAACTTTCTCAACTTCTCGATGTCGACAGTGATCGTGTCGATGCTGTTCGGCCTGATCCTGCTCGGCACCGGCCTCTACGACAAGGTCGGCCCACCGGAATCCGCCGAGGCGGAGTTGGAGCACCGTAAGCACCCGGTGGCCGACGTGCACCGCCGCTGATCGGGGTCAGTTGCGCCGCGCGGTGATCAGCGTCGGCTTGGCCTCCAGGTGCGACAACCCGTTCCAGGCCAGGTTGACGAGGTGCGCCGCCACCGTCTCCTTGCGCGGCTTACGCACCTCCAACCACCAGCGACCGGTCAACGCCACCATGCCGACAAGCGCCTGCGAGTACAACTCGGCGAGCTTCGGGTCGTACCCGCGGCTCTTGTACTCGGCGCCCAGGATGTGCTCGACCTGGTGCGCCACGTCGTTCATGACGCTGCTGAAGGTGGCCGTGCCGGACATCAGCGGCGACTCGCGGACCAGCACCCGGAAACCGCTGGTCTCCTCCTCGATGTAGGTCAGCAGGGCGAGCGCCGCCTGTTCCAGGAGCTCCCGCGGATGCCCGGCGGTCAACGCCGTGGTGATCCGGTCGAGTAGGGCCCGGACCTCCCGGTCCACCACCACCGCGTAGAGCCCTTCCTTGCCACCGAAGTGCTCGTACACCACCGGCTTGGAGACCTTGGCGCGGGCCGCCACCTCCTCGATGGATGTGGCGTCGAAACCGCGTTCCGCGAAGAGTTGCCGGCCGGTCGCGATCAACTGTTCCCGGCGTTGGGCCGCCGACATGCGGATCCGGGAGGGAGGTTTGGCTTTCGGTGCCGCCGTCGGCGTCGTCCGTCGGCCGCCGACAGCTGCCGCCGGCTCGTCGCTGACCTCAGGCATGTTGCCGCCTCGCTGGCGCTCGGTGACGCCCTGCCGTGGAATGGTTCCTCCGCTGTGCCCGTTCACGTCGTCGCCTAACTGTCGGGCGGTTCGACCGCCCTGACGCGCCGTTCGACCGTACCCGGATCGGGCTCGGCTCCCGCCGGCCGAGCCGCCTGGTGCCCCCGCATGGCTCGGTCACCCGGCCATCCTGCCAGGCGGCATCCTCTGGCACCGCCCGGTTTCAGCGGGGTGCGACCGGCTTCACCAGCTTGGCGGCGAGGCGCTCGGGCTTTGGCCAGCGCACCTGTGTTGCCGCGCCGGTCTTCTCGAACAACCAGATCACCCGGGCGGAGATGTCCACCTGACCGCGCAGCACGCCGTGCCGGGCGCTGGTGGGGTCGGCGTGGTGCAGGTTGTGCCAGCTCTCGCCGAACGACAGGATCGCCAGCGGCCAGAAGTTCGACGCGCGGTCGCCCTGGCGCATCGCGAACGGACGCTCACCGTAGACGTGGCACACCGAATTGATCGCCCAGGTGACGTGGTGCAGGAGGCCGATCCGGACCAGCCCGGCCCAGAAGAACGCGGTCAGCGCGCCCTGCCAGGACCAGGTCACCAGGCCGCCGATCAGCGCCGGGCCGAGCAGCGAGATGGCCACCAGCGCGGGGAAGAGTCGGTCGACCCGGCTGATGTCCCGGTCGGCGATGAGGTCCGGTGCGAAACGCGCGCGGTTGGACAGCTCCCGGCGGAAGAGCCAGCCCACGTGTGCGTGGAACAGGCCCCGGGTCAACGCCCAGAAGCTGGTGCCGAAGCGCCACGGCGAGTGCGGGTCACCCTCCAGGTCGGAGAACGCGTGGTGGCGCCGGTGGTCGGCGACCCACTGAATGATCTCGCCCTGTACCGCCAGCGAACCCGCGACCGCCAGAGTCACCCGCAGCCACCGCTTGGCCTTGAAAGAGCCGTGCGTGAAGTAGCGGTGGAAGCCGACGGTGATGCCGAGCCCGGAGACGACGTACCAGACGAGGCCGATGATCACGTCGGTCCAGCCGAGCCAGCCGCCCCACGCCACCGGAACGGCGACCAGCAGAGCGACGAAGGGGATCACCACGAAAGCCCAGAGGGCGGCCAGGATGCCGGGGGACTGGCTGCCGTCGGTGAGCGGCTTGGGGCCGGTTCCGGCGGTGTTGGGATCGAGTACAGCAGTGGACATGGGACCTCGCAGGGGGATGGTAGCGATCACTAAGTTACGCCTACGTCACCGTAACTTACGGCACCGTAGATCGCATCTGGAAGTTTGAAATCGCCTTCGCGTAACTGTATGAAGTCGCAGGTCAAACGGTCCGGTCGCGGAGACCCGACCAACCCGGTCCGAGGGTGGCCGAGGTGCGGGCCGACCACTCCCTGGACCGTTCACGGCATCGACCGCTCGCCGTGCGGTGGGATGAGCGCTGGCGCCCGACGGCCGGGGCGCTAAGGTGTAGCGGCGAGGTGTCCATCCCTCGTGCGACGTGCTCGCGTCGGTGATCGGCCGTGGTGTAATTGGCAACACCCGGGTCTTTGGTACCCGTATTTCAGGTTCGAACCCTGGCGGCCGAGCTGCCCACCTGCGTCCGTTTTGGGGCCCGGTGGGGGTAAGAGGGAAACGTGCCGGGCCTCGCGGCTAGCATGGCCGCGAGAGTGTCCGCCGTCCGACGGGAGCCACGTCGTGCCCCAGCCCCACCTCCGTACCGTCGTCGTGCTTGCCGCCGGTGAGGGCAAGCGGATGAAGTCGACACTGCCCAAGGTGCTGCACCCCCTGCTCGGCCGGACGCTCCTCGGTCACGTGCTGAGCGCCGCCGCCCCGTTGGGCGCTGACCGCACCGTCGTCGTGGTGGGGCACGGCGCCGACCAGGTGCGGGCGCACCTGTCCGAGATCGCCCCGGACGCCACTCCGGTGCTCCAGGCCGAGCAGCTCGGCACCGGGCATGCCGTACGGATCGCGCTGGAGGCCGTACCGGAAGGTGCCGGCACCGTCGTGGTGATCAACGGTGACGTGCCCCTGCTGCGGCCGGAGACGGTGGGCGCGCTGGTGACCGCGCACGAGGAGGCCGCCGCGGCGGCCACGGTGCTGGCCGCCGAGGTGCCCGACCCGACCGGCCTCGGGCGGATCGTCAGGGACGCCGACGGGCGCCTGGAGCAGATCGTCGAGGAGCGCGACGCCGACCCGACGCAGCGCGCGATCCGGGAGATCAACGCCGGCATCTACGCGTTCGACGCGGTGCGGCTGCGCGAGGCGCTGGGCAAGCTCTCCACCGACAATGACCAGGGCGAGGAGTACCTGACCGACGTCTTCGGTCTGCTCCGTTCCGCCGGCGAGCCGGTGGCGGTGCACGTCGCCGTGGACCACGTCGAGACGTTGGGCTGCAACGACCGGGTGGAGCTGGCCACGCTGCGGCGGCTGCTGCGCGACCGGATCAACGAGGCGTGGATGCGCACCGGGGTGAGCCTGCTCGACCCCGCCACCACCTGGATCGACGTGACGGTCGCGCTGGACCGGGACGCGGTGATCGACCAGAACACCCAGTTGCGCGGCGGCACGGTGATCGGCGCGGGCGCGCTGATCGGGCCGGACGTCACCCTGATCGACACGATCGTCGGCCCCGCCGCGTCGGTGATCCGCAGCCACGCCGTCGGCGCCGAGGTGGGCGCGGGCGCGACCGTCGGGCCGTACGCGTACCTGCGGCCGGCCGCCCAGCTGGCCGAGAAGGCGAAGATCGGCACGTTCGTCGAGGTGAAGAACTCGCAGATCGGCGCTGGCGCGAAGGTGCCGCACCTGACGTACGTCGGCGACGCGACGATCGGCGAGCAGACCAACATCGGCGCCGCGTCCGTCTTCGTGAACTACGACGGGGTCAACAAGCACCGCACGGTCATCGGCAGCCACGCGCGGACCGGTGCGGACAACATGTTCGTGGCGCCGGTCGAGGTGGGCGACGGGGCGTACACGGCGGCTGGTTCGGTGATCGTCGACGACGTGCCGGCCGGGGCGATGGGCGTCGCCCGGGCGCGCCAGCGCAACATCGAGGGCTGGGTCGTCAAGCGACGCGCCGGCACTGCCGCGGCGGAGGCGGCGCAGCGGGCCCGCGACGCGAAGGGTGCGGCCGGTACGACTGGTGTTGCAAGCCACAGTGAGGCAATCCACGGGGCGACCGAGACGGTGGGCGGCGCATCCGGCGCGGGAGATACTGCAACCGAATAGTCCCCGACCCACCACCACCGGGTCGGGTACCGCCGACATAACGGGAGCAGACGGGCCCATGGGCAGCATCGTCGCCGAAAACCGCAAAAGCCTGATGCTCTTTTCCGGACGTGGCTTTCCGGAGTTGGCCAAGGAGATCGGCGAGGTGCTCGGCGTCGCGCCGACGCCCGCCGACGCGTACGAGTTCGCCAACGGCGAGATCTTCGTACGGTTCAAGGACTCGGTACGTGGTTCGGACGCCTTCGTGGTCCAGTCCGTCACGCACGGGGTGAACACCTGGGTCATGGAGACCCTGATCATGGTGGACGCGCTGAAGCGGGGGTCGGCCAAGCGGATCACCGTGGTGCTGCCGTTCTACCCGTACGCCCGCCAGGACAAGAAGCACCGTGGTCGGGAACCGATCTCGGCCCGCCTGGTGGCGGACCTGCTGAAGACCGCCGGCGCGAACCGCATCCTCACCGTCGACCTGCACACCGCGCAGATCCAGGGCTTCTTCGACGGCCCGGTGGACCACCTCTTCGCGATGGACATCCTCGCCGAGTACGTGGAGCACAAGTACGCCGGACGGCCGATGACGGTGGTGGCACCGGATTCGGGGCGGGTGCGGGTGGCCGAGCGGTGGACCGACCGGTTGGGCGGGTGCCCGCTGGCGTTCATCCACAAGACCCGTGACCCGATGAAGCCGAACCAGGTCGTGGCGAACCGGGTCGTCGGCGAGGTGGAAGGCCGGGTCTGCCTGATCGTCGACGACATGATCGACACCGGTGGCACCATCGCCAAGGCCGCGGACATCCTCAAGGAGTCGGGCGCGGCGGAGATCGTTGTCGCGTCCACCCACGCGCTGCTGTCCGACCCGGCCACCGAGCGGCTCAAGAACAGCTCGATCAGCGAGATCGTGGTGACGAACACCCTGCCGCTCCCGCCGGAGAAGCAACTGGACAAGCTCACCGTGCTGTCGATCGCGCCGCTGCTGGCGCGGGCGATCCGCGAGGTCTTCGACGACGGTTCGGTGACCACCCTCTTCGGTGGCCTGAGCTGAGCCTGAGCCCCGCCCCCCACTCGGCGTGCCGGTGGGGGGCGGGGCTGTCAAACTGGTGGAAACGGGGCCGGCACGCTGGTGGGAACGCCACCGACGCGCCGGTCTTGAGCCGTGATCGGGGACTGCCGGAAACCCTGGAAACAGCTCGGGTAGACTGGTGCGGTTGCCACGGCGAGGGTGCCCGGCGGGCCGCTGAAAAGCGCCGCACGGAGGCACCGTCATCGACGCGGTGCTCCGGGCAGTCGTTCATGACGCATGAGCCCCAGCGAGCCCCTCGCCCAGCACCGTTAGACGACAAGCCGCCGCAGCGAAAAGCATCAGGAGTTTCCCCGTGTCCGAGGTAAAGATCAGCGCCGAGCCCCGTACCGAGTTCGGCAAGGGTGGTGCCCGCCGTACCCGCCGGGCCGGCAAGGTGCCCGCCGTGCTGTACGGCCACGGCGAGAAGCCGAAGCACATCGCGCTGCCGTCGCGGGAGTTCGCCGCCGCGATCCGCAAGGGCGGTGCCAACCAGCTCTTCGCGATCGACATCACCGACGGCACCCAGGTGCTGGCGCTGCCGAAGGCGATCCAGCGTGACCCGATCCGCGACACCTTCGATCACGTCGACCTGATCCTGGTCCGTCGGGGCGAGAAGGTCACCGTCGAGGTCCCGGTCCAGCTGACCGGCGAGGCCGCCCGGGACACCCTGATCGTGCACGACCACGACACCCTGTCGGTGACCGCGGACGCCACCAAGGTTCCGGACCACCTCGAGGCGTCGATCGAGGGCATGGAGGCGGGCACCCAGGTGACCGCCGGCGATGTCACGCTGCCGGCCGGCGTCGAGCTGGCCGCCGACTCGGATCTGACCGTCGCGTCGGTGACCGCCGCCCCGACCGCCGAGCAGCTCGAGGCGACGCTGCCCGACGTCGAGGTTGCCACCGACGAGGCCGAGGCCGAGGTCGGCGAGACCACCGAGGGCTCCGAGGGCGCGGACGAGGCCCCGGCCGAGGGCGCCGAGACGACCGAGGCGCGCACCGAGGCCTGATCGGTTCGTACTGTGCGACAGGCGTCCCCGGATGTTCGGGGGCGCCTGTCGGCATATCGGGAGTCGCTGCGTTGGGCGTCGGAGAGGACGGGTCGTGACAGACGAGGCGGGGCCGTGGCTGGTGGTCGGCCTGGGCAACCCGGGCCGGGAGTACGCCGGCAACCGGCACAACGTCGGGTTCATGGTGGCGGAACTGCTGGCCGGGCGGGTGGGTGCGCGTTTCGGCCGGCACAAGCGGGCGGTGGCCGAGGTGGCCGAGGCGCGGCTGGGGTTCGGTGGGCCGAAGCTGGTGCTGGTCAAGCCACTGACGTACATGAACCTGTCCGGCGGGCCGGTCGCTGCCCTGGCCCAGTTCTACAAGGTGCCGCCCGCGCAGGTGATCGCGGTGCATGACGAGCTGGACATCGACTTCGGTCAGGTGCGGGTCAAGTTCGGCGGCGGCGAGGGCGGGCACAACGGCCTGCGCTCGATGTCGAAGTCGTTGGGGACCAAGGACTACGCCCGGGTGCGGTTCGGCGTCGGCCGACCGCCGGGGCGGCAGGATCCGGCGGATTACGTGCTGTCGGATTTTGGCGCGGCCGAGCGCAAGGAGTTGGATTTCCTGGTGGACCGGGCCGCCGACGTGGTGGAGTCGGTGATCGTCAAGGGCGTGGAGCCGACCCAGAACCTCTACCACGGCGGCTGAGCCGGGCGGGGCGTACCCGAATCGGAAACGGCGGGCCGGTAGTCTGCGCCTTTCAGCGTGCCGCGACCGGCGACGCGAGTCGCGGCGGATCGGCCCGTGCGGGCAGCGCGGCGAGGCGACGGGAGCGGACAGATGAGCAGTCCTCCGATGATCGATGGCGCGTTCGCCCGATGGTTGGCGTCCCGGGCCGGGCAGGCGCTGCTCGACCTGCGCACGGAGATGGGTTTCGCCGACGGCGGTGCGCTGAAGTCGGCCGGGGACAAGGTGTCGCACGACCTGATCCGCACGGAGTTGGCGAAGTGGCGTCCGGGTGACGCGGTGCTCTCCGAGGAGGACGAGGGGTCGCGGTTGGCCTGGGCCGCGGAGGTGAACACCGGAGCGGTGTCCCGGCTGAACGCGGACCGGGTGTGGATCATCGACCCGTTGGACGGCACCCGGGAGTTCTCCGAGGAGGGCCGCTCGGACTGGGCGGTGCACGTGGCGCTCTGGGCGCGCAACGCGCCGAGCCCGCACGGGCTCGTCGCCGGGGCGGTGGGGTTGCCGGCGCAGCACCGGGTGCTGGGCACCGACTACCCGCCGGCGTACCCGCCGATGACCGTGGAGGCGGCGACGGCCGGCGAGCGGAAGATCCGCCTGGCCGCGAGCCGGAGCCGTCCGCCGGTCTTCCTGACCGATCTGGCCGAGGACGTCGGGGCGCACCTGGTGCCGATGGGCTCGGCCGGCGCGAAAATCGCCGCAGTGGTCACCGGCGAGGTGGACGCGTACATCCACGCAGGTGGGCAGTACGAGTGGGACTCGGCGGCCCCGATCGCTGTGGCGACGGCCACCGGACTGCACGCTTCCCGGATCGACGGTTCTGCGCTGAAATACAACGAGGCGGATCCGCGGCTGCCCGACCTCCTGGTCTGCCGCAAGGATCTCGCCACCCGGTTGCTTGCAGCGCTGCAGAAACATTCCGGGTAGCCTGAGCGCACTTTCTTGACATGTCCGACCGGAAAGGTCTGGAAATCGGATGAGCGAGCGAATCGAGCCGGTGTCATGACCACCCCCGCGGCGTACCAGGTCTCCCACCTGGACGCCTTGGAAGCGGAGAGCATCTTCGTGATGCGCGAGGTGGTCGCCGAGATGGAACGCCCGGTGATGCTCTTCTCCGGTGGCAAGGACTCGATCGTCATGCTGCGGCTCGCGCAGAAGGCGTTCGCCCCCGCCAACATCCCCTTCCCGGTGATGCACGTCGACACCGGGCACAACTTCCCCGAGGTCCTGGAATACCGCGACCAACGGGTCGCCGAGCTGGGGTTGCAACTCGTGGTGGCGAGCGTGCCGGAGGCCCTGGCCAGCGGCATGGTCCGGGAGTCCGGTGACGGCATGCGCAACCGGATCCAGACACCGGTGCTGCTGGACGCGGTGGAGAAGCACCGCTTCGACGCGCTGTTCGGTGGCGCCCGCCGGGACGAGGAGAAGGCCCGGGCGAAGGAGCGGGTGTTCAGCTTCCGCGACGAGTTCGGTCAGTGGGACCCGAAGAACCAGCGGCCGGAGCTGTGGTCGCTGTACAACGGCCGGCACCACCCGGGCGAGTCGATCCGGGTCTTCCCGCTGTCCAACTGGACCGAGCTGGACGTGTGGCACTACATCGCCCGGGAACGCATCCCGCTGCCGTCGATCTACTACGCGCACGAGCGCGAGGTGATCGAACGGGACGGCATGTTCTACGCCGTCAACGAGTTCTTCCGCCCCCGCGCGGGTGAGGAGCGGTTCAAGGCACAGGTGCGCTACCGCACCGTCGGCGACGCCTCCTGCACCGCCGCGGTCCGCTCCGACGCGGACACCGTGGAGAAGGTCATCGAGGAGGTGGCGGCCACCCGGATCACCGAGCGCGGCGCCACCCGTGGTGACGACCGGGTCAGCGAGGCCGCCATGGAGGACCGCAAGCGGGAGGGCTACTTCTGATGAGTACCGAGATCGTGGCCGCCGCGAGCGCGGACGCGCGGGCTGTTGCCGGCGCCGGGCCGGAGGCCCGGCCGATGGACCTGCTGCGGTTCGCCACCGCCGGCAGCGTGGACGACGGGAAGTCGACCCTGATCGGGCGGCTGCTCTACGACACCAAGTCGCTCTTCACCGACCAGTTGGCCGCCGTGGAGGCGGTCAGCGCGGCCCGCGGTGACGAATACACCAACCTGGCGTTGCTCACCGACGGTCTGCGTGCCGAGCGGGAGCAGGGCATCACCATCGACGTGGCGTACCGGTACTTCGCCACCCCCCGGCGCAAGTTCATCATCGCCGACACCCCGGGCCACATCCAGTACACCCGCAACATGGTCACCGGCGCTTCGACGGCGGACCTGGCGTTGATCCTGGTGGACGCGCGTAAGGGCCTCGTCGAGCAGTCCCGCCGGCACGCGTTCCTCTGCTCGCTGCTGCGGGTGCCGCACCTGGTCCTCTGTGTCAACAAGATGGACCTCGTCGACTGGTCGCAGGAGGTCTACGAGCGGATCGCCGACGAGTTCACCGCCTTCGCGGCGAAGCTCGACGTACCGGACCTGACAGTGGTGCCGGTCTCCGCGTTGCGCGGCGACAACATCGTCACCCGGTCGGACAACATGCCCTGGTACGAGGGCCCGTCGCTGCTGCACCACCTGGAGCGGGTGCACATCGCCAGCGACCGCAACCTGGTCGACGTCCGGTTCCCGGTGCAGTACGTGATCCGCCCGCAGTCCACCACTGTCACCGACTACCGCGGCTACGCCGGCCAGGTCGCCTCCGGCGTGCTGAAGCCGGGCGACGAGGTGATGGTGCTGCCCTCCGGCTTCACCAGCCGGATCGCCGCCGTGGAGACCGCCGACGGGCCGGTCGCGGAGGCGTTCCCGCCGATGTCGGTGACGGTACGACTGGCCGACGAGATCGACATCTCGCGGGGTGACCTGATCTGCCGGCCGAACAACGCGCCGGCGGTGGCCCAGGACATCGAGGCGATGGTCTGCTGGATGGACGAGACTGCCCCGCTACGGGTCGGTGGCCGGTACGCGATCAAGCACACCACCCGGTCGGCGCGGGCAATCGTGCGCGGGTTGCACTACCGGCTGGACATCAACTCCCTGCACCGCGACGAGTCCGCCGACGAACTGCGGCTCAACGAGATCGGTCGGGTGCGACTGCGCACGACGGTGCCGCTGCTGGCCGACGAGTACCGCCGTAACCGCACCACCGGCGGCTTCGTCATCATCGACGAGGCGACCAACCGCACGGTAGGCGCCGCCATGATCGTCGAAGCGAGCTAATCCCAACCCGCGCCGCAACCGCCGCCGCCCGCCCCGCGCCCCCGCCCCCCGCGCACCCCGCCCCGCCTGAGGCGGGTGATCAAGAGGTTCGCGTCAGGATCCGGGCTCGAATTGACGCAAACCTC
Organism: Micromonospora sp. NPDC049049; assembly: GCF_040649115.1. Classification (NCBI taxonomy): domain Bacteria; kingdom Bacillati; phylum Actinomycetota; class Actinomycetes; order Micromonosporales; family Micromonosporaceae; genus Micromonospora; species Micromonospora sp. NPDC049049. The sequence continues at coordinate 21,314 of NZ_JBEZEX010000050.1, read as the reverse complement.
TTGATCACCGCCGGCCCCGGGTGGGGTGGGGTGGGGGTGGGTGGGGTGGGTGGGGTGGGGTTAGGGCAGGCGGGTGGCGCCGGGGGAGGGGAGGACCGTCACGGTGCCGGGGGCGGTGAAACCTCGTTGCGCGTACGCGTCGGACACGGCAGCGGCTACCGCGTCGGCACTGTCTGCCTCGATCAGCGCGAGTACGCAGCCGCCGAAGCCGCCGCCGGTCATCCGGGCACCCAGCGCGCCGGCTGCCAACGCTGCCTCGACCGCGGTGTCGATCTCCGGGACGGTGATTTCGAAGTCGTCGCGCATCGAGACGTGGGAGGCGGTCAGCAGCGGGCCGATGTCGCGGACCCGGGCAGCGCGGAGCAACGCCACCGTGTCCAGTACGCGCTGGTCCTCGGTCACCACGTGCCGGACCCGTCGCCGGGTCTCCTCGTCGTCGAGCCGTGCCAGCGCGGCGTCGAGCTGGTCGATGCTCACGTCCCGCAGCGCTGTGACACCGAGCGCGTTAGCCCCGGCCTCGCAGGAGCGACGGCGGGCCGCGTACTCCCCGTCGGCGTGGCGGTGCGGCGCACGGCTGTCGATGACCAGCACAGCCAGCCCGTCGGCGTCGAGGTCGAACGGGATGTGCTCGACCGACTCGTCCCGACAGTCCAGGAAGAGGGCGTGCCCGGCGCGGCAGCGGATCGCCGCGGACTGGTCCATGATGCCGGTCGGCGCGCCCACGTAGACGTTCTCCGCCCGTTGCGCCAGCCGGGGTTGCAGTTCCGGGGCGAGCTCCAGCTCGCCGAGGTCGAGCAGGGCGGCCAGCACTGCGGACTCCAGCGCGGCCGAGGAGGAGAGCCCGGCGCCCAGCGGCACGTCGGAGGCGATCGCCAGCCGGGCGCCGGGCACCGGGTGACCGGCCTCGCGTAGCGCCCAGACCACACCCGCGACGTACGCGCCCCAGCCGGAGACGCGACCCGGCTCGGCGACGTCCTCCGCGCCGAAGGTGATCGACTCGCCGGAGAGTTCGGACCAGACCGTCCAGTGCTCGCCGTCCTGCCGGTCGGCGGCGACGACCGTGCGCATCGGCAGGGCGAAGGGCAGCACGAAGCCTTCGTTGTAGTCGGTGTGCTCACCGATCAGGTTGACCCGCCCAGGGGCGGCCCAGCGGCCGGTGGCCTGGGCACCGAACTGCGCGGAGAAGCCGGCCGCGGCCCGCTCGGCGACATCACTGCTCGGGTGGGTCATGACTGGCCCAGGATGTGCGTGCGGTAGAACGCCCAGGCATCCCCGACCATGTCGTGCAGGGTCGGCTTCTGCGGCACCCAGCCCAGCTCGTCGCGGGCCAGTGCGGAGGATGCGACCAACTCGGCCGGGTCGCCCTCGCGGCGCGGCGCGACCTCGACGGGCAGTTGGTGCCCGGTGATTTCACGCACCACGTCGACGACCTGGCGGTTGGTGAAGCCGTTGCCGTTGCCCAGGTTGTAGATCCGGTGCTGACCGCCGGTGGCCGCGTCCAGCGCCAGCAGATGCGCGCGGGCCAGGTCGGCAACGTGGATGTAGTCGCGGACGCAGGTGCCGTCCACTGTGGGGTAGTCGTCACCGAAGAGCTGGAGCTTGTCCCGCCGGCCGGCGGCGACGTCCAGTGCGATCGGGATCAGGTGCGTCTCCGGGTCGTGTCGCTCGCCGAGGGTGATGTCGCCGTCGAGGTGGGCGCCGGCCACGTTGAAGTAGCGCAGCGACACGGCGGCCAGCCCGTGCGCGATCGCCTCGGAGGTGAGTGCCATGTCGGCGGCGAGTTTGGTGGCGCCGTACGTGTTGGTGGGTGCCTTGACCGCGTTTTCGGTGATGGGCAGCTCGGTGGGGTTGCCGTAGACGGCGGCGGTGGAGGAGAAGACCATCCGGGGCACCCCGGCGGCCCGGACCGCGTCGATCAGGGCGAGCGTGCCGATGGTGTTGTTCTGCCAGTACAGCTCCGGCTTGACCATCGACTCGCCGGCGGCGATCAGGGCGGCGAAGTGCAGCACCCCGTCGAAGCCGGCGTCCGCGGTGATGACCTGTGCAGCGTCGTGGATGGACGCCTCCACGTGGGTGGCGTCCGGGGCGAGGGCCTCGCGGTGGCCGGTACGCAGATCGTCCAGGATGACCACCTGGTGACCCGCGTCGAGCAGCATCCGGGTCACCACGCTCCCGATGAAGCCGGCGCCCCCGGTGACGAGCAGTTTCACGTCGTTGCCTCCTGCCTGGCCCGCCCGGGACGTGGCCCTTCGGTGATCACACTAGGGCGGTGGCCGGCGCTCTCGCCGTCGCCACCGCCAACCCCATTCCATCATAATCTCTCATGATTAAACAGAGCCGAACATCTCTCCGCCGCTCCGCGCGATCCCCGGTGCGGTGGGCCCACGGTGTCTACCATCTCTGTCATGCGGGAAGCGGCCCGTACCGGGCTCCGGCGAAACGCGCGGGCACACCCCCGCCGCGCCCCTGGCCCGCTCGCCCGGGGCGTCGCCCGGGTGCTGGTTCGCGCCGCGGATGGCGCCACCCGACTCGTCACCGACCTGCTCGGGACCGGTCCGACGGCCGGTCGGGAACACATCTCCGAGGCCGATCTGCGGGACCTTGTCGCGGCGAACACGGTGCTCGACCCGGACGAGCGACGGATCATCGACGAGGTCCTGGTGGCCGGTGCCAGTCTGATCCGCGAGGTGATGATGCCGCGCACCGAGGTGGTCTTCCTCCCGGCACGGATGACAATCGTCGAAGCCGCCCGACTGGTCCGCGCCGAAACCCACACCCGTTACCCGGTCACCGACGGCACGCACGACGACGTGGTCGGCTTCGTGCACCTCCGTGACGTACTGCTGCGCCCGGACGCCGACCCGTGCGTCACCGTCGGGGAGTTGGCCCGGGAGGTGAAGCGACTCCCGGACAGCAAACGGGTGCTCGCCGCGCTGACCGAGATGCGCCGGGAGGGCCAGCACCTCGCTGTGGTGGTCGACGAGTACGGCGGCACGGCCGGGATCGTCACGCTGGAGGACCTCATCGAGGAGTTCTTCGGCGAGATCCACGACGAGTACGACGCCACCCCGGACCCGGAGCGTGCCGGCCTGCCCGCCGTGGTGGATGGCCGCCTCAACCTCGCTGACTTCGCCGAGCGGACCGGGGTGGCCCTCCCCGCCGGACCGTACGAGACGGTGGGCGGGTTCGTCATGGCCGCGCTGGGCCGGCTCCCGGTGACCGGTGACGAGGTGCCGGTGCCGGGTGAGCCCGCCGAGGTCGGCGCACCCGATCCGGCCGAGCTGCCGGCCGGCTGGCTGCTGCGGGTGCTCACGTTGGACGGCCGCCGGGTGGCCCAACTCGCCGTCTCCGCCGCCCGCAGCGCCGACCAGCGCCGAGAGCAGGGCGCCGGCAAGCGCCTTGAGTACGACGCCGCGTCGGCCTCGGCGGGCGGCCCCGAGCCGGCTCGGGAGGCGGTGACGGGGCAGCACCGCCGGGTGACGGTCGGGCCGACGCGCCGGGTCGGCGCTGGCGAACCACGCGAGGTCAGCACCCCGGCACCGGCGGGCCGGAGCCGACCCGCCGGCCCGTCATGACGGACCGGGTTGCTTGCTGACAGAATTATCGCCATGTCCGACGTTCCCGCCCGGCCCCGCGTCTTCTCCGGCATCCAGCCGACAGCCGACTCGTTCCACCTCGGCAACTATCTCGGCGCGGTGCGGCACTGGGTGGCGCTACAGGACACCCACGACGCGTTCTACTGCGTGGTGGACCTGCACGCCATCACGGCGGGGCACGATCCGGCGCTGCTGCGCCAGCGGACCCGGGTGGCCGCGGCCCAGCTCTTCGCGGTCGGGCTCGACCCGGAACGCAGCACCCTGTTCGTCCAGTCGCAGGTGCCCGAGCACCCGCAGCTGGCCTGGGTGCTCGGCTGCATCACCGGCTTCGGCGAGGCCAGCCGGATGACCCAGTTCAAGGACAAGTCGCAGAAGCAGGGCAACGAGCGGGCCAGCGTCGGGCTGTTCACCTATCCGGTCCTCCAGGCCGCCGACATCCTGCTCTACCAGGCCAACGCGGTCCCGGTCGGCGAGGACCAGCGCCAGCACCTGGAACTCTCCCGGGATCTGGCCCAGCGCTTCAACTCGCTGTTCGGCGCGACGTTCACGGTGCCCGCGCCGCACATCGTCAAGGACACTGCCAAGATCACCGACCTGCAGGACCCGACCGCGAAGATGTCGAAGTCGTCGTCCTCGCCAGCCGGCATCATCGACCTGCTCGACGATCCGGCCCGGTCCGCGAAAAAGATCCGTTCGGCGGTGACTGACACCGGTCGGGAAATCGTCTTCGACACCGAGACCAAGCCGGGTGTGTCCAACCTGTTGACCATCTACTCGGCGCTCAGCGGCCGCAGCATCGACGAGCTGGTGGCCGCCTACGCGGGTCGTGGCTACGGCGATCTGAAGAAGGAGCTGGCCGAGGTGGTGACGGACTTCGTCCGGCCGATCCAGGAGCGCACCCGCGCCTACCTCGACGATCCGGCGCAGTTGGACAAGCTGCTCGCGGCCGGCGCGGAGAAGGCCCGCGCGGTGGCCGCGGCGACCCTGCGGTCCGCGTACGAGCGGGTCGGGTTCTTCCCGCCCGTGCGCGGCGAGTAGCTCCGCGGTACAGGTGGACGGCTCGGTGCTCGGAGGGGCGGCGCGAAGCGTGGATCGCAGTGGCGGGGTGCCGCCGACCGGCGACACCATCCAGATCGGCATCGCCGTGGACATCCCCGAGCCGTGGGGTGCCCTGCTCACCCGGCGGCGGATCGAGGCCGGTGATCCGCTGGCGGTGCCCGCGCACGTGACGTTGCTTGGGCCCACCGAGATCCGGACGGCCAACCTGCCGGCGGTCGAGCGGCACCTGGCCGCCGTCGCCGCCGCGCACCTGCCGTTCACCCTGCACCTGCGGGGCACCGGCACGTTCCGTCCGGTCACCCAGGTGGTGTTCGTCGCGGTGGCCGCCGGGATCAGCGAGTGCGAGTTGCTGGCCGCGGCCATCGCCGCAGCGCCGGGCCTGCACCGCGAACTCCGCTTCCCGTACCATCCGCACGTCACAGTGGCTCAGGACGTGGCACCGGAGGCCCTGGACCGGGTGTACGAGGATCTGGCCGACTTCTCCGCGATGTTCGAGGTCGACGGGTTCACCCTCTTCTCGCACAGCGGGCAGGCCAGGTGGCAGCCGCGTCGGGACTTCTGCCTCGGCACCTGAAACGCCGGCATTCGAGCCGTCAGCACCTGGAGCAGCGACGCGCCGGCCGGCGAGCATCGGGAGCCGGTTGCCACTACAGCGGTGGGAGATCGGCGAGGATGACCGCGTGAACGTGATCGGCCGGATCGAGACGGGCATCGACCGCTGGGTGAGCGCCGCGCGCCACCGGTCGGGGCTCTTCGATCACGTGTGGCGGGCCGGGGTGCTGTACGGCGAGGTGCTGGCTGGCCGGTTGGCCGCCGCGATCGCCTACTACGGCTTTTTCGCCGTGTTCGCCCTCGCCCTGGTCGCGTTCTCCGTCTTCGGCGCGATCCTGGAGGACAACGACGAGGTCAGCGCGGCGGCGGCCGACTTCCTCAAGGAGAATCTGCCGTTCCTGGACGCCGGGCAGATCGCCAACTCCAGCGGCACCGTCGGTGTGGTCGGCCTGGTCATCCTGGTCTTCACCGGGATCGGTTGGGTCGAGGCCATCCGGTCCTCGCAGCGGCTGATGTACCAGCTCAACCAGCAGCCGGGCAATCTGGTGGTACGGCGGCTCGTCGACCTGGGCGTGATGATCGGCGTCTTCGTGCTGCTCGGCGTCTCGGTCGCGGCGGTGGACGCGCTGGAGTCGCTGCTGCGTTTTCTGCTGCGCAGCACCGGCTCGGTGGGTCTGACCACCATCAGCGCGGTGCTCAGCGTGCTGGTCAACACAGTGCTCGCCACCGCGTTGCTGCTCGCCGTGCCCCGGCTGCGGATGAGCCGGTCCCGGCTGCGCCCGGTGGTGTTGCTCGTCGCTGTCGGCATCACGCTGCTGAACACCGTCGGCCGGTACTACGTGGTGCGGACCGAGCGGAACCCGGCGTACACCGTGGTGGCCGGCGCCGTCGGCCTGCTGCTGTACCTCTACCTGCTCAACCAGTTGGTGCTGTTCGGCGCGGCGCTCCTGGCGACCAGCACCACCGGCCGAGTGGTGGACCTGGCGGAGACCCCCGCCCCGCCGAAGGATGTCGACGAGGGCATCGACCCCGGTACGCCGGGCGGTGCGGGCTGATGACGGAAGGCGCGCAGGTGCTGATCTCGGTCGACGCGGACTCGTCGGTGCCCCCGTACGAGCAGGTGCGTGTGCAGCTCGCCGAGCTGATCGGCGACGGCAGGTTGCCGGTGGGCAGCCGCCTGCCCACCGTCCGGCAGCTCGCGGCCGACCTGCGGTTGGCCGCGAACACGGTGGCCCGCGCCTACCGGGAGCTGGAGGCGGCCGGGCTGCTGGAGACCCGGGGGCGCAACGGCACCTTCGTCGCCCCCGGTCGGGACGACGCCGTCGACCGGTTGCAGCGGGCGGCGGCCGGTTACGCGGCGGAGGCGGCCCGGCTCGGCGTGCCACCGGCCACCGCGCTCGCTTTGGTCCGCGCCGCCCTGGACGCGGTCCGCCCCGGCTGACCGGCCGCCGATCGACAGTCGGACGGGCGATAACTGAGCAGAACTGCGCCGCCGCTCGCGTTCGCGGACCATGATGAGCCGGTGGGCGCACTCATGACACTGGACCTGCCGGCGGACTCGCCGCTCCTCGGCCTGCCGTGGATCATCACCTTCGGTCCGCTCGGTGATATCGACGAGTGGGAGCCGGTGGTCTGCGGGCCGTACGAGCGACCGCACGCGTTGGCCCTTGCCGAGGCGGTGGTGGCCGAGGAGCAGTTGATGGCCGTGGTGGAGCCGTTGCTGCCGGCGCTGTCCGCCGACGAGATCCGCAGCGAGATCGCCGCCGCGCAGGTCGCCGCCGAGGATGAGGCCCGGCAGGTGGAGGGGGCCGACCTGTACGGCGACTTCGAGGACGTGATCGACGAGGAGTTGGACGCGGCAGCCGACGAGGCCGGCCACGGTGAGCCCGTCGAAGCGCCGGACGAGGCCGAGGTACGTGCCGGCTTCACCCGGATCGCGGCGTTGCTCACCGCGAAGTGACGACCTGGGTCGGCGTGCACGGACACCGGCGCCACGCGGAGCGGACTCCGCGCGGCGCCGGTGGCACCTCACCCCCCACCACAAGGGGCCGGTAGCCCAGTCGCCCGTCGGCGCGGGGCACGACGAACGACCAGGTCGAGAACGAGTTACCCGTTCAGCGCCGTTCCAACCAGACTGCCGCGTCAATTGGCAGCAGCCGGCCGGAGCCCTGTTCGGTGAGCTCGTCGCTGGCGACGAGCGGCTGACCGTACCCGTCGATCAGGACCGGCGCGCCGCTCATGTTGACGACGCAGGTCAGCACTGTCGCGCCGGCGGAGCGGGAGAAGGCCAGCACGCCCGGCTCGCTCTCCTGCCAGGTGACCCCGTCGGCGTCGAGGGCGAGCGCGGGATGAACGTGGCGGATCCGCAGCGCGGTCCGGTACAGCTCCAGGGTCGAGCCGGGCACGCCGGTCTGCGCCGTGACGGACAGCGCCCGCCAGAGCGCCGGGGCGGGCAGCCAGCTCAGCTCACTGCCGGCCGGTCCGAAGCCGTACGGAGCCAGCTCGCCGTCCCACGGGATGGGCACCCGGCAGCCGTCGCGGCTCTCGCCGGTGCGGAGGAACGCCGGATCCTGGCGGAGCTCGTCGGGGAGGTCGAGGACCTCCGGCAGGCCCAGTTCCTCGCCCTGGTAGAGGTAGGCGCAGCCGGGCAGGGCGAGCATCAGCAGGCTGGCGGCCCGGGCTCGGCGCAGCCCTTCGACGCCGTCGCCGTACCGGGTGACGTGCCGCTGCTTGTCGTGGTTGGACAGCACCCAGGTGGTGGGCGCCCCGACGACGGTCGCCTCGGCCAGGGCGGTGTCGATCACCTTGCGGAACGAGTCGGCCGACCAGGTGGCGTCGAGGAAGTCGAAGCTGAACGCCTGGTGCAACTCGTCCGGGCCGATGTAGCGGGCCAGGCGCTGTGGCGTCTCGGCCCACGCCTCGGCGACCGCCATCCGACCGCCGGGGTAGCTGTCCAGGATGGGCCGCCACGCCCGGTAGATCTCGTGCACCTCGTCCTGGTCGAAGTAGGGCAGCCGGCCCTTGCCGAGCAGTTCGACCTGACGCTGGCCGGTGGTCATCGTGCTGAAGCCGACGTCCGGCAGCCCTTCCGCCTTGATCATGCCGTGCGCCACGTCGACGCGGAATCCGTCGACGCCCCGATCCAGCCAGAACCGCAGCACGTCCTCGAACTCGGCGCGAACCTCCGGGTGACGCCAGTTCAGGTCCGGCTGCGAGCTGTCGAACAGGTGCAGATACCACTGGCCGTCAGCCGTCCGGGTCCAGGCGGGGCCGCCGAAGATGCTCTCCCAGTCGTTCGGGGGCAACTCGCCGTGCGTGCCCTGACCGTCGGCGAAGAGGTAGCGGGCCCGCTCCGGGGAGCCGGGGCCGGCGGCGAGCGCCGCGGTGAACCAGCGGTGCGCGCTGGAGGTGTGGTTGGGCACCAGGTCGACGATGATCCGAAGGCCGTGGGCGTGCGCGTCAGTGATCATCGCGTCGAAGTCGGCGAGTGTGCCGAACATCGGGTCGACGTCCCGGTAGTCGGCCACGTCGTACCCGCCGTCGATCATGGGCGAGGTGTAGAAGGGGGTCAGCCAGAGCGCGTCCACACCGAGGTCGCGCAGGTACGGCAGGCGCTGCCGGATGCCCTGGAGGTCGCCGGTGCCGTCGCCGTCGCTGTCGGCGAAGCTGCGGACGTACACCTGGTAGACGACCGCAGAGCGCCACCAGTCGTCGTCGGTGGTGGTCTGCGGTGGGGTGGCGGTGCTGATCATTCGAGCAATATGCCGGCCCGCCGTTGCAAGAGTCAAGCAGATCTTGCGTAAGACAAGCGTGCGGGACTCGGCGCGACAGCCGTGGAGCCGCGCACCACCAGCTCCGGGCGGAACAGGTACTCCGAGTGCGGGGCGCCGTGCCCGTTGATCTCGTCCACCAGGGCGCGGACGGCGGCCACCGCCATCGCGGTGACCGGTTGCCGCATCGTGGTCAGCGGCGGGTCGGTGAAGGCCATCAGCGGGGAGTCGTCGTAGCCGACCACGGAGAGGCCGCCGGGCACGTCGAGGCCGCGTTGACGGGCGGCCCGGATCGCGCCGAGCGCCATCAGGTCGGAGCCGCAGACCACCCCGGTGACGCCGCGGTCCAACAGGCGGCCGGCCGCCGCCTCGCCACCCTCCACTCCGAACAGTGACAGCTCGGCCAGCGGGCCCAGGTCGGCTTCGGCGACGCCGGCCAGCCGGGTCATCGCGGAACGCCAGGCGGCCACCTTGCGCTGCACCGGGACGAACCGGTCCGGGCCGGTGATCAGGCCGATCCGACGGTGGCCGAGCGCGACCAGATGCGCAACTGCCAGCTCGGCCGCCTCCCGGTCGTCGCAGGAGACGAAGGGCGCGCCGATGCCGGGCACGTACCCGTTGATCATCACGACCGGCAACGGCCGGGCGAGCAGTGCCCGGTAGCGGTCGTGGTTGGCGGCCGTGTCGGCGTGCAGCCCGGAGACGAAGACGATGCCGGAGACCTGCCTGTCCAGCAGCATCTCCACGTACTCGTCCTCGGTCACGCCGCCAGCGGTCTGGGTGCAGAGCACCGGCGTGAATCCACTCTGCGCCAGAGTGGACTCGATGACCTGGGCGAAGGCAGGAAAGATCGGGTTGTCCAGCTCCGGCACCACCAGGCCGACGAGACCGGCGCTGCGCTTACGCAGCCGGGCCGGCCGCTCGTACCCGAGCACGTCGAGGGCGGTGAGGACGGCCTGCCGGGTCTCCGGGGCCACGCCGGGGCGGTCGTTGAGCACCCGCGACACCGTGGCCTCGCTGACTTCGGCCTGCTGGGCGATGTCGGACAGTCGAGCGCGCATGGCGGCACTTTAGCCCACCGGCAAGTTCTTGCGGGGTCCTCTGCAAGCCCTTCCATTACTTGCAACGTCTTGCTAACGTCCCCGCAACACGCGAGAGCAGCGGCGCAGTATCCATGCGCCGATCGGCAAGAACTTCCAGACATTCCACTGGCGAGCCGCCCGTCCCCGGCGAGCCGCCATGACGACAGGAGTACCGATGCGCATCCGTACCGCGGGTGTGGTCGCCCTCTTCGCCCTGGCGCTCGCCGCCTCAGGCTGCGGTGGCGACAGCGACGAGCCGGCCGCGAAGGAGACCCCCAAGGCCGCCGGCGGCAAACTGGTGATCTGGGCGGACGACAAGCGGACCGCCGCCCTCAAGCCGTTCGCCGAGAAGTTCGGCCAGGAGAACGGCGTCAGCGTCGAGGTCCAGGCCGTCCCGAACGAGGACCTTCAGAACAACTTCGTGACAGTGTCGAGCCAGGGCGGCGGCCCGGACGTGGTGATCGGCGCGCACGACTGGATCGGCAACCTGGTCCAGAACGGTGCCATCGACCCGGTGCAGCTGTCCGACCAGCAGAAGGCCGCCTTCAACGAGACCGCCGTCAAGGCCGTCACGTTCAACGGCCAGCTCTACGGCGTGCCCTATGCTCAGGAGAACCTGGCGCTGATCCGCAACACCGAACTGGCCCCCGAGGCACCGAAGACGATCGAGGACCTGGTCGCCACCGGCAAGCAGCTCAAGGCGCAGAAGAAGGTCACCGAGACGCTCTGCCTCCAGGTCGGCCAGAAGGGCGACGCGTACCACATCTATCCGCTGTACACCTCGGCCGGCGGTTACCTCTTCGGCACCACCGCGAACGGCGACTACGACCCGAAGGACCTGGGCGTGGGCAAGCCGGAGTCGATCGCCGCGTTCAAGAAGATCGCCGCGCTCGGCGAGAAGGGCGAGGGCGTGCTGAAGCGCTCGATCGCCGACACCAACTCGACCGCCACCTTCACTGGCAAGAAGTGCGCCTTCCTGGTCTCCGGGCCGTGGGCCACCGCCGACGTGAAGAAGGCCGGCATCAAGTACGACGTCTCCGCCGTTCCCGGCTTCGCCGGCGGCAAGGCGGCCGCGCCGTTCGTAGGCGTCCAGTCCTTCTACGTGGCGGCCAAGGGCAAGAACAAGGCACTCGCCCAGGAGTTCGTCGCCAACTACGTCACCACGCCGGAGCTGGCCGTGGCGCTCTACCAGGCCGACCCGCGCCCGCCGGCGCTGACCGCCGCGCTTGACCAGGTCAAGAGCAGCGACCCGGACCTGGCCAAGTTCATCGAGGCCGGCAAGAACGGGCAGGTGCTCCCGGCCATCCCGGCCATGGCCGCGATCTGGGACCCGTTCGGCAAGGCCGAGGCCGCCGTCATCGGCGGCGCCGACCCGACCAGCACGGTTACCGCGGCCGGCAAGACGATCGCCGGTTCGATCAAGTAATGAGCACACCGCTGTCCGGCCCGGGGCCTGCCCAGCAGGCCCCGGGCCGGGGGCCCGTCCGCACCGGGTCCCCGCGCACCACCCGTACCGCGCGGAACCACGCGCCGATCACCGCGACCGGCCTCGCCGCGAAGGTGATCCTGCTCGGCCTGGTGGCCGGGATCGCGATCTGGGCGGCCTTCCCGCTCGTGGCGGCCGAGAAGTGGGTCGGGCTGGCGGTGCTGGTGCTGACCACCGCCGCACTGTTCTATCTGTACCTGGGCCGCCGGCACGTCCCGGCGAAGTACCTCATCCCCGGCACGCTCTTCCTGATCGCCTTCCAGGTCGTGCCGGTGCTTTACACCGCGAGCACGGCCTTCACCAACTTCGGCGACGGCCACCGAGGCAGCAAGGACGACGCGATCGTCGCGATCCAGAGCTCCTCGGTCAAGCAGGTCCCGGGGTCCACCCAGTACCCGTTGTCGGTCGCCACCAAGGGCGACCCGGCCACCGGTGCCCTGGTCTTCCTGATCACCAAGCCAGGAACCGACACGGTCTCCGTCGGCGACGCCGAGGGCCTTCGCCCGCTCGATCCCGGCGCGGCCACCGTCGGCCCCGGCGGGAAGGTCACCGCGGCCGACGGCTACACCGTGCTGAACTTCAGCCAGGCCAGCGCCCGCAGCAAGGACATCACGGACCTGGTGGTGCCGACGGCCGGAGGCGCGCTGCGCTCGTCTGGCCTGTCCCGGGCGTACGAGGGCAAGGCCGTCCGGGCGTACGACGCGGGCTGCGACTGCGTCAAGGACAGCGACAGCGGCAGGACCTGGACCGCGGACGGCGAGGTCGGCGCGTTCGTCGCCGCCGACGGCGAGCGGCTGGCCCAGGGTTGGAAGGTGAACGTCGGGCTGTCCAACTTCACCCGGGTGCTCACCGACGAGCGGATCTCCGGGCCGTTCCTCCGCACGCTGATCTGGAACTTCGCCTTCGCCATCGGCTCCACCGGCGGCACGTTCATCCTCGGCATGGCGATCGCCCTGGCGCTGCACTCGCCCCGAATGCGGGGCACCAACCTCTACCGGATGTTGCTGATCCTGCCGTACGCCATGCCGTCCTTCGCGATGCTCCTGGTCTGGCGGGACATGTTCAACACCGACTTCGGGCTGATCAACAATCTGTTCGGGCTCAGCGTCGACTGGTTCGGGCAGGGCTGGTCGGCCCGCGCCGCGGTGATCCTGGTGCAGCTCTGGCTCGGCTACCCGTACATGTTCCTGGTGGCCACCGGCGCTCTACAGGCCATCCCACGGGAGTTGACAGAGGCCACCTCGGTCGACGGGGCGTCGCGCTGGCAGTCGTTCCGGGCCGTCACCCTGCCGCTGCTGCTGGTCGCGCTCTCGCCGCTGCTGATCTCGTCGTTCGCGTTCAACTTCAACAACTTCAACGCGATCTACCTGACCACCGAGGGTGCACCATTCCCGGCGGACAACCCCAGCAACGGCGCCACCGACCTGCTGATCACCTACACCTACCGGCTGGCGTTCGGTGGGCAGGCCGCACAGTTCGGCTTCGCCGCGGCCATCTCGCTGTTCATCTTCGCCATCGTCGCGGTGGTGTCGGCGGTCAGCTTCCGGCGGACCCGCCAACAGGAGGAGGTGTATTCATGACCATGCTCACCGGCGCCGCCGTCACGGGCGGCGCGAACGGCTCGGCGACGGTCGACCGCAACGCGGGCAGGCGTAAGAAGCGATGGTTCGCCGAGGTCGGCTGGCGGCACCTGGTCGGCCTGCTCGGCGTGCTGTTCAGTCTCTTTCCGCTCGTGTTCGTCGTCTCGGCGGCGCTCAATCCGCTCGGCACCCTGTCGTCCACCGAGTTGGTGCCGACCGGCGGGGTGTCGTTGGAGAACTTCGGGAACCTGTTCGCGCGCACCGAGTTCGCTGACTGGTTCCTGAACTCGCTGCTCATCGCCGGTGGGGCCGCGTTCGCGTCGGTCTTTCTCTCCGCGCTCGCGGCGTACGCCTTCTCCCGGATGCGGTTTCAGGGGCGACGGGTGGGGTTGCTGTCACTGCTGTTGATCCAGATGTTCCCGCAGTTCCTCGCGATCGTTGCGATCTTCCTGATCTTCGGCACGATCACCGACCTGTGGCCGGCCATCGGCTTCAACACCCCGTGGGGTCTGTTGCTGCTCTACCTGGGTGGCGCGCTGGGCGTGAACACCTGGCTGATGAAGGGCTTCTTCGACACACTGCCCCGCGAGCTGGACGAGTCGGCCACCGTGGACGGCGCCTCACACGCCCAGGTCTTCTTCCGGATCATGCTGCCGTTGGTGGCGCCGATCCTCGCGGTGACCGGGCTGCTCGCCTTCATCAACACCATCAACGAGTTCCTGATGGCGAGCGTCTTCCTCACCGACACGGATGCCAAGACCCTCGCGGTCGGCATGCGGGGCATGTTGCAGGGCGGCGAGCGGAACACCAACTTCGGGATCTTCGCGGCCGGCACCCTGCTGACCGCGATCCCGACGGTGCTGGTCTTCCAGTTCCTCCAGCGGTACATCGTTTCCGGCCTCACCTCCGGTGCAGTGAAGGGATAGGTCGTCGGCCGTGGCCGGGCGGCCTGGACGCGCCGACCGGTCACCCCACTACTACAAAGTGTCGTTGATAGGGGAGGATGGGAGGCGTGGAAGCACTCCGACTCATCCTTCTCTACGTCCATCTGATCGGGTTCGCCCTGCTGCTCGGTGGCTCGATCGCCCAGTACTCCAGCGGTCGGCTGCGGATCAACCAGGCCATGCTGTGGGGCGCGGTGATCCAGTTGCTGACCGGGCTGGGCCTCTCCGCGCCGCTGCGCGGCGGCGGCGACGACGAGCCGAACCCCGCAAAACTTGTGACGAAGTTGGTGATCGCGCTGCTGATCTTCGTCATGGTCTTCTTCTCCCGGAAGCGGGACGTGGTCAACCGCGGTCATTTCCTCGCGATCGTCGGTCTGACCCTGGTCAACGCGGCGGTCGCGGTCTTTTGGCGGTAACGTCCGAGGAGGAAAACGCCTCCAGAAAACGGACGTTGCGGACGCCATGGCGCTTGCTTACCAGCACGAAGAGTGACGTGCCCCACGCAAGGGTTACACCCGGGTAACAGGCGCTCAACAGTCGTGCACGATTGTCGGCCGGTGGGTGGACGCGGGCGTACGCTCCCGTCCGTAACGTGGGACAGCCGGCGGCACACCCGCAGGTCGGCTGATGGGCTGCCACCGCACAAGGCGCGGTGTGCAATGGGAAGGAGACGTCTTGCGCTCGGTGCGTGGGATGCGGATCGCCTCGATCTTCGCGGTGGGTGGGCTCGCGCTCACCGCCGCCGCTTGTGGCGAGGCGCCCAAGGATGACAACAACGCCGGCAGTGGCGCCAAGAAGTTCAGCGCCTGCATGGTGACCGACGTCGGCGGCATCGACGACAAGTCGTTCAACGCTTCGGCCTGGAAGGGCCTGCAGGAGGCCAAGGCCGCCAACGACAACATCGACATCAAGTACGTCGCGTCGAAGGCCGAGGCCGACTACGAGCCGAACCTGACCCAGTTCGTCAACCAGAAGTGCGACTTCATCCTGGCGGTCGGTGGCCTGATGGGCGACGCCACCTCGAAGATCGCGAAGGCGAACCCGAACCAGCAGTTCGGCATTGTCGACGCGAACCCGGGTGACGCCAACGTCTACCCGATGCAGTTCGACACCGCCCAGGCCGCGTTCCAGGCTGGCTACCTGGCCGCCGGGATGAGCAAGAGCGGCAAGGTCGGCACCTACGGTGCCGTGCCGATCCCGCCGGTGACCATCTTCATGGACGGTTTCGTCGACGGTGTGAAGTACTTCAACACCACGAAGGGCAAGAACGTCCAGGCCCTGGGCTGGAACAAGGACACCCAGAAGGGCTCCTTCTCCAACGCCTTCGACAAGCAGGACGAGGGCAAGAAGGTCTCCGACGCGCTGGTCGCCCAGGGCGCGGACATCATCATGCCGGTCGCCGGCGGCTCCGGCCTCGGCACCACCGCCGCGGCCAAGGCGTCGGGTGGCAAGTACAGCACCATCTGGGTGGACGTCGACGGCTGCGAGAGCACCCCGGACTGCTCCGCGATCGTGACCACCGTGGTCAAGAACATCCCGGAGGCCGTCAAGGAGGCCGTGGTGAAGGCCGCCGGTGGCGAGAAGCTGGAGTCCAAGCCGGGCTTCGTCGGCACCCTGGCCAACACCGGCGTCTCGATCGCCCCGTACCACGACTTCGACAGCAAGGTTCCGGCCGAGCTGAAGGCCGAGGTCGACAAGATCAAGGCGGACATCGCCGCTGGCACCATCACCGTCACCTCGAAGGCCCAGCCGACCAAGTGACAACCGGCCGGCCGCTCCGGTGAGATCATCGGGGGGCCGGCGGGAACAGGTACGACCCGATCGGCCGCTCCGGCTCTGCGGATACCCCGCGGGGTCGGAGCGGCCGATCGCGCACCACGGCGGCCGGCCCGGTCCGGCCGGTACGACGGCAGCTAGGCTGCACCATCGCTCGCACTCCAGGAGGTTGCGCTGAGACTCGAACTGCGCGGCATCACCAAGCGGTTCGGTGATCTGGTCGCCAACGATCACATCGACCTGACGGTGGAGCCTGGAGAGATTCACGCCCTCCTCGGCGAGAACGGTGCGGGCAAGTCGACCCTGATGAACGTGCTCTACGGGCTCTACCAGCCCGACGAGGGCGAGATCCTGGTCGACGGCAAGCCGCTGAAGCTGAAGGGCCCGTCCGACGCGATCGGGGCCGGGATCGGCATGGTGCACCAGCACTTCATGCTGGTGCCGGTCTTCACCGTCACCGAAAACATCATGCTCGGCGCCGAGCAGATCAGGGGCGGCATCGCCGGCTTCCTGGACCGGCGGCGGGCCCGGCGCGAGGTCACCGAGGTGTCCGAGCGCTACAACCTGCGGGTCGACCCGGACGCGGTGATCGAGGACCTGCCGGTCGGCATCCAGCAACGCGTCGAGATCGTCAAGGCACTCACCCGTGACGTCGACCTGCTCATCCTGGACGAGCCGACAGCTGTGCTCACCCCTCAGGAGACCGAGGAGTTGCTGACGGTCATGCGGTCGCTCAAGGCGGCCGGCAAGTCGATCGTCTTCATCACCCACAAGCTCGGCGAGGTCAAGGCCATCGCCGACCGGATCACAGTGATCCGACGCGGAAAGACCGTCGGCACCGCCTCGCCGGAGGCCAGCCGGGACGAGCTGGCCGCGTTGATGGTCGGGCGCAACGTCCGGCTCACCGTGGACAAGACCCCCGCCACTCCGGGCGAGCCGGTGCTGGAGGTGGCCGGGCTGGTCGTCGACGACGACCGGCAGATCCGCGCGGTCGACGGCGTCGACCTGACCGTGCGCGCGGGCGAGGTCCTCGGCGTGGCGGGCGTACAGGGCAACGGTCAGACCGAGTTGATCGAGGCGATCATGGGTCTGCGCCCGGCGCTCGCCGGCACGATCAGCCTGGCCGGCGACCGGATCAACGGCTGGAAGCCCAAGAAGGTGCTCCGGGCGGGCGTCGGTTACGTGCCCGAGGACCGCAGCGTGGACGGCCTGATCAAGGAGTTCAGTGTCGCGGAGAACCTGGTGCTGGACATCTACGACCGGCCGCCGTTCGGTGCCGGGCTCGCGCTGAAGCCGGACGCGATCGCCGCCTCCGCGAAGGAGCGGATCGAGCAGTTCGACGTTCGTACCTCATCGGCCGACGCGACGGTGGGCACCCTCTCCGGCGGCAATCAGCAGAAGGTGATCGTGGCCCGGGAGCTGTCCCGGCCGCTGAAGCTCCTCATCGCCGCCCAGCCGACCCGTGGCGTCGACGTCGGGTCGATCGAGTTCATCCACAGCCAGGTCATCCGCGAGCGAGACATCGGCACCGCCGTTCTGGTGGTCTCCAGCGAACTCGACGAGGTGATCGGGTTGGCCGACCGGATCGCGGTGATGTACCGCGGCCGGATCATCGGCATCGTCGGCCCGGACACCCCGCGTGAGGAGATCGGTCTGCTGATGGCCGGCATCAGCCAGGACGAGGCCCACGACGCTGTCGCCGAGAAGCCCGACGCGGCAATCGCCGCCGACGAGCCCGGCGCGGCACCCGCCACCGACAAGCCCGGCGCGGCAGACGGGAGCCCGGCGCGCGACGCGGGCTCCGCGAGCGAGGACGAGGCATGACCAACCCCAATCCGCAGTCCGGCTCGCCGGACAAGGAGCCGGCGAGCGAGGCGCAGGCCGCGCAGAACGCGCTCGGCAACACCGAACGCGCCGAGGTGGCCACCGAGCCGGACCGCTCGGTGAAGCCAGGCCCGGAGCCGAAGCCGAGCCTGGGCCGGTTGTTCCTGGACAACCTCTGGGCGGCGAACACCTTCACGGTGACCCTGTTGTCGTTGGTGCTGGCGATCGTGGTCGGCGCGGTGCTAATGATCATCTCTGATCCCGACGTGCTCGCCACCTACTCGTACATCACCTCCCGCCCGTCCGACGCGATCAACTCCAGCTGGACGCTCGTCAGCGAGGCGTACGCGAACCTGTTCAAGGGCTCGATCTTCGACCCCGAGGCGTTCTCCGGCTGGTTGGACGGCGCCAACGGCTGGCAGGCGGTGCTCGCGCCGATCTCGGAGACGCTGACCTACGCGGCGCCGCTGGTCTTCACTGGCCTGTCGGTGGCGCTGGCCTTCCGGGGCGGCCTGTTCAACATCGGCGCCCAGGGCCAGGCCACCATCGGTGTGATCATGGCGGCGCTGGCCGGCTTCCTGCTGCCGCTGCCGCCCGGCCTGCACCTGCTGGTGGCGGTGCTGGCCGGCGCGCTGGGTGGAGCGATCTGGGGCTTCATCCCCGGCATCCTCAAGGCCCGTGCCGGCGCGCACGAGGTGATCAACACGATCATGCTCAACTACGTCGCCACGTACTTCCTCACCTGGTTGATCGTGCAGAACGGTGTGCAGGACCCGAACCGCACCGACGCGATCAGCAAGGCGGTGGACACTTCCGCCCAGCTGCCCCGACTGCTCGGGGACAACCTGCGCGTGCACGCCGGCATCCTGCTCGCCGTGCTGGCCACCTGGGCGGTCGCCTGGCTGCTCAACCGCTCGACGCTCGGTTTCGAGCTGCGCGCGGTCGGCGCCAACCCGGACGCCGCCCGGACCGCGGGCATCAGCGTCACCCGGACGTACATCCTGATCATGGTCTTCGCCGGAATCCTGGCCGGCCTCGGCGGCTCGAACATGGTGCTCGGCTCGACCGCCAGCGCGTTGACCCCGCTGGTGGTCGCGCAGATCGGGTTCGACGGCATCCTGGTGGCCCTGCTCGGGCGGGTGAAGCCCTGGGGGGTGCTGCTGGCCGCGCTGCTGTTCGGCGCGCTTCAGGCCGGTGGTAACCGGATGCAGTCGTACTCCGGGATCTCGCTGGAGCTGGTGACAGTGCTCCAGGCGCTGATCGTCATCTTCATCGCCGCACCGGCCCTGGTGAAGGCGATCTTCCAGCTCCGGGCCGCGCGCGCCGCCCGGTTGCAGACGAGCCTGGCGAAGGGCTGGTAACTCATGTCCACCATGGCTGTCCCCGACATCGCGGTCGCCCCGGTCGACGAGGGCTTCTGGACCCGCAGCCGGAAGGTCGGTCTCACGCTGCTGGCGCTCGGCCTGCTGGCCGCGGTGCTCTTCGGCGCGCTCGCCACCGACCAACAGGCCCGGTTCACCCTCAGCGACGACGCGGCCGGTGCCGCACTGGAGATCAACGGCACGATCGGGGCGATCCTGTTCGGGATCATCACGATCGCCGCCGGCGCGGCGCTGCTCGCCGGGGTGCCGAAGCGGTGGTTCCTTCCCGTGCTCGGCGTCGGGCTGGTCGCCTTCGTGCTGTCGTTCCTCTGCTGGCAGGTCAGCGCCGCGCCGGCCGGGCAGAACTTCATGCCACTGGTCAACATCATCCGCGGTACGTTCATCCTGGCCCTGCCGCTGATCTTCGGCGCGCTCGCCGGGGTGCTCTGTGAGCGGTCCGGCGTGGTCAACGTGGCCATCGAGGGCCAACTGCTGATGGGCGCGTTCAGCGGGGCCCTGTTCGGCAGCATCTCCGGCAGCGTGTGGGTGGGCCTGGTCGCCGCAGCCATCGGCGGCGCGTTCATCTCGCTGCTGCTGGCCGTCTTCGCCATCCGCTACCTGGTCGACCAGGTTGTCATGGGCATCGTGCTGAACCTGCTGGCCGTCGGCGTCACCGGCTTCCTCTACGAGCGGCTGATGCAGACCGACGCCGCGAAGTACAACAGCGCGCCCCGCTTCAGCAACTGGGAGATCCCCCTGCTGAAGGACATCCCGGTGCTCGGTCCGGCGTTGTTCCGCGGCAACATCTTCCTCTATCTCGGGCTGCTCCTGGTGCTGGTGATCCACATCGGGCTGTTCCGCACCCGGTGGGGGCTGCGGACCCGCTCGGTCGGCGAGCACCCGATCGCCGCCGACACGCTCGGCGTCAAGGTGCTGCGGGTGCGCTACCGCAACGTGCTGCTGGCCGGTGTGGTCGCCGGCATCGGCGGCGCGTCCTACACCCTGGCGCTCTACTCGTTCACCAAGAACATGATCGGCGGTAAGGGCTTCATCGCCCTGGCTGCGCTGATCTTCGGTCGCTGGAACCCGACCGGCGCGCTGCTCGCCGCGTTGTTCTTCGGATTCGCCGACCAGCTCGCCACGTACCTGGGCGCGATCAGCAGCTCGATCCCCAGCCAGTTCCTGGCCATGCTGCCCTACCTGGCGACGATCCTGGCGGTCGCCGGGCTGGTCGGTCGGGTCCGGGCACCGGCCGCCGACGGCAAGCCCTACATCAAGGGCTGACCTCCGGGGCGGGCCCGTTCCCACTTGATCAAGTGATGAAAAGTAGGTGCCGGGACCGTTCCTGGCCTACTTCTCATCACTCGATCACGGCGGGCGGCCGCCCCTGCCCGCTTCTGACCTGGGCAGCTTGGGCAGAATGGCGGCATGACCGACATTGACTGGGCACGGTTGCGCGCTGCCGCCATTGAGGCGATGCGGCACGCGTACGCGCCGTACTCGACGTTCCCGGTTGGCGCGGCCGCACTTGTTGACGACGGCCGGGTGGTGGTCGGCTGCAACGTGGAGAACGCCGCGTACGGGGTGACGCTGTGCGCCGAGTGCGGGGTCGTGTCCAGCCTGCACGCCACCGGTGGCGGCCGGCTCGTCGCGCTCTCCTGCGTCGACGCGACAGGCGAGCCGTTGATGCCGTGTGGCCGCTGCCGGCAGCTGCTCTGGGAGCACGGCGGGCCGGAGTGCCTGATCGAGAGCAAGACCCGGCCGCTGCGGATGGCCGAGCTGCTGCCGCACGCCTTCGGTGTGGAGGACCTGGAGGCCGTCACCGGGGAGACACCGGTGCCGGTGGTCCCGGAGCGGCTCGCCGCCTGGCGCGGGCGCGGCACCGTCTTCGTGCACCCGGACATGTCCGCCGGTCAGCAGGTCTGGACGGCGTACTGGGAGCGGTCGGCAGGCGACGACGCCGGCGCCGAGACCGGGGTGCTGGAGGAGGCGCCAAGCTGGGACGACCCGGCCGAGGCGATCACCTGGGGCCTGGCCCGGACGCCCCGGGTGGTCGTGGTGGACGCCACCGGCACCATCTTCTGGGCGGGCGAGGGTGAGCCGCCTGCTGAGATCCCGGTGCGGTGGTCTTAGTGGTTGGGGGCGGGGGCCGACCGTGCCCGGCTCCGGGCGGTCAGGCTTGATCCCTCCGCCCTGGCCCGGCTGGACGTACCCGAGGACTCCCCCGCGTCCCGCCCCCTCGCCGTGGCGCACGACCAGGCCCGGGGACTGATGGTGATGCTGC